>CAZHDS010000040.1:0-20333 GCA_964531495.1 uncultured Ignavibacteriales bacterium
CCAGGACGATCAGGGCTCGGGTACCGCTTTTGGCGTAAAGGCCATCATCGGCGGTCTGCCCCTGTTCACTTTTGAGCCGTACTTCGCTACAGTCAGTAACGGCGATCCGGAATTGGATATCGCTGGCATAACTAATGACCTCGAAGGCTCCAAGATCACCGCTTTCGGCGTTGATGGCAAACTCGGTGCGCCGATTGGTGCTCAGGGCATGGCCCCTTATTTCTTTGTCGGACTCGGCTTCTTCAAGACCTCGAACGACCAAATTGGTGCTTTCGACGAAGGCGGAACCGATTTCGGTTTCGGCGGTGGTCTGGGTCTGAATATTGGCGTAGCCCCGAGCATGGCCATTGACTTGCGCGGCAAGCTCAACGTCGTTCCTACTGAAGGCGGCAGCTCCGACAAGTCACTGTGGCTGACAGCCGGCCTCAACTATTACTTCGGTGCCGAATAGGAGGTCACAATATGAAACAGATATTCAACAAACTTGGACTGCTGGGAATTATCTCCATAGCTCTTCTGATCGGCGGATGCATTCTGATCTCCGGGACCTTTGTGATCGTCGAACCCTTCAGTTTCACAACCCAATCCGGATTCTACTACTATAATGTCGACATCACCGATGAGTCGGACTGGGAAGACAACAAGGACAACATCGACGGAATCGATCTGGTCGGCTTCGAGATGTGGTTTGATAACAATGAGGCGACAGCCATCACTTTCGATGTGTACATAGATGACGCCGACGGGACTATCTACTCCAATGGCTCTGATGTGGCTGCCCATACAACGCAGATCCTTGATGGCCTGACGTTGTCACCCGGCACGACCCATCTGACGTACGGCAACTCGTTTGCCTACATAACCAACGTAGCAACGCTCAAGACGTTGGTGAAAACCGGTCAATTCCATTACTATGGTCTCGCCGATGGTGGCTCCTCTTCTGGCTTCGTGATTGACAGCGGCAAGGTGATCGTCACTTTCTCCGCCTCCAAGTAGCCGCCTATCTGACGTATCAATCTTGATTGTTCCAGCCGGTCCCTCACGGGGCCGGCTGTTTTTGTGTTAGTTGCTCGTTCGGGAAATCTGGTTATATTACGGAATGAGTTCGTCACGGACATTTCTGGTCGCCTTGATCTTGAGCCTACTCGCTGGGCTTGCGATTGCCGACGAGCAGGTCGACTGGCAGGCGATTACCGCCGGTGCCAGCGAGGCTGGTTCGGATAGTTTTTCGGTCAGCGGTAGTCTGGGGCAGCCGGTCGTTGGCACGACGGGTGAAGGCGCGGCCCTTCACGGCTACTGGCAATCATTTGCAATTGGGGACATCTCTTGTTGCCGCCTGCGGGGTGATGTCAACTACGATGGCTCGGTGCCTGACATCGCCGACCTGATCTACATGGTGATATACTTGTTCCAGCAGGGGCCGATTCCGTATTGTTTGGGAAACGCCGATATTGATGCCTCGGGTACGACCCCAGATATCTCCGACGTCATCATGCTCGTGGCCTTCATGTTTCAGGAGGGCGCAGAACTCCCCGCCTGCCCCTAGCTATGTCACTGTGGCTTGCGGCCCTTGGCCACTAGATATTGGAGTCCCACACAGCTGACATAGCTGCCCGCCTCGATCTGCTCCCGGATTGACGAGCGATGCCGTTCCAGGATCTCCAGGGTCCGGTCGAACTCCGCGTTGTCTCCCCCTCCCGCCAGGAACTCCTCGCGACACGCCTCAAATCGTTCGTTGGCGGCACCATCGTCGAGCATGGACTTCTTCAACCGCATGAGATTGTTCTGCTGAATCTCGCCCTCGTAAGGAGGCTGTAGAAACTGCACGCGGTCGTTCATGCGGATGTCGATATCAACCAAACCAACCCTGTTCATCATGTCAACCAGCCGATTTCCAATCGCATGATCGCCTCGGCCGAGCTTCTTGCGACCCTCCTGAGCCACCAGACCTATCTTGTGCAGAAGCAATCGCTCTTCGGTAGTGAATTCAGGCACAGAGCAAAAGGGAACCGCCATGCTCGCCGATAGATTGTCCGGCTCATTGCAGGATATCAATGCTCCGGGCCTGGCTATGCGTACCATCTCAGCTAACGCTCGCTCCGGCTCCTCCAGATGCATGAGCAGTGTCTGGCACATCACCCAGTCGGCGCTGGCGTCGGAATCCGGAAGCTCATAAGCACTGCCGACCGTGAACTGTGCCTTACCCCCTTCGGCCCATTCTACGGCGCTGTTACGAGCATCTTCAATGAGTTTATCAGATCGATCGATGCCGTGATAACTGCCCCCCTCGCCGAAAAACGGCCAGAACGTATAGCCCAAATAGCCAAGGCCACAGCCTACATCGACGGCCTTCATTCCCTTCCTGAGCCCTAACCAGGCAGCCAGCTTGCTTAACGTATCCTCTCGCCACATTCCCTTACGTTGCCAGATGAGTGCCTCGCGACGGTGTCCCGTGGACCAATCAGCTGATTTCTTGTTGTCAGGCATAGTACCCCCCGGGGAAATTCCTTAGTCTTCTCGGCCAGTATAATATGTTGAGAGGTTCAGAGAAAGGGGAGAGGCTGAATTCAGCTGGCGACGATCCTCACCAGACCGCCTACGACCAGGATGACCACAATCACGGGCAGGGCCAGCGTAACCAGTAATGCCACCACACCAATGAGTCCGCCGAGCAGGCCGCCGATTACGCCGGTGATGGCACCAAGCAAGACACCTATCAGGCCAAAAACCGCTCCCACCAATCCGCCGATGAGGCCTAGGCCGCCACCGCCCAGAAAAATCAGGGCGCCGAAAACGATAAAAATGACTCCGATAGCTTTCATCTTGTTATGCCTTCCAAACCAATACACCCATGCAAGTGTCTCAACCCTTATCTACGGGTCAAGGGACAAATTGTTGCGCCCCGAACCACCGGACCAAACATCCTCCAGTCCACGATCCAGGGTTGGCACGAGCCGATCGTATTCAAGCCTGCGAATACCGTTCTGGAGCCTCACAAGATCATCATCCAGCAACGACGTAGTTTCGATTTGGGCACTCAACTCGCATATCTGCCGGACCAAATCCGTCACGGTACCATCGTAGAGGAACGGGTCCGGATCGAGGTTGTCCCCGCCCCGGAGAATTTCCGGATACGCCAAACGGTTGGGCAGCAAAGGCCGCGCCCCGGCGGCAATCGCCTCGACCACCGCGACCCCGAAGAATTCGTGCTGGGCGGTCGAAACGACTATGTCGGCATCAAGCAAGCAGGCAATATACTCCTCCCGGGATGTTTGAAATCCCCAACGATCAATCTCTGTTTCGAATTCCTTCTTTGCCTGTTCAAAAATAGCCGGGCTGTCGGTGAATTGCTGGCCGATCACACTCAGTCGGAACGCTACGCCATCACTTTTCAATTGTCTCAAAGCGGCAAAAAAGTCTTCCGGGTTCTTGTCATACTCCCAGCGAGCTGACCACAAGATTCGCATCGCTCCCGGCCTGCGATCAGATCGCCCTGGCATAGCTTCGAACCCCTGCGGCCATACTAGACTGCGCCTCTTGATGGTCTCAGCCGCACTCGGCATGCAATTGTCCGGCATACGGGCCAACCATTCGTCCACCGCAGAGATAAATGAGTTGCGGTGGAACTCGCTGTTGAACCAGACTTGATCCGCCGCCAGGCAGCTTACAAGATTGCTCATGGCGAAATGATAATCACGTTTCTCGTCCGCCTGAGTCGGGTAAGTAAGCTGATTTTCGTGAAAATACGCAACCGCTGGGAGCCGCGCTACTTCCGGATCGATCAATCCCTTGAACTCGGCCAAGTTCAGCATGTCAGTCGCCAGGATCAAATCCCAGTGTGCGCCATTACGGATGAGTTCCTTGGCCTGTTCCGCCAGCGTTACCGAAGAGTGCCGCATCCGCCACTTCCATTTGGTGGCTGGAAGGGTTAAGAGAGTCCAGTCATGCATCGATCGATCACGCCAATTGTCAAGAAAGGCACGATGGCTCCCGCCGTAATAAGGTTCGAGAGCAAGGACTTTGATTCTTCTTGGTTGGCTCACATCAGCAATATGACTCCGCCGACTCGCCTGTCAACTAACCTTGCCAAGAAAAGGTGCCTGTGGCACACAAAAAGACCTTCTTCGCAAAGGGGGTGGCGCGGAGAAGGTCTCAGGATCGGGTGTGTCGGCCGCACGAAAGGCACCCTCGCTGCTCACCGGAGTCAGTGAGGGTGCAAAGACGTAGGTACCGAACCACTATGACGGCAGACGCACTACCAATCCAGTTCTTTGAGTTCGGGAATCACTTCGACCATTTCGTCGAACATGTCTTCAAGATCATAAGCCATGTCTTCGATCTTGTCGGCTCGATCCTCAAGCGCTTCGGCTCGGGCTTCGATCTTTTCGGCCTCGCGGTCCATGTCACGCTCAAGATCATCTTCATCATAAGAAGTGAAGATCATCTTGACGACGCCCTTAATCGCTTTTACGCCGATGCCGGCGCCTTGCAGACCGATTTTGGCCCCTTCCCAGCCGATTTCCTTCGCTTCGTCGATCACCAGGAACACCTGGCCATGGTATTCTTCAACCAGCTTCTGCTGTTGGGCGTCGAGTTTCACCTTGTCGCCGTCAATAAACAGCTCAAAGTCGCTATTTATCTCGACTTCAAAATCCTCATGATCGACCGCCGTCACCAGCAGATCGTGGCCTTCGATTTCGAGGGCGTGGTTGCGCAGGCGGCAATCGCGATTGTCATCGTCATGATTGTGGATATGGGTGCTTTTGCTGGAGTGGTAGCGGCGAGCCTCGGCGCTGCCCAGCAGCAACACCAGCGACATAGCCAGTATTAACACACGTTTCATCTTGACTCTCCTTAACTCGGTGACTCGTCTCTCGTGTACATCTCTACGAACGGCGGGCGCTCAAGTTGCATCGGGATTTGTGAGGAGGGTTTCTACAAAGAAACCCCCGACCAAAGGCCGGGGGCTCGTATCTTGCAGTGTCTGATCTCTTATGGACAAACCGCCGGAGCTGGGCCTTCCTGGAACATGAAACCAACCAGGTGGATCAAGTCCGCGATGTTGGGATCGGAGCCATCGCCGTTGATGTCCGCCTCCGAAATACAGGCCGGTTCCGGTCCGTCCTGGAACATGAAAGCCACCAGGTATATCAGGTCTGCGATGTTTATCTCGCCAAGACCATCACTGTCAATATTACCGCGAATCTGACAGCAACTGCCACTGCCCTGAATCTCCGTCGTCATGATCATGACCCCGTCGTAAGCTGCCTCGGCCGAAATCAAGGCTGCCTCGCCAGTGTAGGATACTGTCACACCGTTAGGAATCAGCGGCAGGGGGATTGGTGCATTCAGGTCGGGGTAGATCAGCAGGCGGGTGTAACTGCCATCATAGTAGTAGCCGGCGGTGTGATCGGGCAGGGTGATGGTCGGCTCAATCTCACCGTCGAAGACGAGATAAAGAGCACTCAGGCTGTCATCGCAGGCCACGGATATTGTTCCGGCCAGGCCATCTTGAGTGAGAACTACATGACCAAGCGTGGCGGGACCGCTCTTGGCGATCGGTAGGGCGTCTCCGATGATGACGCGATAGAGATAGACCAGGTCAGCCAGCGACAATGCGATTCCGTCAGCGTTGACATCGGTCGCGGCGATCTGCCCTTCCAGGTTGACCGTAAATACTTCCAGACCATAAAGGAAGTAGTTGGTGAATATGACCCAGTCGGCGATTTCGTAGCTCACTCCGTTCAGGTTAACGTCGCCGCGCTCATCGATATCAAGCACATAGGCTACCATGGTCCCGGTACTGAAGAAATCGAAACATCGTTGCGCCGGAATTACGCCGGAACCAGTGTCAACAATACACTCGTCTGGTGCCCCAAACTCGGTGGGAAATGGTCCATCGGCGGTTATGGGAGCACCATAGACATCAAAGACCTCGTCCGACACAAAAAGCGTATCACCATTGCGATTCGATAGGCTGTTGTCGCCGCAGTCGTACCATACCCACTCGATATGAACAAAATCCGACCAAACGGCAGCCGAGTCTTCCAGCACTTCATACTGTAGCGTGGCCAATGTGCCGGTTGAGTCGGCGTAGCAGCTCGGATGAAAGTCACCGTTGTTCAGATCAGCCAGAGCGACAACCCGCACCACGTATTCCGGGCAGGGAGCGCCGCCGCAAGTAGTGCTACTGCCCGAGACGTAAGTGAAATACTCCCAGCCACATTCGTCCAGCAGTGAGCCGGGCGTGGCAGACAGAAAGCGAAGTTTGTGCAACTGATGCTGAATCAGAAAATCGAATCCCCCGAGTTCCTGCGTTGGCCAGGTTTGCTGCAATTGAATCGCCACCGACATAGTGTCGTACATGAAGATTGTCTCGCTGTTATCGACTTCCAGCATCACACCATGGCCAATGTCCAGACTATCACCTTCCCGGAATTCGATCGAACCGTTCTTGTAATTGATGCCGCGGTAAATATTGAGAGAATCCGCTGGGCACTCCACACGAGCGCCGAAGTACGTCGGGAAGTCCTCGTACGGATTACTGATTTCATAGCCAAAGTCCCAAACCTGGTCGGAGATCCAGAGCGTATCACCGGCCACCGATGAAAAGGCATTGTCACCGCAGTCGCACCATAGAAATCTGACCGGATCGAGTACCCCGAGATAGTTGTTTGACGAGGTGGTCAAGAAATCCAATTGGGCCAATTGTCCGGGAAACTCACCGTGGCAAGACGGGTAGTTGGGACCGTTGTTCACGTCGGCCACGGCGACAATGCGTACTACGCCAGTACTATAGTGCCAGCCAGAGCAGTCGGCCGAATCGGCTCGGTAAGTGAAATACTCCCAGCCGCAAGTGTCGAGCAAGGCACCAGGCACAACACTCGTCAGACTCATTCCGAAGGGGTCCCAGGCGATCATCAGATCGAAGCCACCGAACTGCCTGGCCGTGTCCACCGACTCCAGCGTGATATCCAGCAAGGCGTGTACGCCAAGCTCGACATTGGTCAGTGAGCTAATACTCACCAGAGTGCCGGTGGTGTCCTGTGCCAAGACCGGTCCAACCGCCATCAAGAGCAGGACGAACCCCAGCACCAAACCGGGCGGAACAGATTTTGTTGGCTTGAAAAGCCCGCAACGCAGAGACATAACTACTCCTCGATTAAGAAGTGAACACGTACCTCGAACTGTCAAATGCGTTAGCGATGTTTCTGAACGAAACCTTTGCTCAGTAAATGTAGAAAATTACACTCGTCAACCTAGGATAGTGCAATGCGACCGCTGTGTCAAGCCAAATGTCGCGGATTCGTTCCACTATTGCGGCAACCCCGGGCGTCCGCCAGTTTTTGTTGAATCTCCGCCGCATCGGGCTATGCTGTTGCTATGATATCACAATTGCGAAAAGCATTGGTTCTCAGCATGCTGAGTCTTTTCGTCGTGGCTGGCGCTGCGGCCGAAGATGGCTACCTCTATATAGAGTCCGCTCCTCCCGGAGCCCGGATTGTGATTGATGGTTTCTATGGACGAGCTCTGGAGACACCGGCACTATGCACTCTGGAAGTGGGGCAGTACCAGGTGACGGTGTTTCAGAGCTACTACGAACCCCAAACAATGACCGTGAGCATCAAGCCAAATTGGGTCGAACGCCGTATTATCACCTTCAGCGATCCCAGTGATCCCAAGCCCGTCCCTGAACCATCGTTGACCCTTACCAAGCAGATGGGCGAGTTGACCGTGCTCACCGATGTTCCCGGCGGATCGGTGTGGCTTGATGACAAGCTGATAGACGTTCCGGCGCCAGTTACGATCAAACAGATATCGGCTGGGGAGCATCGGGTGACGCTGGAGATAAGAGGCTTGACCTACGATACGACGGTGATGATTCCGATCCAGCAGACCCTGGTGCTGAGTCTGCCCATGGCCGAAATACTCGCCCGCGCCGGACTCGCGTCTGCCGGGGGCGCGGTTCCTGTTTCGCTGGTGATGGAACTGCCGGGTTGCCGGTACCTTCGCGCCGATGAGCGAGTAGGTCTGTGTTCCAATATTACTATCCTGGGTGTGGATGCCAAGATCCGCATCGTTGCCGGAGATAGTACTATCGAGCTTTCGCATCAAAACCTCGCCACTCGCGATATTGGTATCGATGGCCGCGGTGATGTGATCAAAAAGCGAGCCCCCGACACTACGATCAGTTATGATCTTGAGGTATCGCCGGGCGACGACATCGAGATAGTTGTGATCACGTACACCTGGTCCGGAGAGCGCTTCGTTGCTCGCGATCGCATACGACCCCGTCGCAAGACCTGTCACATTCCGGGCGGTTTCAATAGCGGCCAGATGATCAATATTCGGGTCGTGGTTGACAAGAGTGGCGATATCGCCTACAAGTACTGGTAGGCGCGAGCATTCGCACAACTCCCGAAATCACAATCGTGTCCTAGCCAAACAAGGAAACCCCACGCGGCATCGTCGTCGGGTGGGGTCTACTTCCATGTGATTGCGTGCTTTCCTATCGCAAAAGAAGCATCTTTCGGGTGTTGGCGAAACTGGCGGTCTCCAGGCGATAAAAATACACGCCGCTACTGACCGGCAATCTATTGTTGTCGTGGCCATCCCACGTAACCATATGCACTCCGGCTCCCATCGAGCGGTCAAGTAGTGATCGCACCAGTTGACCCTCGACATTGAAGACAGCCAGTTTCACTCCGACGGTGCGGGGCAGGCTGAACGATATGGTCGTGACCGGATTGAACGGATTCGGGTAGTTCTGGTGCAATTCAAACTCCTGCGGCAAACCGGCAGCCAGGATGTCTTCGATATCAGTCGCTGTTTCGCAAATATCACCAATGCCGTCATTATCATCGTCCGCCTGGGACGGATTATAATCGTCGGGGCAGTTGTCACAGGCATCGCCGTAGCCGTCACCATCACGATCAGTCTGAGCGACATTACTCTTGAAAGGGCAGTTGTCGCACAGGTTGCCGATACCATCCACGTCCGAATCATACTGGGTCGGGTTGTAGTTCGAGGCGCAATTGTCGCAGCCATTACCCAGGCCATCGTTATCGGAGTCGGTTTGAGAGCTGTTGGAGTAGTCCGGGCAGTTGTCGCACTCGTCCCCGACATTGTCGCCGTCCGAATCTCCTTGACCGGGATTGTGATCCACGGCGCAGTTATCGCAAGCGTCACCCAGGCCATCGCTGTCGGTGTCAGCCTGAGAGGAGTTGGAATAGGTCGGGCAATTGTCGCCCCCGTCACACCAGGTATCACTGTCGGAGTCGACACAGACACTATCAACGGTGATGACTATCGTTTCGGAATCGACCGCCCCTTCGTCGTCGGTGGCCACAAAAGTGACGTCGTGAATGCCGGCCTGCGAGTTGGTGGGCTGCCATGCGAAGGCGCCATGGCCATTGCCAGAATCGACAAACATCGCCTGCGCTGGCAATCCTGTGACGCTCAGGGTTGGATATGGACTGTCGTAGTCGGTGGACGTGATTTGGAACTGCAGCAGATTATCAGCGTCTATTTCGCGCGGGCCGATAGCGGATAGCACCGGCGCGCTGTTGCCGCCAACGTCAATCAGTTGCACCGATACCGTGATCTGAATTTGAGAATTCCCCAACCACGACATGGCCAGATTGAGACCAAGGGGGGCCACATCGCGCTGACCCATCTGATTCAACAACGTGACATATGGAGCGTAGGTGCTCGGGCCGCCGCGGAATTGATCCCAGCCACCATCGAACATGACGTGGGGTACGCCGTTGATATTGTAGTCTCCAAAGATTCTCTGAAGGGCATCCTGGCTCTTGTTGGCGATCAAGGCGACGTACAAGAAATTGTACGTTCCCAACTGATCAACTTCGGCTAGCGCAGACCGCGCTAAGGGACACCATACTCACGTTGTGAGCGTCGCCTCCTCCAGGAAGACGGTATGAGTGTAGCCTCCTGACGAGGTGTTCTGGCCAGGCACTCCGGGGTAGGCAGCGGCTGAGGCATCGACCGGGTAGGCCATGAAATAGTAGCCGTAACCGGGCACAGCATCACGTTGCTCGCCGTTGGCGTTGAAAACGGCTGCCATGACCATGATATTTGACTGCGAGACCGATCCCAAGCCAACCGTCGAAGCGTCCCAGGTGAGCGTCTGCTCCCAGGGGGTGGCAGCATCGATGTCAATCGCTGTCTCCAGAGCGAAATCCAGGAAACCGTATTCAAACGGTGCCCCCCGCTGATCATTCCAACGCGAGGAGGGCTCCACGACATACACCCGGACGGTTCCCTGGTAGTCAGCCCTGATCGCACCGGGTAGACTGATCAGAGCCAGAATGAAAAATATCAGCAAACTTCCAAAAGATCTTCTTCGGTGGTCCATGGTCATCCCTGTTTGTCTCTGGACCGGCTTATCAGCACCTTCGAGCTATCTCGTAAGGGGCTGGTCTGATCCAGGTTAGTAGCCTGTAAAGTCGCTCTCAGCAAAGGAATCCGGAGACAGGAGTAACGTGCAGGACCTCATACCGCGCATGTATTACTCCTTCGGACCGACGCCACAGGATGTACTGAAACACCCAATGGGCCGCTTCCGATGAAGTAATCCAAGGGCTGGCCTGTCTTCAAACTTGCCACTTCTCTCTGAACTCGACAGACCTCATTCAGAGAGTCGGATTTGCCAACGGCGATCTTTAGGTTTTTCTCTCCAAGTTGACACGCGGCGTGTGTCTGCGGCCGACTGCTGAACTTCAGGCGGCTGCAAAGCAATAGTGAGTCCCCACAAGGACCGGCCGTTTTCCCCTCGGCCAGCCGGGGCGCTCAATCGACCCCAAGGAACGTATCCTGGACTCCCCCTGTCAACTTTGAAATTGCCCCTTTGGCTCACAACTTGCGGGGGCTATATGGCTCAATAGGCGATCAAAACAGTCTCGTTGTAAAAGCTTGACAAGGTGGCGCAGAAATTGCCTTCATGCTGGTGACACTTCCGGATGTGCGTGTTCGGGTCATTGTGATAGAAGGTCAACCGGGAGTGATGGAGGATACCTGATGAAGTCTGCGTCTCCACAGCGAGACAATGGCACAACCCTGCCCCTGGCCTTCAAGGCTCTCTTTCGCAATACCAGGCAGCCAGTGTTCCTGATAGACAGCAATGCCTGTCTTCTGACGGTCAATCCTGCTTTCGAGGCGTTGTTCGGGATCCGCTGCGTAGAGGCCTCAGGCGTCCCCTGGCGAGAGATTGTCGGCTATCCCACCATCGATATTTGTCCCGCCACCGCTACCATGCTATGCGGGCAGGAACTCTCTGGCCTTGAGTTCCAGAGCAAGATCAACGGCACCATGCGCCGTCTGTCACTGACCCTTTCGCCACTCGGTGATATCGGCCATGATCAGCCGCGCTGCCTTGGTATAATAGACGATCTGGCCGCGACCTTCAGAGTCAGTCAAGACAGCGACGATCGCCATCGCTTTGATTTTGCCGATGCCCCTATCGCGGACCCTAAGCAGATCATACGTGCCGAGCCCAGCCCGCAAAACCGCTGGTCGAAGGCTCGACCGGCGGCTGCTTCTAAGCCGGGCTTCCAGTGTCTGGACGAGAGCGATTCTGACATTGTCATGACTACCGATCTCAATGGTCACGTCACCCTTGTCTCAGCGGCTGTTCAGAGTCTCTTTGGCTATTGTCCCAGCGATATGGTTGGTCGTTTTCTCACAGAATTCGTTCCGGCCAATGCCGCAGCTCAGATCTCCGCCATGCTCTCCCGGGTGGCCCGAGGACATATTGTGGAGGGCTTGATTTCAAAGATGTGTCGGAAAAACGGCGAAGTCGCCATAATCGACTTGAACGCCATGCCGGTCTTTGAGGACTCGGCCATTGTCGGGGCTCAGGTTATCGTCCGCGACGTTTCAACTATCCAGCGAAGACTGGAGTTGAGCTGATAATCCGGCCGACCCTGCGACCATTCTCAGAATCTCACGACAAGTCACCGTTAGACGCCTGACGCTCCCGGCCTCGCCGGATCTTCTGTCCGGTGAAACAATCCTTCTAGACCGCCGTAATATGATTACCAGGTGTGGCAGCATAGCTGCGTTACAGCATGGCTGCGTTGCGGCAAAGCTGTGCAACAGTATCATTGCAAACAAGTCGGAGACAAGATGCTCAAGAAGATCCTGCTCGGTGTGTCGGTTCTGGTTGTGGTGGCGGCCGTTTTGTTCTTCGCCATTGATGGTTCTGCCTCTAGAGAGGAGGCCGTACAAACCTTTGCCGCCGAACGTGGTTCCATCATCGACAAGGCCCTGGCCACGGGGCAGATCGAACCCAAAAAGGAAATTACAGTAAAATCGAAGATCGGCGGTATCGTCCGGAAAGTCTACGCCGATATCGGTGATCGTGTCAGTGTTGGCGATCCACTGTTTGAGATTGCACCTGACCCGACGCCAATTGAGTACGCCGAGGCGACCCGCCAGGTGCAACTCTATCAGGTCAGCTTCGACAACGCCGCGCAGATATTCGATCGCTACAAGTCTCTGCGCGACAAACAACTAGTCTCTTTTCAAGAATACGAGTCCAAAAAAGCTATTTACGACGAGGCTGAGTTGCGGCTGAAACTGGCGAAAGAGAAACTATCGCTGATCGAATCCGGTCACACCGATTCAGCTCACCTGAAAGTAGACAATATCATCAAATCACCGATTTCCGGTACAGTGCTCTCTCGTATGGCGGAAGAAGGAGACCCCGTCGTGCCGCTCACATCATATCAGGCTGGCACCGAGCTGATGACACTGGCCGAGATGGATGATCTGGTTTTCAAGGGTAACGTAGATGAAATCGATGTTGGCAAACTGAGCGTCAATCTGGCCGCGGAGATCGAGATCGGCGCTATCCCCGATGAGAAGCTCGCCGGTCGTCTGACCAGGATTTCCCCCAAAGCTCATCGCGACCAGGGCTCGACGCTGTTTGAAGTCGAGATCATGATCGAGGATCTCGACAGCAAATTCCTCCGCGCTGGCTACTCGGCCAATGCCGATCTGGTTATAGCGCGCAGCGACAGTATTGTCGTGGTTCCGGAAAGACTGGTGACTATCAAGGACTCGGTCGCCTCGGTCGAGATTCAGGACACCCTGGGGACAATAACTACCCGCGAGGTTAAGACCGGCCTTTCGGACGGTATCAATATCGAAATCGTCAGCGGGGTCGATGAGGGAGAATTACTGGTCGAACGCCCCCCGCGCGAAATCACAGCTGACTGATAGGCGGAACTCACCAGCATGGTACCTCTACTATCATTCAAACAGTTCCTTAACGACATGCGCCGTCAAAAGCTGCGTACTCTGATGACGACTTTTGGAATCTTCTGGGGCACTTGCGCCATCGTATTGCTTTTTGCCTTCGGCAAGGGGATCACCGAAGCCCAGCTGAAGTCGCAGCTTGGCATGGGTGAGAACCTGGCTATCTACTGGGGTGGCATCACGTCGAAGGAGTTCGAGGGTTTGCCCCGCGGACGACGAGTCAACTTCACCGAGCGCGATGTGGAACTTATCCAGGCCCGGGGAGTTACTATCAACGCCATTTCGCCAGAATACTCCCGCTGGAGTGTAACCATGAAGCGGGGCAAGAAGACTTTCAACCAACAGGTCGTCGGAGTTTGGCCGGAATTCGCCGACATCCGCAATATCATCCCCGACTTCGGATCGCGTTTCATCAACGACCGGGACATGGCCGAACGTCGCCGCGTGATCTTCATCGGCGACAAACTCAAAGATGATCTGTTCGGACAGGATGAGGCGGTAGGGGAGACGATTTTCGTCGACAATACGCCGTTTGTCGTCATAGGCGTTATGAAGACCAAGGAACAAGACAGCTCCTATAGCGGACGCGACGAACGCAAGGGCTTCATGCCCTCGACGACGTTCACCACAATGTACTCCAGCCGTAACCTGAACAACTTCGTCGTGCAATGCAAACCGGAGAAGACGATGGAGCAGACCAAGACCGAAATCGCTGGCATACTTGGCGCGCGTTATCGTTTTGACCCTGCTGACGATGAAGCTCTATCGGTGTGGGACACCACCGAAGGCTTCAACTTCCTCAAGACCTTCTTTATGGCTTTTCAGGCCTTCCTGGTCGGCATTGGTATTGCGACCCTGATAACGGGCGGCATCGGCGTATCAAATATCATGAATGTTGTTCTCGAAGAGCGCACCAAGGAAATCGGTATCAAGATGGCTCTCGGGGCGCGCAAGAGCACCATTCTCATGCAGTTCGTTGTAGAAACGCTTCTGATATCTTTCACCGGCGGTCTGGCGGGATTCCTGTTTGCCTATGGCGTCGTTCAGGTCGTGCCCTTCTTCGAGATCGAGGAGTTCATTGGGGTGCCGGTGGTCGATGTCTGGGTGGGTGTCATCGCCGTGGTTTTGGTCGGCATTATCGGATTCGTGGCTGGTGTCTTTCCGGCGCGTCGAGCCGCCAATCTGCAACCGGTCCAGGCCCTCAAACTGTACTAGGTGACTATGAATCTGGGCATTATCATAAACGTCTTCATACGTGACTTCCGCAAACAGCGCAAACGGATCGCGCTGACCCTGATCGCGCTCGGTTGGGGGACAATCTCGATCATGCTGCTGCTTGGTTTCGGCGAGGGGCTGCATCGTCAGTTGGCCACGAATAAGAAAGGCATGGGCGAGAATATCGTCGTGCTCTGGCCGGGATCCACTTCCTTGCCATACAAGGGACTGCCCAAGGGTCGCGAGCTGACCTTCGTCCAAGATGATATCGACTATCTCAAACGGGCTGTTTCGGGACTCGACGAGGTTGGCGGTGAGTATGGCCGTTGGGGCGTGGAGGTGAAGTACGGTGACAATCTCGTCAGCGAGCATGTTATCGGCGTAACTCCCAACTATGAGGACATTCGCAATCTCATTCCCCTGATGGGCGGAAGGATGATTGACGAGGTCGATATGAGCGAGCGTCGGCGTGTTGCCTTTATCGGAAACAACATCAAGGACCGGCTCTTTGGTGACAAGGACGCCATCGGCGAGATGATCTTTGTCCAGAATCTGCCTTTCACGGTTGTCGGGGTGCTACAAGAGAAGATGCAGATGGGCATGTACAGCGGCCCGGACGAAAACAAGATTGTCATTCCCATGACTACTTTCGAAGCCGTTTTCGGCCACCGCTTCTTGAACAACATCGTCTATCGGCCGAGCTCTATCGATGATATGGAGGGCTTGGAGCGCAAGGTGTTTGAGGCCTTTGGCGCCAAGTACAAGTTTAACCCGGACGATGATCGTGCTCTCTGGATCTGGGACACAGTCTCCGGAGCCCGTGAGTTCAACAACATGCTGATTGGAATCAAGATCTTCCTCGGCATCATCGGGGGGCTGACACTACTGATTGCCGGGGTGGGGGTGGCGAATATTATGTATGTCTCCATCAAAGAGCGTACTCGCGAGATCGGTGTCAAGATGGCGGTCGGGGCCCGGCGTTCCTACATTCTTGCCCAGTTTCTCATCGAGGCTTTTTTGATCACGTTTCTGGGCGGCTTCGGCGGCATGGCGATATCGTATATTCTCACAGAAGCGTTCCAGCGGTTGCCCGTTGAATCCGAGGTGTTGGACTTCATGGGGCGGCCGGTCATATCGATCGAGATCGGCCTCGTGGTTGTGGCTATCCTGGGCATCATGGGTTTGTTCTCAGGCTTGTTCCCGGCAATGAAGGCGGCCTCCGTCAGCCCGGTGGAGTCACTACGCTATGAATAGATACTCAGCCAGGTAATGGCAGACAGTGGAGTTCAGAAGATGATTCAGATGAAAGCGGTTCGAAAAGCCTATACAACCGGAGCGGTAACCTTCGAGGCCCTCAAGGGCATCGACCTGAATATCAAGAACGGCGAAATGGTGGCCGTGGTGGGTCCTTCCGGGTCCGGGAAGTCGACTCTGATGAATCTCGTGGGCTGCCTCGACGTCCCCAGCGACGGTGAGTATCTTCTCGAGCGTCAAGCTGTCTGCGACATGACCGCCAACCAGCTGGCTGATATCCGTAACAAGAAGATCGGTTTTGTCTTTCAGGCTTTCAATCTGCTTCCGTACGCGACGGCCTTCGAAAACGTCGAAGTCCCTTTGTTATTTGCCCGCGTCAGCGGTCGCAAGCGACGCCAGCGAATCACCGAGCTGCTCTCCCGAGTGGGGTTGGCTGACAAGGCGGCCAACAAGCCGACCGAAATGTCCGGCGGTGAAATGCAGCGCGTAGCCATCGCCCGGGCCCTCGCCAACGAGCCCGAATTGATCCTGGCTGACGAGCCGACCGGCAACCTCGATACCGTATCTGGTGGCGAGATAATCAAGATCTTCCACGAACTGCACACTGCGGGTAAGACGATTGTCATCATAACCCACGACATGAGCATTGCCAGGCAGGCCGATCGAGTTGTGATGTTGCGCGACGGTCTCATCGAGTCGAACGGCGCGCCGGTTGAGGCGACTCTGACGCAATAGGCTCTTTCACCTGGGTCGGCTGGACTCCGCGACCCATCTTCTCGGCTTTCCCTGATTACCAGCCCAATACGCCCGGTGGACCTCCCTGTCCGCCGGTTTGACTTCACCTGTTTGCTTTTCACAGCGAATGACTTATCTTAATAGCACCAATGCATTTGCGCTCTCGACATCCTGTTTTCTGGAAGTGGCTCGCGGTCCTCATTGTGAGTCAGGCTTTCGCCCTGGCCATGCTGTTGGGTTCGTGTACGCCGGACGCGAGTCAGGCCTCTACGATAGAACCGGTTGACGATCCGCATATCCTGCCCTACCGATTTGATGTCAAGAACCGGATTCCGATGGAGGGGGACGGTGGTCATGCCCGCATTGGACGCTATCGCGTCGTTGCCGAGTGCGGTTATGGTGAATTGGTTCAGTACGAAATGGTCGATGATTGGCGCGAGGGGGAATCGATCTCGTCACTCATCATGTACGCCGACTTGATCCACAGCAGAGCCCTGGCCCACTATAATATCAACACGCACCACTTTGACGATGATCATGCGCTTGATCTCGATCTTGATGGTGTCTGCGATGTGGCCACCCTCTATACTGTGCGCGACACAGCTTTTCTGGAAGTATTCGGTCACCGCGCTGGCAGTTGGTACAAGAGACCCCTAGTGGTTGGGGTCGATAGAGATGGTAGTGGTGACTGGGACGGGCGCGCCGAATTCCTCGGAAGCTACGATGTCAACGGCGATTCCTACCCGGAATTGCTGATCGCCGTGGATGTTGGCTATGATCTGTACCCACGCCAACTCATGTGTCTCGACGCCCACAACGACACTACCCTGTGGGTCTACAGCTACGCCGGTATTGCGAACGGTCGTGGCTCAGGTATCTGGCAGCTGGAGCCTGATGTCCCGCCCGTCATCCTCCTGGGCTTGTCCTCCAAAGGTAACGCCGCGCGCGCGCGGGATTTGGATGACCAGCACTCTTACGTCGTGGTCCTGAATCTGGACGGTACGTCTCGCTGGGAATACGAAGCAGGCGGGATATTCACGCGGACCGACCCGGTCCCAATAGATTTCGATAGCGACGGACAGTTGGAGATTGTCACATCCGTAACCGTGGCGGACACGGTTGGCGATTCTATCCGGTCAGTTACAGAATTGCATGTTCTCGAGGCCTCAAGCGGAAAGCTTCTGCACACCCAGTCGCTGGGCGACGTCGGCCGCGTCAGTGACTTCAAGCGCGTGAATCTTGATCAGGACGACCAGCAGGAACTTCTCATATGTCTATCGGCGGGGCGGATGCTAATCTTTGATCAGCACTTGAATGTACTTCGTCGCGCCCAGGTCGCAGGCATTCCCTCGTATGTGGCCTCGCTGGATGTTCTGGGCAACGGTAAGCACCAACTCATGATCACGACCTCCGACGATCACTTGTGGCTGCTCGATGACAGACTATCTGTCCTTGCTCAATTCGACAGTCCAGAAAAACCGTTCCACTCGTGGTGCGGCTTTGAGCCCAGCACCGGTGCGGGTGAGCCATTGTGCACCATTCTGGCCACTGACCGTGGTCGGGTCTATTACGTGCTCGATTTGACCAAGATGCATTGGACACGACTTTTTGCGAGGCAGCCTTCTCTGGCCTTCTGGGCGGCCTTTCTGCCAATGGCTCTGGTTGTGGCTGTCTTGTTGTTCATGTGGTCGCGTTTGCGCCGCAAGAATCGCCTGATTTTGCAGCAGCGCGATGAACTGAATGCGGCCGTCGAGGATCTCAGGGTGGCGCAGGTCAAGCTGATCGCTGTCGAGGAACTGCAGAAGGCCCAGTCGGCTCTGACCGCATCCGAACTCCGCTTCCGCGAACTGGCCGACTTAATGCCGCAGACCCTCTTCGAAATCGACCTGACGGGGCGCGTGACTTACAGCAATCACCATGGTTTCATCACGTTCGGCTACGCCCCCAAGGATCTCGAAAGCGGACTGATGACCACCGACCTCTTCATCCTGGAGGACCGCGGCCGTATCCGTGAGAACATGCAGTTGGCCGCGCAGGGCGTAGATTATCACCGCGACGAGTACACGGCGATGCGAAAGGACGGTACGACCTTTGCGGCGATGACTTATGCCAAACCGATTGTGCGAGGCGGTGGCGTCATAGGACTGAGGGGGATTCTACTTGATGTTTCAGAGATGAAACGCACTGCTCGCACGGCCCGCGAAGGCGAACGAAAGTACCAGGCTCTGGTCGAGGTCACTGGAACCGGCTACCTTATTCTCTCAGAGGGCGGTCGTGTGATCGACGCCAACCAGGAATACGTTCGCTTGACTGGCCATGAGCGGTTGGAAGACATTCTGGGTCGACCGGTGACCGACTGGACCGCTGAACATGACCTGGAGCGAAACGCCGCCGAAGTTCAGAAGTGCTTTGAGACAAAATCCACCCGCAACCTCGACATCGACTACATCTGGCCCGACGGTCGAATAGTTCCAGTGGATATCAATGCTGAAGTAGTTCGGACCGAGGAGGGGATACGTCTGCTCTGTCTTTGCCGTGATATCACCGAGCGCAAACTCGCCGAGGAAGCTCTGCGACAGAGCGAAGAGCGCTATCGGGGTCTGGTCGAAGGAGCCGGCGAGGCGATTTTCTTGGTGGATCGCTCGGGACGATATCAGTTCATGAATCAGGTCGCGGCTGAGAGGCTTGGAGGTCTCCCCTCAGAATTTGTGGAGCGGAAGATGACCGACTTGTTCCCGCCGGAGGTCGCCAGACATCAACTGGATGCCATCATGGGCGTCTTTGACTCCGGCCAGCGCTACGTCAGCGAATCGCAAACTCAACTGCAGGGCGAGACTCGCCACTATCGGACCAGTCTTCAGCCAATCCATGGACCCGATGGCGAAGTCGCCTCGGTTTTGGGCATCGCTCGCGACGTAACCACCGTTGTCGAGGCACAATCCAACCTCAACCGTGAGCGCGACTTCGTTTCTTCACTGCTTAAGACATCCCGCAGCCTCATCATATGCCTCGATCATGAAGGACGCATCACCGTCTTCAACAATGAGTGCGAACGCTTGACCGGCTATACGCGCGACGAGGTGATGGGGGGGATCTACATTGACATCTTCCTGCCGGACGATCACCCCTCGCGAAGCAAGGATCGTGATTTCTCAGCTTGGGCTGAGCACAACGTGAGCGTCTCGTTTGAAGCGCCGTTGGTCACCAAGTCTGGGGAAGTCCGCACCATCCTGTGGTCCAATTCAGCCCAGCTTGATTCTCTGACAGATCGCTGGTCGAGCATTTCGGTGGGCCAGGATGTCACCGATCGTAGGCTCGCAGAGGATGAAATACGCAAGTTCGCAACCATCGCGGACCGCGCTCATTACGGCAATGCCATCGTCGATCTTGAGGGTAACATTCTGTATGTCAACGACCACTTCGCTAAGCTGCATGGATATACGCCGGCCGAACTGGCTGGCGAGAACCTCGCCATCTTCCATAACGATGAGCAAATGCTGCATGTCCGCCAACTCAACAAGATTCTGGCGGAAACCGGCAGCTACGAAAACGAAGAAATATGGCATGTGCATCGCGACGGCACGATATTCCCCACAATCATGAGTGGAGTTGTGATCAGCAATGAAGCCGGGGAACCATCATACTTGGCTGCCACCGCTATCGACATCTCGGAGCGCAAGCTCGCCGAAACAGCCCTGGCCGAGTCAGAAGAGAAGTACCGACTGCTGATTGAAAACATTGAGGCCGACATCGTTGTGGTCGATTGGCAGGGCTCGTTCGTCTTCGTCAATGAGCGGGTGTCGAAGTTCTTTGGGATACCCGCGAATGATATGATCGGCAAGTCAATTCGA
>CAZHDS010000041.1:0-20269 GCA_964531495.1 uncultured Ignavibacteriales bacterium
TCGAGAAGTACCATTGGCCTGGCAACGTACGTGAGCTGGAGAACACTGTCGAGCGCGCGGTGATTCTCGCTGAAGGCAAGAAGATCACGCCCGATCATCTGGCTATTCGGTTGCAGCGAGACGATGAAGTCCGTCTTCGCGAGGGAGCCGGCCTGAAAGAGATCGGCGCTTACGCTCAACGCAACGCCGAGCGGAGCGCGATTATTCGGGTCCTCAAGCAGACACGAAACAACAAACGTCGTTGCTCGCGTATTCTGAAGATTGATTATACGACGCTGTTTGATAAGATGAAGAAATACGATATCGACAAAGACCTGCGTGGTGAGGACTGACGGTCCTTTTCACAGCCCCCTGACACTGCAAGGGCCATCCGATAAGGGTGGCCTTTTTTTTGTGGGAGGGTGCCGGGGTATTTCAGCAGAATCACTTTGTTGGTGGTTGCCTGTTACCCCTTTCTGTAATTTGACTCGGGTGGCCCACCCGTCCACGGGTGGGTTCCTCAATGAACCAATCATCTACATATTCAAACCATCAATCTCCAGAACAATCGGCCCTTCACCGCGATACCAATTGTAGCTGGACCACGGCCACTTGGAAGGATGATCAACTAGACCCCGCCTTACGGGATTCTGGTGACAGTATTCAATCTTCTGCCGCGCTACCTGGGGATGGCGACAATTGTGATCATAGCACCGACGTTGCCACAGTGCGGGACTGCCATCATTACGTCGCAGAACCACCCCTCGGAACTCTGGAGCACTCAGAATCTGCCGAGCTGTCCAACTCTTGAAACGCCCGATAGCATCTCCCAGACTCAGCCCGTCCGGCGGCAGCAAGACAAGGTGAACATGCTCCGGCATAAGCACCCAGCCCAATATCTGAATGTGTCGCTGCATGCGGAGATGGACTAATCCTTGAAGCAGAATTGTTCTGGCGGGAGTTGTTACCAGGTAGCGATGTCGGCGATAGCAGGTGAAGGTGACGAACCGGGCAGTGCCGAGATCATCGAAGTGTCGTAAGCTGGGCATGCCGGATCATAGCGAGGGACACTGACAGGGTGTGTCAGGGGATCTTGTACCCCACCCGAGCACGGGTGGGCCACCGGCCGCCCACAAGACCATTCACATGATCCAACGAGACAATGCCATGGCCATACTTGTCTGAGTCGCCTTCAAGCGAACTCTCCGGCTTGGTCGGCTGATTGGGCGTTGAGTCTAACGAGCTGCTATCTGATTGGGGGGGGGGTGAGTTGGGGGCAAAGCGAATCGGGCAGGTCGGATACCCAGACTCGCCGTTCATGTGCCAACCACAAACTAGTATCCAAACTGGTTCGGGCGGTGTAGACACCAACGGTGTCTGTTGGGATGAGCTTCCCGCCAAGCAGGCTGTCAACGGCTTCTGCTGTCAGGCCAAAACCATGACGGAAGTCCATCGAGATGCAGACCTGCTCTTTCAACTTCGCCTCGCCTATGCGCATCCGCTTCTGTTCCAGCCTCGTATATCTGGCACCAGGCTTCTGGTTACCCCACCAGATCGGATCCTTGCGAGTGTCGATGTAGATGCGACTTGAGCGACTGTTCAGCCCAGATCTGAATTCGTACCAAAAAGAACTCACGGTGTCGAGTGGTGCAACGAAGCTCAATGCAATATGCACCAACTCACCCAGCGAGAACTCGCGGGTTATCTCGTCGGCTCCATTGTGCACCAGGCCAGCTTCGCCCTTCACCGCAACATACAGAGTGTTGCAGTCGCTGCAGTACTTGGTCGGGGCCAACTGTAGCTCGAGTTCTACCTTCCCGGTCGACGCATCTGACGAGATCTGAATCAAGTGACCTTCAATTGGAATAAACTCATCAGGCCGTGTCGCACCAGCACTGCCAGCGATCAAAACCGCTACCATCGCCAGCATCGTCGTCTTCATAAACAGATTTCGTTTCATTTCTTCCTCCGATGGAATGTTGAGTGTTCATTGACTCTCAAAAAGTCATCTCTCACCTGCCTCACCTCCTTTCCGATTCGCTTCTAATATCTATACACCCGTAGTCCTGCAATCTTCCCGCGCCTTTCTGTCATCCCCGCTCCTCTCTGTGCTCCCCGTCCCTTCTAGTCATTCCCCGCCCTTCTGTATGTCATCCTCGCGCACGCGGGGATCCAGCCTCTTCGGTCATAGATCCTACTGACCCCGCTGGAACTGGGTTCCTGCTTTCGCAGGAACGACATGCTGGGTGAAGACTGGATTCCTGCTTTCGCAGGAACGACATGTGGAGCGATGAATTCATAGTAACCCCATAACCCCGGCACCCGAGCTGCGTCAATTCGACTCACTCCGGAACTCGACCTATGTCAACTGCTGGTCTTCATGCCCTGACTACCCTGTCATAGCATACGAAGATAAGACGATCCTATCAAGTGATATGTGCAAGCACCACATCCCGCGATAGGCAACGAAAAGGGCCGCCCTGTGGGGGCGACCCTGAACATACTAAGTCTGTACTGCGGCTATGGTACTCGGCAGTAGCTTCGGTCGATTTCAAAACCGCTAATGCGGCTCGATCCGAAGGAGAAAGCCACACAACGTGTGCGACAAGCTACTGCTTCTCGAGTTTGTCGCGCAGCATGTTGGCCTTGAGCCGGGCCTGATGAGCATGCTCGGTATCATCATCGGGGACCAGGTCAGCATACTTCTCGAAGGCGACGATAGCTTCTTCGAGCCGGCCCGCCTTTTCGCAAGCGGCAGCCTTATTGAAGTAGAATTCGCCGCGTGTGGAGTCGAGCGCGATCGCCCGGTCACCATCGGCGACGGCTTCCTCAAATTGACCCGCCTGAAACCAGGCAATGGCTCGATTGTAATACGCGAGGGGATTGTTCGGATCCAGCTCGACAGATTGATTGAGATCATCAAAAGCCTCCGCACCCTTGTCCAACTGCAACCGCACTAGGCCGCGATTGTTATAGCTGATGGCCAGACCCGGATCAGTCGCTATGGCAGCGCTGAAGTCAGCTTCGGCAACTTCCAGATCACCATTCTGGCGCGAGACCTCACCACGATTGTTAAAGGCCTCGGCGTTGTCCTCACACAGCTGAATAACTTTGGAGTAGTCGTACATAGCCTTGTCCGACTCGCCTACCATGCGATAGAAATTGCCCCGGTTCATGTAGGCCAGAGCGAATTCCGGATTGGCCTGGATGGCCGAATCAAGGTCCGCGAGCCCCCCGCGCGGCATGCCTGAGGCCTGCTTGACGGCGCCGCGCGAGCTAAGAGCCATGTCATAGTTTGGCCGTAGTTCCAGAGCCTTGGTAAACAGCGCCAGCGCATCCTCGAAGGACTGCCGTCGCGCGGCAGCATCGCCAGCGAGAAACACGGCTACCGGGTTTTCGGGGTGCTCGGTCATGAAGCTGGAAGCCCAATGTTGCCACTGATTCAGATCGCTGTTTTCCTCCAGCGTATCCAGCCTGATCTTCGGATCATATCGACGATTGGTGGCGTGAGCCGCTTGCTCAAGCAGGATGCGGGAGATCGGATCCTTCTCCAAATCACTGGCCGATAGCTTGCGCCAGACAGACTCCCAATCATCAGCCAAAATGGCCGTATTCACATCTTGCACGGCGCTGGTATCGCTCTTGTTGCCACACCCAATGATGGCGACCACTATTGCCAGGCACAATCCCAGAAGAGTCCAACTTGTCTTGTTCATCCCGACGATCCTTTCATACTATTCTAACGGCAGCGCAACCACGGGCTACTTCCCGATACGCCACCTGCACTAAACTTCGCTTCTGTGATCCTTCTCTTCGTTCCCGGATCGGCCCGGCTCTCAGAAGTTGAACCCGGCCGATCGCGCTTACTAAGGTGCCCCTCCGGCTGTCGCCGGAAGGGCAGAAGGTACTAACACCGGAGTCGTCGGGGGAGGGAGAGAACGACAACTCCAGCGCTACTAGTATAATCTGCGCCTGTGGACAAGTCAAGCGGAATGCCCCCGTGGGCAAGGCAAAGCGACCGTCCCGAAGATGAAGTACCTCTTTATGATGGCGGCCCTAACAGACTTGACTACAACACCGTTCTACACTTGTTGAAGCAGTGCTGCGACTTCCGACGCGACCGCATCCACGGTGATCCCGCGCATGCATTGCATCCGCTCGTCCCCTTTCAGGGGACAGACATTCTTGACACAGCTGATGCAATCTAAGTGATCAAGATAGACCAACCGCTTGCGGCGCGCGATCGGCGAAGTCTCGACGGGATTGTCTGCCCCCGACAAAACCACGACATCGCATCCGACCGCGGCGGCCAGATGAGCCGGTCCCGAGTCATTGCCTATGAAGACGGTGCTGCGAGCCAGGACGGCGGCTGACTGGCGAAGGCTTGTCTTGCCAGCCAGATTGATCACTTCACGAGATCCCGCAGATCTGATCACTTCTTCCCCGTCGGCATGATCGTCACCAGAACCGATCAGCACTATTTGCATGCTATGGCGGGAAATGAGGAGTTTGACCAATTGGCGGTAGTTCTCCACGCCCCAGCGTCGTGATTCGGCCACGGCGCGAACCGATATCGCGGCGATCTTGGCGTCCGGTGCTAGTCCGTGCCTGACGAACATCTCCCCCGCCGCCTCGATCTCTTGCTCCCCAACAAACAGCCGGGGCGGGACCATATCCATAGGGAGACCGCTTCCTCTTCGAAGCAGGTTGAAATATGTCTCACTCCGATGAGCCGAACTCAATGGTTCCGGCAATGGCAACGGCTTGCTCAGCAGCAACCGGCGGCCATCAGCAACATAACCGATTCTCTCTTTGACACCGGCCAGCTTGAATCCAGACGCAGCTCCGAATGATGGCGGCAGGATATATCCAAGATCGAAATCATGGGGAGCAATGATGTCTTTGATCTTAAAGACTCCGATCAGGCCATGAACATGTTCCGCTGGGATCTTCAGCACCTGGTCGATCGCCGGGTTTTCCTCGAACAACCCGGCCAGCGGAGCTGGCGCCAGTACTGTCACCACCGCTCCAGGATGTGCCTCCCGGGTCTCGTTGATCATCGGCAGGGCCATGATACAGTCGCCCAAGTGATTGGGCGCTCGAACCAGAATCTTCTGAGTCATTAGTAGAGGTACTTACCTTCCAGCTCTACCCGAACGCTGAAATAGGACTTCAACTCATCCAGGTAGCTGTGCTTGCTTTCCTGGAAAGAAACCTGGTCCTCGAGGTACGTCAATGTTGAAATCTGGCCATCTTCGAGCCGGCTCGAAGAAATGTCGAGTCGCGTACGAGCGATTTCGATCTGGCGCCGCAAGACATCGAGCTTGCGATAACTAAGTCTAGACTGGTTGATCAGACTTTCTATCTCGTAGCGCGCGCTTTTTTCAGCCTTGCTCAACTCCAGATAAGCCTGCTCCTCCGCCAACCGAGCCGCCTTGACCGCGGCGCTTGAGGCGCCTCCATCCCACAGGGGATAGCTGAAGTTCAAGGAGATGCCCCAGGAGTCGGTTTTCAGGTCATCGCGCGTGCTCAGCAGGGAGCGGTTGTCCTGGACCGTGCCGCGCTCAAGACCATAGGAGGCGTTGATCGTTCCCGTAAGACCATGGGCTGAGGCCTGGTAGTCGGCGGCGCGCTTGGCCTTTTGGTGCTCCAACCGCGACTTCTGAATAGGCAAGCTCTCGGACCAATTGTCCAGGTAGGCTTTAACCTCGGCCTCGGCCAGAGCCATTACTTGCATCGGAGTTTGAGGATTCAAAGGGCTGCCGGCGTCCCGATCAAGAAGTATCGCAAGATCCCTTCGCACTTGCGCGAAGTCGTTTTCGGCCTCGAACATGGCCAGCTCGGCATCGAGCGCGGCCGACTGCGAAGACAACCAATCCTCTTCGGAGATCACACCGTCAAGAAGCTTGGCGGAATCGATAGCATTCTGCAGTTGAGCGCCTTGCAGTTTGAACCCCTTGACCTCGGCGTCTATCTCAGCCTGCAGGACCCCGAAGTAAGCCTCGACCACGTCTGTCTTCAATCGGGCGATTTCTTCGATCCGACCCAATCGGGCCAGAGCCAGATCATCCCGCGAGTTGTTCAGATCATTCTTGGCATCGGATGGCTTGAGGATCGGCTGCACGAAGGTAAAACGAAACGTTCCAAGCTTCTGGGCTTCGGTAACGTCCTGGAGATAATTGTAGCGAGTTGAATCAAACCCGAGGCTATCCCGAAGCAGCTGATACTCCCGGTCTTTGTTCACCAGGTTGGCTTTCAGGGTCAGGTCACCGCCGGTAATGAGATTCTGCTTGAGCGTGATGTCAGCATCAAAGTCATAGGTTGAGCCGCGCAAAAGACCCTTGTCGGACGTGCCTTGAAAAAAGTCATACGTCTCATTTACGTTGTACGCCGGAAGCGAACCGTTGATGGACAGCTCCGGGACGTAGAAATTTATCTTTTCAGCGAAGAACTCTTGCTCGGCGACCTCGAGACTACCATCGATAATCTGACCCCGGCCACTGCGGTGCAGGGCAATATCGAAAGCCTCCTGCAGCGTCAGCTCGGCGGCCCCGGCCGTAAGAGAAAACATGACAAGACAGAGTATGGTTCTTGGCCAGATAGGTGGTA
Source organism: uncultured Ignavibacteriales bacterium (assembly GCA_964531495.1). Taxonomy (GTDB): domain Bacteria; phylum Zixibacteria; class MSB-5A5; order GN15; family FEB-12; genus DAOSXA01. The sequence continues at coordinate 6,589 of CAZHDS010000041.1, forward strand.
TTCTCATCATTACCTCAAATGCAGCTTATTCGTAACGCAACGAATCGATTACATCCAAACGCGCCGCCTGCCGCGCCGGATAGAGACCGAAGATAATTCCGACCGTGGTCGAGACGCCTACCGCCAACACTACCGAGTAGAGCGACACAATCGTTGGCCAATCGGCGTAGAAGGCAATCGCCTTGGCCAGCGACACCCCCACAATGATGCCAGTCACGCAGCCGAGCAGGCAGATGGCTACGGCCTCGACTAAGAACTGCCGCATGATGTCATTCTGAGTGGCCCCAACCGCCCGCCGAATGCCGATCTCCCGCGTCCTCTCCAAGACGCTGGCCAGCATGATGTTCATTATGCCAATACCGCCCACCAACAATGATATGCCGGCGATAGCTCCCATGACGATGTTGAATATCTGTTGGGTCTTCTGAGACTGTCGCAGTAGCGATTCCGGAACGACTACTTCGTAGTCCTCGACATCGTAGTGCCGTCTTTTCATGATTGATCGTACGAGCTTGGTGACCGTAGCCACGTGTTCAAGGTCAGATACGGTTATGGTCAATTGATCCAGTTCCGGGATATGGTAGTTCTCGCCTTCACCTTCTGAGAACGAAACGAAGAAGCCACCGCCCCCAAACGAACTCATGCCACCGAAAGAGCGATCGAATTTCTTGAGGGAGGTCGTCAGCGGAACATAAACATCCTCGTTGAAGTTCTTCAGCTCGAACCCTTCGACCTTTCCCCGAGCGATGTACTTGTCGGCCATGATCCCCACCACGGTGAAGTTGTAGTCTCCGATGCGAACTTCCTGTCCGATCGGATCTTCAAACGCAAACAGTGAGCGCTTGGCCGTCGCGCCCAGGACACACACTTGCGAGAAGTCATCCAGGTCAGTCTGGGTGATGAACCGTCCCCGGTCGACCTCGATAGATGATGAGTTCACAAACTGTGGCATTGTCGATACAACGCGTACGTGGGCCTCCATGGAACCATTGTAGATAGCTTCCATCGACTCGAATCGCTGAGGTACGACATTTAGGATAAGGTCACTGAATTCGGCGATGTTTTCGGCGTCCTCCGTCGAAAGGCCTCTCGAACGGGTAAGGCCCAGGTTGGAACTGCGTTCCTCCACCGGCGGCTTGGCATTGACAATGATGTTGTTTATACCCAGAATGGATATCTGCTCGAGGGCTTCCTGCTTGGCCCCTTCACCAATAGACAACATCGCGATCACAGCCCCGACGCCGAAGATCACTCCCAACATTGTCAGGAAGGTCCGCATCCGATGTTCGCGCAGGGAATCGAAGGAGATAGCGAAAACGCGATTGTAGTTCATTAACGGCGGCCTCGTCCTCGTCTTCCGCTGGGCCGGGACGATTGAGATCCTTCCTCAGACTTCTTGTTCAACTCTGGCTCGGTCGCTTTGTCGCCCGGCAGCCCCTGTTCATCCAGAGTAGGATCGAGCAGACAGATCTCTTCGTCACCCTCAAGTCCGTTCACGATTTCTATCGATAGATCGTTGCGCCGCCCTACTTCGACCGCACGCTGCTTCTCATTTCTCAGGTACACCACGGTCTCGCCCGACTTCTCGAAGACGGCCTCGATGGGCACTGACACCCGATCTTCCAGCCGGTCGATGACTATGTCACAGGATGCCGACATGCCGGGCTTGAGATTCTCGTCATCATCAAGAATGGCTACTTCGACGTCAAAGACATTGATCTTGGAGTTCTGATCCTTCTTCCTGGCCAGCGTTGCTTTCTTGATCACCTGACCCTTGTAGTCCTTTTCAGGGAATGCGTCCAGCACTACGATCACTTCCTGGCCGGAGTCGACCTTGTTGGCGTCAACCTCTGAAATCGCGGTATTAACAATCATCTCGGTGAGGTCAGGCAGCTTGACCAATCCCATTCCCGGCCACGGTGAGTCCCCCTCCTGAACCTTGCTCATGCCGCTCCCCTTCCAGATCTCCAGATAGACGACAAGCCCTGAGAAGGGGGCGTTGATAGTCATCTGGTCAAATTCTCTTTGGGAAAGATCACGTTGGTCGGAAGCCCGCTGCACCTCCACCTCGGCCTTGTCCACATCGCCCCGGAGTTGTTCCAGCTTGGCATCAAAATTGAGCTCGGCCAATTCCTTTTCCATGCGCGCTTCTTCGGCGATGCGAGGCGCTTCGTGCTTCATCTCATCGTAGTTGCGGCGGGACTTTTCAAGGTCCAGAGTCAGTTGCTTCTCCTGGATCGTATATTCCTTGCGGGCGCGGTCGAGGGCGGAGTTCTTGATCTTCAGTTCTGATTCGTGATCCGCGACTTCAGCAATCTGCTGGCTGGCGTCGAATTTGATGACCGGCTCACCCTCCTGCACCGTAGATCCCTCTGGAGCCAGCCACGTAATCTGCAAACCCCGGATACGAGGTGCCGAGAGCGTGTAGGCTCGCTTGGCGTCGACTTCGCCGTTGGCCTTAAGGCCAATAACACACTCACCTCGGACCGCCATGGCGGTAGGGATCTCAACCGAATGAGTGAAGATGGCGTTCACGCCCAGATAGCCGGCGACGACGATTACGACCAGAACGACCACTGACACGATTCTCTTCATACTGATTCCTTGCTACTGCCGAACGATGACCAACCAATAGTGGCTCCGAGGTTGACTGGACGATCGCGATGCGGATCCGTTAACTTCGCCAATATAGTATAATTACTCTTCCATGGCGAGAAAGTTGCTCCCCGCCTATCTATCTCTTACAGTTTCCACCGTCGATGGGTCCACAGCCATTGATCCGGATAGCGCTTGATAGTATCCTCGATAAACTTCGTAAATTGCACCGTTATGCGTCGAATCTCGACCTCGGCCTCTGCCTTCGGATTGGGGTAGATGATATCGCCGGCGATCAACACATGGCGGTCATAGCGCTCCCGGCGCATCAAGAGCGGCAAAATCGGCGCCCCGGTCCGCAACGAGAATACGGCTGGCCCCCGCGCCACGGCTGCCGGGCGTCCGAAGAAGTTGAGCACCATCCCGGAGGGGGCATGCTGGTCAGGGAGAATGCAGACGAATTCGTTGGCCCTCAGTGCCTGCAAAACTTGACGATTCTCCCCTTTGGTTGGAATGATCTTCACGCCAAGATCAAACCGGTCCTGGTTGAGCAAACGATTCACCTTGGGATTGGACTGGGTCGCGGCGAAGAAATTGACCGGAATACCATGTAACGCGGTCCACATCCCCCAGAGTTCAAAGCTTCCGAAATGGGCACCGAGAAATATCCCGCCGCGACCATGATCGTGGATTTCGCGTATTTTCTCGAGGCCATCCGGGACAAACAGGTCGTGGGGCGACTCGCGGAATATCTTGGCCCGGCGCGCCATCTCGATGAGGGACCGCCCAGCGTTACGAAAGACCGCCTTGACCAACTGCTCGCGCGTTTCGTCGTTGAGCTCCTCGCCGAAGGCCCGCGCGATGTTATCGCGCGCGATCGACCGGCGTGAGGCCATAGCGTGGTAGGCGATCGCTCCGAGGCCGGATCCAAACCGGTCCGCCCACGAAGCCGACAGACTGCGCACTATCGAAACCCCGAGCAGAGTCGTCAGATATTCGATTTCATGGCTCAGCTTCGCCATGGTTCATTGTCGTCGGGCTGTTCCGGGTGATCCGGATCGCCATAGTCGAAATCGGTCGAGTGGAGCTTTTCGTCCTCTTCCCATTTCTTGTAATAGGCTTTCCTTTTCTTGTACTGCATGACGAATGCAATCACCACTACCAGCGCCAGGGCTAACCAGAAAAATAACATATCAATAAACAAACTCGTAAGGTTGAAACGTTTGTGCCATTCTATCTTTAGTTCTGCCTCATACTCTTTGACATTTGCCCCCGTGGCCGCGATTAATGCCACGTCCAAAGTTCTTCCCTGAGCCAGACTATCGAGCATCACCCGCACCATCGTTCGACCGTATTCTTCAAACAAGTGGGTCGTGGCCAAGTAAGACTCGGCGTACGCCAGATGGGCCTTCGTCTCGCCGAAGCGATTGACTCGCTCGATACTGCTCAGTGACAAAAACTGCCCAAATACCGAGGCCCGCCCCAATGCGACGTTGTCCGCCCAGTCCCACTCGGCCGAGACCATCATCGCCAAGCCTTCATCCAACCATCGCGGAGCCTGATACGTACCGATTCGCTGGGCCAGAGCCAGGTGGGCAAGCTCGTGCGCCAGCAACTCTTCCAGGGGCTTCTGTACATTGAAGGCCGCGGGCGATTTCAAAACCATGCGTTTCCGGGTTGGGATTGCTGCTGCCGCTCCCCAATCTGGAAAGCCACCGCCGACCAGGTAGTTGAAATAGCGCAGGTCATCGACGATATAGACTTCCGGCTTATAGTCCAGGGTATCCAGGAGGAGGTCACCCAATCTCAGCCGGGTGCGGCTAAGCACCGAATCGACCTGAGCCTGATATGACGGCTGAGAGAGATAGAGTATGAAATGCCTGGTTTCGACCGGCTCGATTTGAGGAAATGGCTCACCCGCTATTCCCACAACCGAGAGCAGCAGCACGAAAATCACGCTTAGCATGGCTGACTGGGTCATGGCTCAAGATACTTGATTTGAAAGGGTGCGCAAGAGGACTCTCGCGAGGCCATTCGGCTCTGATCAGGTGGAGAGCCCAACGAGCCGCCTGAGGCGATCCAGCTCATTCGGGATGAGATAGCGCCACTCTCCCCGCTTGAGGCCTTCATCGGTGAGCCCCGCGAACTTCAGGCGAGACAGACGCTTCACCGGATGGCCTACGGCCTTGCACATTTGACGCACTTCTCGCTTGCGGCCCTCAAAGAGAGTCATCCGCACCACCGAAGTCTTCGGGCCTTGCTGGATGTGGTCAACCCGAGCGTGCCCGGTAACCCCGTCCTCAAGCTTGATCCCAGCGGCCATCTGCTCTCCCTTTACGGGCATGAAGCATCCCTCAACAGTCGCCTGGTAAACCTTGGGGACCTGATAGCGAGGGTGGCTCAGCCGATACGCCAGATCACCATCGTTGGTGAGGAGCAGAACTCCTTCGGTTGAATAGTCGAGCCGTCCCACGGGGAAGACTCGTTCGGGGACATTCTTGAGCAAATGAACCACGGTTCTCCGTTTGAACGGATCGTGCAGAGTGGTCATGACGTTTCGGGGCTTGTTGAGCAGGACGTAGAAACGATCCTTGACTGGCGTAACGACGGTTCCATCAACCTTGACAAAGTCCGTTGATTCTTCAATCACCGCACCGATTTTGGCCACCAGATCATTGATCGTGACCCGTCCGGACAGGATCAGCTTCTCGGCCCCCCGCCGTGAGGAAACTCCGCATTGGGAAAGATACTTGTTAACTCGTGTCATTATGCTCATGCGGCAAAGCCCGGCGACAGAGACGCCTCACCAAGCCAGTAGAGAGGAGGCCACCCGATCCCAGGATCAGCCGGGTGACTTGTCAGTTGTATCCATATCGACGATAACACCAAGTCCGGTGTCACTGCTTTCCTCGCTGACGCCCGCCGGTTCGGGTTCTTCCGGTGCTGGTGCAGAAGCTTCAGAGTCGTGTGCTTCGTCCTCACAGGAGGTGGTTTCGATCAATTCACCAGCGGTCTGAGCTTCGTCTTCGGTCTCATCGGAGGTTAGTCCTGGGGCCAAGTCATCATCGAGCGGGGGTTGAAAAGTACCGTCGGCGATATTCAGTTTTTCCGGTCGCGGCTCGGTATCGACTTCGGAGGGCAAATCCAGCTCGGTCTGTCCCTTTGGCTCCCTGGCCTTTATCAACTCCTCGATCTCGGACATCTTGGGCAAATCGCTGAGCGCCGCCAGACCAAAGAACTTCAGGAATTCATCGGTGCTGCCATATTGCAGAGGTTTGCCTACAGTATCAGCCCGACCTCTGATCGTAACGAGATCCTTCTCAAGCAGCTTGTGGATCACACCATCCGAAGCCACGCCGCGAATGTGCTCGATCTCAGACTTGGTCACCGGCTGGCGGTAGGCAACGATGGCCAAGGTCTCGAGCGAAGCCTGGGTCAGTCGCATCTTGCGCCGTTTTGTAAACAGCTCCTTGACGTAACCCGCAAACTCCGGGACGACGTAGTACTGAAAACCGCCGGCCAACTCTCGTATGCGAAAGGCCGAACCGGCCTCCATGTAACGATTGTTTAGCTCGGCTACAGATTTGCTCACGCGGCTGGGAGTGAGTTCATCAACCACTTCGACGATCTTGCGAGCGGCTAGAGGCTCTGGCGAAGAAAGTATCAGAGCCTCTACCATTGAATTGGTCAGGGTAGAATCCGTCATATCAGTCAGGAACTCCTTCTGTCTCAGGCTTGGCAACAGCGGAGGTGGGTATATCGATCAGATCAGCTGAGCCTCGTGGTTCGTTAAATCGCTCCCCTCGGTATACGCGAACATCGGCAAAAAGCCGCGATTGGGAGATAGTGATACGCCGGTTTCGCGCCAACTCCAGCAGCGCGATAAACGTCACCACCGCCACAATCCGTTTCGGGATATCAGCAAACAACTCCGCGAAGTTGGCATACTCGTTATGAAGGAGAGCAGCCATGACCAGTTCCATGCGGTCCTCGACCGAAACTTCGAACGGCTCGATCTCGTGGAAGCTTTCCTCGCGCCGGGCACTCAAGACTGACTTGAAGGCAGTTATCAAATCAAACAGTTTGGCGTCAGGAAGTTCCTCGATGTGCCCGCCCACCTTGCCGACTGGTGAAGGCGGCACGAAGTTTCGCTCTTCCAGGATAGCATGCTCGCGAAGGATCTCGCCGGCTTCTTTGAATTTCTTGTATTCGATAAGAGCCATGATCAACTCTTCGCGAGGGTCCACTTCTTCCGAATCACTCTCACCGCGAGGCAGTAGTAGACGCGCCTTGATATGAATCAGTGTCGCTGCCATCAGGATGAACTCCCCGGCGACTTCAAGGCTGAGCACTTTCATCATCTCAATGTACTTCAGATACTGCCTAGTAATGCGCGCGATCGGGATGTCGTAGATATCAACTTCTTCCTTCTTGATCAAGTACAGCAAGAGGTCCAGAGGACCATGGAAGACATTCAGATCAACCCGATATTCTTCTGCCTGAGGGGATATGACAACATCCATCATGGCTAGTTCTTCTTCTTTTTCTGGCGGTAGTCCATTTTCATGGCGGACCGCACTTTCGACATGACATTTTCAGCTCTAGCTCGAGCCCTTTCGCCGCCCGAAGCCAGAACGTCCCACACGAAATCAGGTTTCTGGATGATTTCGGCCCGTTTTTCACGCAGCGGCTCCAGCCGTCGGTTGAGGCGCTCGCTGAGTTTCAGCTTGCAATCGACACAGCCCAATTCTCCGGACCGGCAGGGGGGCGCGATCTCGTTCTCAGGGTCATCAGAGTAGATCTTGTGCAATAGGAAGATCGGGCATCCTTCGGGATGACCGGGATCACCCTTGTGGATCTTCTCTGGATCGGTATAGAAACCCTTGAGGCGCTTCTCGGTCTGTTTGGCCGTGTATTCCAAAGGAATATGATTATCGAATGATTTCGACATCTTGCGATTATCGGATCCCCGCACCAGGGGAACTTCGGTGAACAGTGCTTCCGGCTCGCGAAACGTCTTTTTGTAGGTCGTGTTAAATCGTTTGGCCAGATCATTGGCCAGCCAAATGTGCTTCTCTTGATCCTTTCCAACCGGCACTTTGTCGGCGTTGTAGAGACAAATATCGGCTGCCTGCAGGACCGGATAGCCGAGGAAACCATACGAGTCTAGAGTATCTTTCTTTTCCTGATAAGTGGGCATCCGGGTCAGGGTTGGCACGGTAATCAGCATTGAGAAGATCTAGTGTAGCTCGGCATGCTGCGGGAGTTCTGATTGGTCAAAAATGGCGCACCGTTCGGGATCGAGACCTGCAGCCAGAAAGTCGACCGCCATATCGAAAATACGCGGTTTGAGCTGCTTGGTGTCTCTCCAGTCAGCCGTCAAAGCGTGCAAATCGACAATGCAGAGATACATCCAGTAATCCTCTTGCAGCCGAACCCAGTTGGCCAGAGCCCCTTCCAGATTGCCAATATGCAGCGCCCCGGTCGGTTGCATCCCCGACAGGATGGTTTTGGTCGGTTGAGAGGGTTTGTCTGTTGTTGCCTTGTTGTCGCTCATTCTGGTCGTCCTTATTGCCAGTGCTACGCCAGCACAATGGGCGATATTACCGGAATCAGCGAGTCAAATCAATTAAAATCTTTGAGCGCTGCATCGCGGCGGCGGCGTTTGGGGGGCAAACGTGGCTGGAGTTGGTCCCTTTGAGAGAAGCTGAAGCGTCCAACCGCGGACGCGCAGCCCAAACATTCAATTCATGAAGAGGTATGGTTTCCAGCGATCGGAAATACTGAAGCTGCGCTGCAAAAACGTTATCAGCGACGGTCGGAAGGGACGGCGACTCAGCTTCAAACCAGCCTCTTCCGGAGAGCGATCACCCTTCCGGTTGTTGCATCGCGAGCAGGCACAGACCAGGTTTTCCCACGTATCCGCCCCCCCGAGGACCTTCGGAATGACATGATCAACCGTCATCCCCCCCTTAGTCAGTCCGCAATACTGGCAGCGATGCTTGTCCCGCGCGATGACATTCTTGCGAGTCAACATGATCCTCTTGTACGGGACCTTGCGATAGGACCACAAACGTACCACCGAAGGAACATCATAACTATCGTCGATGGTGTGAATCTTCAAGGAGTCGGCGGTCTCGATCATTTCGACTTTGCCCTGAAAAAGCAGGACGATGGCCCGCCGGGCCGAGCACATAGTCAACGGCACGTAGTTCTGATTGAGCATGAGAACGTGGCAATTGACGACTGAGCTGTTCATATCTGATTCTCCCGGGCGACCGCCAAGACACGGCCATATTAGCGTGAAAATGACGGAAAAACAGGAATAAGTCAATATGTTTCTGCGAGTACAGAGAGCGATCGACTGTCAGGGGCGGCAGCGACGGCAGGGCGAAAGCCCTGACATGAGAGGTTGTTCTCTATTAGCAAATCTCTGAATACGAGCCGGGTTTGAGTCAGCCAGGGACCGACAGCCTGGCCGATGGAAACGGAATCGTCCATCTATTGCGGGATAATAATCTTCGGCGGCACGGGTCAAGGAGTGCAGTCCCGCCCGCACTGAGACCGCCTCCCGCTGGGCCCTTACAAGCCTCTGGATCGTCGAGCGCTCGGGATCCCCTTCGTCTAACAGATAGACATAAGCCAAACCAGACCGCACTAGCGCCTCACCCAGGAAGATCGAGTCTACAAAACAGGAGGCTACCAAGCGGTCATATTTGTCACGGCGGTTGCCAGAGAACTCCAGGCGCACTTCCTGACCCAGACAGAGCTGGCGGAGCTTCTGCCGTGCTTCTTCGTAAAACGGCTCCCCCTCTTCAGGGGCGTCGACATTGGCCAGCCTCAGACGATCACCACCGCGGAGGATGACGGTGTCGCCATCAACGACCTTCATGACCAAGAACCGTGAAGAACCCCCGGTGTCGTCGCCATCGACTATCATCGCCCGCCAAATGGCCGCGACAACGACAATCACCATTACGGCTACGGCCATCAGACGAGCTACTCGTCTCCAGACTAGATCAGGACGCACTACCATGGACAATCACTTCCGAATGCCCGTGGGCGACGGGTCGTACTTCAATGAGTTGCTCTACCTGCTCTTTGATGTCCTCAACATGGGTTATCAGGAGGACCTGGGGGAAGAACCGGCGCAAGCTGCCCAAGGCGCTGATGATAAGTTCCTTCCGCTCATTGTCCTGTGACCCAAAGACCTCGTCCAGGATCACAAAGGAACGGTCCAACCCGGCCGACTCGGTCAACGCCTGCGATATGGCCAGCCGCAAGCAGAGGTTGGCCAGATCCTTCTCCCCGCCCGAAAATCTATCGACTCCGTAATACTCGCCTGAGTCTAGAACCTGTAGATTGTAGTTTTCGTCAAGATCGACCAGATTGTATCTTCCACCGGTCATTTCATCGAATAGCTCGCTCGAGTATTGGGCTAGAGTAGGTCGGATACTGCTTATGATCTGCTTTCGAAACTCCGCCATCAGACCACCCAGCTTCTGACCGTGATAGTGGTTCTTGCGGTCCTTCTCCAAATCATCCCGAAGGCGCTGTTGCTCATCTCGCTTCTGGAGGAATGACTTCAGCGAGTTTTGAGTCAACTCTCGTTCTTTGGTGAAGGTGGCCATATCATCTCTAGCTCGCTCATGCCCGGCCTGGGCCGCCGCAAGCTGCTGCCGGGCGGCATCATAACTTTCCGGCGTATAGGCCAGTCCCCGCAGCTCCTTGTCCAGGACTTCCAACTGCCGCTTGGATTCGGCCACTCGGGCCTCTGTCTCGGACTGCTCTCGGCGGGCGATCGGCTTTCGCTCCAGAGTACCGATGAGACGATCTCGCCTGGAAACCGCCTGGCGAATTTTCTCAACCTTTGCGGCCAGAGTATCAAATGCCTGCTGGTCGAAAACGACTCCCCCCAGCGCCTCGACCTCCCGTTCCAGCCCTCTCTCGCTTACCTCGAGGGCTTTCAACCGTTCAATGAGCATCTCGATTTCGTGAGCAGAGGCTTTGGCAGTAACGGTAGCTTGATATTGCTCTCTTTGCTGACGAGTGAGCTTTTCGACCTCCTGCTTCAAGTCCTTTCCAGAAGCCTCCATGGCCGATAGCTGCGACTTGAAACTGGTCCGTTTCTGGTCAAGGTCGGCCATTTCATCGGCAATATGCCGCTGGATCTGATCGATATCGTTTCCCAGAGGCCGACCACACCGATCGCAAACCGATTCCGGTCCGAACTCCGCCACCGAGTCCGACTGGGCATGGAGCTTGGCCGTTTCCCGATCGACCGCCGCCAGGTCCGCCTTTGACCGGCTGTATTTCTCTCGCTGCACCTCCAATTGTGCCTGCCGTTCGACCAATAGCTTGTCAGCATCTTCCGGTAAATTTCGCAAGCAGGCCTGCGTGACCTTCAGCCGCTCCTCGCTCTCCTTCAGCTTGCTCGATAGCTCGCTCCGCTCTCTCTTCAGCTGGGCCAACTGCTCCTTTATGCGCTTCTGTCGGTCAAGGCGCGATTTGGCTTGGTCCAGAACAAGCAGTTGCTTCTCGGAGCTCGGCAAGTCGAACGCGAGGAGATCAAGCTTGGCCTTCTCGGCGGCCACGGCCTCCAGACGCGCAATCTCTTCCCCCAGCGAGTTCTGTCGCTTTTCCTGATCAACCAGACCCTGCCGAGTGGCTTCAGCCCGACTGCGGATATTCTCCCACTTGCTCTGAGCCTTCTGGGCCTCATCCAGAGCTATCGTCGCCTTGTCGAGGGCCTCTCGGGCCTCGTCTGCCCTACCCTTGACAGCGGCCTCACGGCCCGTGAGATCGGCCAGCTGGGCCGTGGCTGTCTTGATTTGGTCTTCGAGCTGCTCTTGCCCTTGGAGTTGACGCTCCATCAACTCGGCCCGAGATGCGGCTACCCGAGTATCTTCCTTGACGGCCGTAATCGCTCGGTCAAGTCGTTCGATCCCAAGCATGCCGGCCAAATGATCACGTCGCTTGGCCGGCGGGAGGTCTGAGAGAGCGTTGAGCTCTTTCTGCTGGGCTAGAAATGATGTTTGAAAGCCCTTCAGATCGAGCCCCAACAGGCCCCCGATGTAACCCTTGGTTTCGTTGATACCCACTGACTCTGAGGCCAACCCTCTATATAGTTCGACCTCAGCTCGAAGACTCCGCCCGACCAGGCGCCGGACAACCCGGTAGGTCTGCTGACGGATCGAGAATTCGAGGCTAACTTCGCAGGTGTCTGATGAGGATGCCAGCCGGGATCGAATCTCCTCCTTACCGGAACGAGCGGCTTGATTGCCATAGAGAGCCCAGGCGATTGCTTCAACCAGGCTTGATTTCCCGGCCCCATTGGGGCCAACCACAGCGACAATCTTGTCCGGTAGGACCAGCTCGGCTTGCCGGATGACGCGAAAGTTCTTGATTATGAGCCGGGAGAGATGCATCTAAAGGCAGAAGAAACGAACGCGGGCGGGACCTGTCAAGCGATGACAGGTCACTTTTGTGCTCAGCGGGACCTGATTCCTTTCAATGCAGCGGACCAGGACGGATGCAGTTTCCCAGCAGCTTGCGTGGGCCAAGTGGCCCCGGTGTCGTGAGCCCTGACGCGGGCTGGCCGCATAAGCAGGGGAAATCACCGCCAGGAGCCCTCTTTCCCCTTGACAAATCTGGCAAAGCTATTACATTACTCCCTGAGCGTGTGTATGGTTTCATTCCTGTCCGAGAGCCAACAGTGACATGAATGCTACCGCTAAGTCCTCTTTAGTAGCGAATATTGTTAACTGACTGATCTTGTTTTCGTAAGATAACAAGAGACGATTACCTACCGTGATTCCGTATGACTTCAGGGTCATTGGAAGCTCGGCTTGATTCGTTTGAGTTGGTTTTACCTTACTCGCAAACCCCCAATCTATCTGTTACTTACCGCTAACTTCATATCCACAAGTCTACTACATGTGGATTGGCGTAGCTAACACAGCAGGAGGTGACACTGATATTAGGCCGATAAATGACGGCGCAGAAAAGCTTGATATTTTGACATAACCACTCAAAGTCCTGTCAGACTTGCTCTGGCTTGGCTTTGACTCCAAAGAATAGGAATAAAAAGAGTGAATTCATCGATTGTAGTTTACATCCCACATTTCCCTAGACACATCGGGATATTGCAAAGGGCCTCATGGTTGCCGACGCAAGAAGGTAACTCGGTCACTTGCGGACTACATGACGTGGACTCGACAGTTTTTCCTTTTTTAAGGAGGAATTTTAATGTTTAAACGACTGATATTCGCAGTATTCGTTTTTGGTCTGATTCTGACCTTCAGCGGTACAGCAATTTCAGACATCGGCATGAAGGAAGGGTTGAACCCGGTTCCGTCGACCAACCCCAATGCTTACCTATATGGTGAGGCGTTGGAGAACGGTCACCCCGACCAGTCCAGTTACAAGATTCCGCAGGAAAGCTTTCTCCAGCTGTCCGCTGGTGATGCGTCCCCGACTCCTCCGTCGGGATATTTCTGCGACATCTATACGTACTGGTGCGATTCGACGGCCTCGTTCAATATCTGGAGCCTCCGCGACAATGGCCTGGGTTACTCGGCCAATCGGTTTACTGTGGAAGGTCTGGACGTCTGTACGTTGACGGTTCAGTGGGCATTGCTGCTCACTCACCCCGCCTACTTGGTCGGAGATGCTGACGCTGAAATCGTCGTGTGGGACGATGACGGCTTTGGTTTCCCTGGCGTAGAACGGGCCCGTTATACGGTTCTGGCGAGCGCTTTCCCGGCGACCCAGACTTGGACCTGGATCGGTGCCGACTTCTATGCTGACGAGATTATTTATGGTCCTGGTGACGAGTATCACGTAGGCGTTGGCTTCGTGTACAACTCCCCGGACGACAATGTTTTGGTCCCAACAGACCAAGCCCAACCCTGGCTTGACCATTCCGGTCAGGTTCGTGGATCTTTCTACGACGAGGGTGGTGCAGCCTGGGGGACGATATTAGCCATGACCGGTGCCGATAGAGCCCCTATTATCGAATCCGAGTGGTGTGGCTACGAAACTCCATTTTCCGATTGCTATGATGTAATGTACGCGGACGCGGGCT
>CAZHDS010000042.1:0-19813 GCA_964531495.1 uncultured Ignavibacteriales bacterium
GGCATTCACGGTCGGCATTAAGGTGCTGTAGGATGAGCACGTATCGCATCCTGCTGATTCTGGTGGCAACTGCGGTAGTATCCGGCTCGGCGCAGGCCCAGTGGCTGAAACCGATTGAGGTCTACCTTGGCACAGGCCAGAGCAGCCCGAAGGATCCTGACGAGTTCAAGGAGTTCTTCAAGGGCAGCTACAATCTATCGTTTGGTGCCGGCATGCGGACCAGTTCCTATATGGAGCTTGTGGGGCGCTTTGAGTATCATCGTTTTCCCAGCGAGGTTGATGATTTCGAGGGCGGGATGACGACCGCAAAACTGCTCGGAGCTGAAGCCAAACTGAATGTCAGCCTGGGAAACAGTCCGATTGAACCTTATGCCCTGCTTGGGATGGGTATGAGTTGGCTGCGGCAGGCAGAATGGGAACCGCACTTGCCAACGCTGCTTCTGAGAGGTCAGACTGACTTGTACTACACCGGCGGGGTCGGCGTCCAGACGCAGCTGGATGGTCCGCTCGGTTTTTTCGCTCAGTACAAGCTGACCGGCATTACGACTTCTCAGCCCAATCGGAGTTTTGCGGCAAGCATGAGGTTCTGGTCTGTGAGTGTCGGGATCAAGCTAGTCGAAAAACTCTAGGCGAGTCGCCTCAAGAACCACTTTCGCGGCTGTGCGAGCGCGCGACCGTAATCACCCCCTTCACCTTCCTGATGCGATCCAAAATGCGATTGAGATGGGAGAGGCTGGACACTTCGACCACGAAGCGGCCGGTGGCGGTAGTATCTTGAGCGGTCATTTCCGCTGCTCTGACGTTGGTGTCCGAGTCGGCGATCGCCTCGGTTACATCGCGCAGCATGTTTTTGCGGTCCTCGACGACTAACTCCAAATCCACGACGAACGACTGGTTCTTGCCAGCGTCCCAAGAGACATCGATCTTGCGATTCGGATACTGAGTGCAGAGATAGCTGGCCGTCTCGCACTTGGCCTGATGGACCGTAACCCCTCTCCCCCGCGTGATGAAACCGATGATATCCTCGCCCGGCAGGGGCTGACAACACCCGGCGAAGCGAAACATCATGTCCGATAGGCCATCGACCTTGATTCCCTTCGATCCCCGGATGCGATCGATCACTTTGCCGACTATTCCCAAGCCTCGCGGCGCCTTTTCCGGAGGAGCGATGAGAGCTAGCAACGGACTGGCCGAGATAGTACCGTTGCCAATGGCGGCGAAAAGCGCCTCGACTGATTTGCGATCCAGTTGTTCCGCATGCTCCTGGAGTTCGTCCTCGGGTGGCATGGCCATTCGTTTCTCTTTGAGCTTGCGAGCAATGATCTCGCGACCGAGCACCACCGCCTGATCATAGCCCGCCTGCTTCAGCCAGCGCCTTATCTTGGAGCGGGCCGAAGACGTTTTGATCAACTTCAGCCAATCGTGGGAAGGCGTGCGATTCGGGTTGGTGATGATCTCTACCGCATCGCCCGACTTCAGCTCAGTGGAGAGCGGCTGCAACCTTTGGTTTATTTTTGCGCCAGCGCAATGAATTCCAACTTCGGTGTGAATCTGGAAAGCGAAATCAAGCGGCGTGGATCCAGCGGGCAGGTGGACCAGCATACCCTTGGGCGTGAAAATAAAGATATCTTCGGAATAGAGATCGATCTTGAGGTACTCCAAAAAGTCGGCCGGATTGGTCATGTCCTTCTGCCATTCCAGGACATCCCGCAGCCAGACCATTTGGCGGTCCGACTTAGACATCTGCTGCCGTCCCTCTTTGTAGAGCCAATGGGCGGCGATGCCGTTCTCGGCCACATAGTGCATTTGCTGCGTCCGAATCTGAATCTCGACCATACGATTTTCGGGACCAAACACTGTTGTGTGAAGCGAGCGATAACCGTTCGGTTTGGGGTTGGCAATGTAGTCATGAAAACGATCCGAGACCGGCTTGAAGCGCGCGTGAATTATCCCGAGAGCATGATAGCACTCCCGCTCCGAACTGACTATCACGCGGATGGCGAACAGATCAAAGATCTGCTCGAAGGCAACCTTGCGAACCCTGATCTTTCGCCAGATAGACTCGATGTGCTTCGCCCTACCATATACGTTGGCCGTCAGCCCATCCTGAGTGATAGCCTTGCGGATAGGATCCATGACCTGCTCAACATAGGTCTGACGCTGCTCGCGAGTCTCTTGGAGTCGTCGCGCCAGGTCACGATATACGTCTGGTTCGAGATACCTGAGAGAGAGATCTTCTAGCTCCACTTTTACGCGATTGATCCCGAAGCGATGAGCCAGCGGGCAATAGACGTCGCGCGTTTCCTGGGCGATCCGTTTTTGCTTCTCTGGTGGAAGGTGCTCCAACGTACGCATGTTATGAAGACGATCCGCCAGCTTGATGAGAATAACGCGGATGTCCTTGGCCATGGTGAGCAGCATCTTGCGGAAATAGTCGACCTGTTGTTCTTCCCGCGACGAAAAATGCACGCGCCCCAATTTTGTAACCGCTTCGACTAGCTCGGCAACCTCATCGCCAAACTCCCTCCGCAAATCCTCGACTGAAATATCCGTATCCTCAACGACATCGTGAACCAGGCCGGCCGCCAGCGTAGTCGAGTCCATGTGCTGCTCGGCCAGGATAAACGCCACTTCGAGGCTGTGTTCGATGTACGGTTCTCCGGAGGCACGCTTCTGACCATCGTGAGCCTGGTTCGAGAACTCGTACGCCTTCCGGATGAGAGGTATGTTTACGTTCGAGTTAAACGACTCGATCTTGATTATGAACTCGGCCAGATTCATAGCTTACCCGCAGATCAAAAGGCTTCGTCGAACGAACCGGCAACTGCCCGCGCAACCTTCTTGGCTGATATTGTCTGCATGCAAGTACAGTTGTCGGGCGGGCAGGTACACTCGCGATTGGTCGGCAGAATGACGCGATCGTGCTCGCCCAAAGGACCCCACCGCGCTGGCGCCATCACCGCTTTGCCAGGATAGAGTCCGACCACCTTGGTACCGACCGCTACGGCCAGATGAAGTGGTCCGGTGGAGTTGGCCACCACTACCCGCGCTAGCGAAAGAGCTGCTGCGAGTGTACGCAGGTCGGTATCACCGTAAATATTTCGCGGCGTGGTACCGACCTCGCGGCAAGCGGCCGAGATCATCTCCCCTTCCCGCTCGGAGCCTGAAATGACCACCGGATACCCGGCGGCGGTAAGAATTTCGTTCAGCTCCAGAAACTTGTTCAGGGGCCAGCGCTCGGCCGATCCACCCGAGCCCGGATGAAGCACAATGAACGGGCCGTCCACCCCGGCCTTCTCCAACAGGCGGCGGGCATTCTTCAGTTCCTTCTCCTGGGGCGAGACCGAGGGCATTCGAACGGTGGGACCTTCGCGAAAGAAGCGAAGGAAGTCGAGATTGTATTCTGCTTCGTGCTTGGCATTTGACTTGCGCGAGTGAAACAGGTGGTGGTTGAAGAATACCGAATGAAAACGCCCGGCTGTGCCGATCCGGATTGGAATGTTGGCCTTGTAAAAGACATGACTGATGTGCCGCTCCGGGAACAAGGCCACCACAACTTTGTAGTTGGCCTGCTTGATCTTGTTGAGAAAGTCTTTCCGGTAGAAGCGATCGGTAACGAGCTGCTTGTTGAGCACTCGAACGATGCCATCAATACCACTCTTGTGCTCAAGTATCGGCGAGGCGTATAGAGAGGCCAACACATCAACCTGACACTCCGGGTAGCGGACCTTGAGCGACTCCGCGAACGGCAGGGCCAGGATCAGATCACCCAGACGGTCGGTGCGACTGACGAGTATCTTGTCACCGGGCTGTATATCAAGGGGCTTGCTCATGCGTCCTTCCGGCTATTGGTCTCAATCTCTTGATACAAAGCTCGTAACTTAGCATATTTCGTCATCACCGCAATGGCAGAAAACACTGAAATCAAAAAACCCTCCAAGCCGTCCCGAAATCCCTGTCGGACAATGTAGTGGGAAATGAATGAAGCCAGCGGTCGCAGGACGATACTGCCGAGTCCAGCTTTCTTTCCCTTGCGAAAAGCCTCCGCAGCTCCGAGCGTAGTATACCGATTCGACTTGCTGAAATAGTGCTCCACTGTGGGATAGCTGTGGTGCAGTAGATCACCGTCGAAATGGCCGATCGCTCCGTCGACAACGACCGACTCGTGTACTTGCGCATCGTCAATGCCACCGTGGCCGCGTTTGAACAGACGCAGGATCCGATCCGGGTACCAACCACAGTGGCTTATCCAGCGTCCCAGGAACCGGGTGCGGCGGGGCATGTCGAAACCGTGGTAGTTGGTACCGGTAGCAAGCATCTCTTTGATCTGCTCGGCCAGCGCCGGTGAAACCTCTTCATCGGCATCTAGCGACAACACCCAATCATTGATCGCTTTGGTGACCCCAAAGGCCTTGGTGGGGCCAAAACCACGCCACTCGATTTCATGGACCGTAGCTCCCGCCTCCCAGGCAATCTCGCGCGTGTCATCGGTGGAGCCGCTGTCTACCACGATAATCTCGTTGGCCCACGAGACCGACGCGAGACACCGCGGGAGGTTGGCTTCTTCGTTCTTTGTGATGATCACAACCGATAGACTCAGCATCACGCCCTCCCAGGAGAAGTTTGATCAACCCTGTCATCCATCAACCGAAAGAACTCCTCAATCACTTGACTGGCCTCGATGTCATGAATATTGCCCTCTGATTTCGCCACCACCGAGCCATATTGTTGACGGTAGGGCTTCCAGAATTCGTAATTGCGCGGGTGGTTACAGTAGAACGCCAGCACCGGTACGCGGGCCAGCCCAGCCATGTGAACCAGTGATGTATCGGGGCTGATCAGAACATCCATCGCTTCGATGATGGCGGCCGCAGCCAGAAGCGATAAACGATCAGGCACCATGCTGGCGTCTACCCCGCTAAACTCCACAATACGTTGGCCCCTGGGACGGTCAGACGGCGTGCAGATCAGAACAAAGCGGCAGTTGCCATGACGATCCGCGATGTTACGAATTACTTCGGCATACTTGTCATCGCTGAGCACCCGGGATGGGCTTCCGGCCGAGATGTTGATGCCAATCCTGAGGCGTCCGTCGTGCGGCAAAGCATCTATGAACTGGCGGGCCACAACCCGATCGTTCTCGGGCACAAAGAGCGGCACTATGGGATCAACCTGACTAGGGTCTCGACCGAGCACGTTCAGCAACAGCAAGCTGTTGTCAATACTGTGGTCGGTGCCGTGAGGCTCGTATTCCAGACAATAGTCGTAGAATCGCCGCAGGCGCATTTTTCGCGAGGCGGCCAGAACCGCTCCCCGACCAGCGATGTGACTCATCAGCAGACCAGTGGCCGAGTCGTGACAGATCGGATCGTAGACAATGTCAAATTGTTGCCGCCGCAGATGTTTCAGGAGCGCCATGACGTCCCAAAGCTTCTTCGAATAGAGATGGATTTTATCTATCATCGGGTCGTTTTTGATCACGACCTGGTTGTGCGGTGAGGCAACGATCTCTATTCGTATGTGGGGGAACTCGGCCTTGATGATGTGCATCAACGGCACCGTGACGATCATGTCACCGAGCTTGTCAGGCCTCAGGATGAGTATCGAACGTATGTCCTTCGGATCAACCGGCCAACGGTGGTCATCACCACGTCGCAGCACCACGGACAGCAGCGTCAGCACCAGGCTCTTGAACCCATGCTCAAGCTTCTTGACCATCGGGATCGACACTTATTCTTCGCCCTTCGAGCCTGTCACGGCAGCATTGGACCCGTTCTTGAACTGCATATCATGAAGGCGGCGGTACAACCCGCTTTGCCTGAGAAGCTCTTCGTGATTGCCTTCTTCTACAATACGGCCACCATTGACAACCACAATGTGGTGCGCGTTCACGATTGTGGAAAGCCGGTGCGCCACTACGAGGGTAGTACGATCATGCATCAGACGGCTGATCGCCTCCTGCACCAGCAACTCAGATTCGGTATCGAGAGCCGAAGTTGCCTCGTCGAAAACTAGGATCCGGGGATCGCGCAACAGTGCCCTGGCAATAGCCAGACGTTGACGTTGGCCACCCGACAGCCGCACGCCCCGGTTGCCAACAATCGTCTCATATCCCTGATCGAATTCTGAGATAAACTGATGCGCATTGGCCATCCGAGCAGCCTCGACAATCTTCTCGGCAGAACAATCATCTATGCCGTAAGCGATGTTATTCGCGACGGTGTCGTTAAACAGAAGTGTCTCTTGAGTGACAATACCCATAAGGCCGCGCAGGGCTGTCAGGGATACGGTGCGGATGTCATGCCCATCGATCTTGATCGCTCCCTGTTGCGGGTCATAGAAGCGGGGCAATAAATCAAGCAGGGTTGACTTGCCCGCCCCTGACGGCCCGACGATCGCTAGGACTTTGCCCACCGGCACCCGGAACGAGATATCGCTCAGGACTTCTTCGGAGCCATTGTAGGCAAAGCTGATACCGTCGTACTCAATTTCAGTCTTGAATTCGGCCAGCGGCACGGGGTTCACCGGCTCGGTGACATCTTCTTCGGCGTTCAGCACGCCAAAGATCCGCTCGGCCGCAGCCATCCCTTCCTGGATCCTAATATGTATCTGGCTTAGCGATTTCACCGGCTTCATGAGCGAGAACATGGCGATGATGAAAGTCATGAAGTCACCCGCGTCCAGCTCACCCGAACCGGCGATGATTCGCGAACCGGCATAAAGCAAGATTGCCACGCCCGCAAAACTTATCAGGGTGTCGTTAGTGGGCGAGGCCAGATGGCGAATACGGGTCATGCGCAACAGAGCCCGAAAATACTCGGCCGTCGTATGCGTAAATTTCTTGATCTCGAAACGCTCGCGGGCAAAGGCCTTGACGATTCGAATATTGTTGACGTTTTCCTCGAGCACCGAATTGACGTCAGCCATGCGCTCCTGGGACCGCTCGGAGTACTTGCGCAACTTGCGTCCAATGAACCAGATGAACACAAACACCAACGGCATCACCACCGCCGCCAGCAGGGTCAGTTTCCAACTGAGAATGATCAGGAAACAGGAAAAGAGGATCACCATGATGCTATCGGTCACGAAGTGATTGAAACTCAGATCGATTGACTCATTGAGCACAACCACATCGTTGGTCACCCGCGAAATAACCTGACCCGTGCGACGACTGTGGAAGTACTTCAATGACAGCCGCTGGTACTTCTCAAAAAGGCTGTCACGCAACTTCCGAACAACCGATTGCTGTACGTAGGCCATGAAGAAGCCCTGTAAGTACGTAAAGAAGTTCTTCCCGATGACCACAATCATGATCAGCCAGCAGAACCTGATCAGCGTATCCTGGCGAGTCTCGGCCTCGACCAGATGAGCCACGGCCCCTTTCATCGCCTCGCGTACTTGCTCGATCGACCCGGACACACGCTGAACGATTTCTCCCGCAGCCCCCGAACTGTCCGCCGGTATCCCCTCACTGAGACTTGCGCCGGGCGCGATTTCGACCGCCTCCAAGCCAGCCACATTGTCAACCTGGAACAGCGTCATCAGGAGTGGGCCAGCCATCCAGACAATCAGACCGGCCAGCACGGCAGCTATCGCGGCCGATAGCGACGCCGTCACCAATTGTTTCCAGAAGGGCCTCAGAAGGCCAAATGTCTGACGGTACAGATTCAAGCACTCACTCCTAATAAGTTACGTCCTGAAATATGGCCCTTGAAGGGGGTGAAGTCAAACGCTACAATCATCCGAGGGTTACAGGCTTACCCGTACGGCCCGTTCCGGCACCTGAAAGACGAGCTTGCTCCGTTTCACTTCCGTATCCGGCTTGAAGACCCGTCGCTTCATGGAAAAGCGGACCTCCGCATCGACTTCAAAGCGCAACTCATTCAAACGCCAGCCTTCGTCTCGCAGATCGTAGGAGAGCTTGAAGCGCCACGGACAATCGCTCCACTCAATGTCGTACTCGAGCTCTTTCTCCTCTTCCCCGGTAACCGTTAACACGGCCGAAGGAAACAGATCAGGGGTAGGCAGGGTAGCCAGCAGAGTCCTCAGAGGCGGCGGCGGGATCTGGTTGGCGCAAGCTGTCGAGGCGAACAGGCCCGGCATCGACTCGCTGACGAACTCATTGGTGGCCGGGAAATAGGCGACCAGACTGTCATCCGTCAAGCGTCCCTTCAAGGCCCCTTTCCCGAGATAACCCTGACCACTCATCGCAACCGCATCGTCAGTCTCAAAGAACTGCAGCCTGACCGAAGTCGGCTTCCCATCCCGTCGCACTTTGGCATCAAACAAATAGGCATCGACGGTCACTTTGCGATTCGGTCCGACCACAGTGTATCCGTCCACCTCCGGACCAATATCGAACCGGGGTCCGCAACCAGCCAGCATTGCGACCAGGGCGGCAATAGTGATAATCCGAGTCGAGTGCATGCTCAATAGACCCGCAGCCCTGCGAAGAGGCTGGCAAAGAATGACACAAACGGTCCCAGGATCACCCAGGTCACCCCGGTGAACATCAGTCCAATCAGGATGATGATTGAAAAGGGTTGAATCCGTTCAAAAAACGGCGTGAATCTCTCCGGCATGACGCTTCGGAGAATGTGTGAGCCATCCAGAGGAAAGACGGGAATCAGATTGAAGAAAGCCAGAGCTATATTAATGATTACCGAAAAGCGAAGCATCAGGTACAACGGTTCAGGGAGAGATCCGGCCAGAACTCGAAAGGCCAGGCCAGAGATGATAGCCAGCCCGATATTAGACAACGGCCCAGCGGCCGAGATCCAGAAGTCAGCGACTCGAATGTTGCCCCGGATATTCATCAAGTTCACCGGCACTGGTTTCGCCCAGCCAAAGGTGAAGTTGGACATGACGAAGGCCAGGCTGCCCCAGAGATCAAGGTGGGCCAGAGGATTCAGGGTCAACCGGCCCATGTTGCGGGCCGTCGGGTCCCCGAAACGGAGCGCCGTCCAGGCATGGAAGAACTCATGCACCGTTAGCGAAAACAGTATCACCGGAGCCGATATCAAGGCCCTTTGGATAACATCCTGTGTGAACATACGAATCGTACCTGCCTTTCTCGGCGATCAATATCCGCCGATTATATGAACCAAACAAGCCGAAAGTTGCCCGAGTTCATCAGACTCGGTCACTGGCTGGGCGGGACAAGCTGCGGGAATTGCCATCGCAGAAGCGCCAACGCCGTTGGGTGCCGACCTTGATGCCTATACGTCGCGAAGCAATAATAGTCGGCGGCGAACCATTTCGGTCTTCGCAATAGATGGTCTCCCCCGTCAGGTCAAGACTGTTGTGGCTAGTAGTCACTTGCAAGACGCGACATAACTTACCAGGCCCAGATAGAAGTGATACTTCAGTCTTCTCAGATCCGTTGTGGCCCGGCATGGGTTCGATTCCTGTGATCGGCTCCGCCGCTCGGATCAAGACCGCCGCCGGGGATCCGTCGGGCTCGGTAACGACATTGAGACAGTTGTACATGCCATAAATGAGATAGACGTACGTGAATCCGGCTGGTCCGAACATCGGCTTTGTACGTTCGGTCAGACCTCGGGCGGCGTGACAGGCGGGATCATCGACTCCTACGTAAGCTTCGACCTCGACAATCCGGACCGCTTGCCTGACGTCGGAAACGCAGGTGACCAAGTATTTGCCGATCAGGTCAGGAGCTACTTCGAGCGTGGGGCGCTCGTAAAACTCCCGAGGTAGTCTTTGGGTTTGACCGAGAGTCATGCCAGGGAAAGGCGGCTCAGGCGTAAAAGCCACCGGTCAAGAATGGATTGGATGATCGCTCAGCACCAACAGTAGTCTCGGGTCCATGCCCCGGGTAGCAACGAATGGCATCGGGAAGACTCAGGATCTGCGTCTTGATCGAATTGAGCAGAGTTGGCATTGAACCGCCCGCCAGATCGGTGCGCCCGATCGAGCCCCAGAAAAGAGTATCTCCGGTGAAGAGCTGATTCTCCTTTTCGTCGAGAAAACAGACCCCGCCCCGAGTGTGCCCCGGCGTTGCCAGAACCCGCATCATGACTGATCCGAACTTGACCACTTGCTCTCCTTGCATGATGTGATCAGGCTTGATGGGATTGATCTTCTGGCCCAACAAGGCAGCTACTTCCTCTGACGGTCGCGCCAATAGAGCTTCATCACCCGCACCGACATAGAGCGGCGCGCTGAAGTGATTCCTTAAGGCATCCACAGCCGCAATATGATCGCCGTGACCATGCGTAAGAAGGATCGCCCGGAGGTTCATTTCCGTGGCTTCGATGGCGCTGATCAGGATTGCATCATCGAAACCCGGATCGACAATTACGCCGTCATGAGTCTGGGGATCCCAGTAGAGATAGCAGTTGACCTGAAACGGGCCGACGGGGATAGTTTGTAATTCCATTTGCGGAAGATAGTCTCCAGATAATGAGTGTCAACCAGGTTCTGATTCCTGATCGGAGGAAGGTTTGGGATTGCGATTGGCCAGATCAGTCGGAAGAGTAATCGTGAATTTGGTCCCCTTCCCTACCTCGCTCTCGACTCTGATATCGCCCTCGTGCTGTCGGATGATCTGATAACAGATGGCCAGGCCAAGGCCGGTCCCGACCCCCACTCCTTTGGTTGTGAAACCCGGGTCAAAGACATGGGGCAGCTTGTCGGCTGGAATGCCAACCCCGCTGTCCTCGAAGATCACTCCCACCCGGTTGTCCGCAAACCTCGTCGTGATGCGTATCTCACCTTTGCTCGCGATGGCCTGCTTCGCGTTTATCAGCAGGTTGAGGAAGACCTGGTTGAGCTGCCCGGGGTAACAGGCAATTGGCGGTAGTTCGCCGTAATCCCGCTGTATTGTGACAGTGTGCTTCAGCTCATTGTGGATCAGGGCGAGAGTGTCCTCAAGCCCCTCGTGGATATCGACGGTCTTGAGCTCGGATTCGTCGAGGCGAGCAAAGCTGCGCAGTCGACGCACGATGCTGATCACTCGTTCAGTGCCCGAGGTGATGACCTTCCCGGCCTCCTCGATCGTCTGCAGGTACTTCAGCAGTCCTGCCCGAGCCGGATGGTCGGCTTCGAGGCCCTCCTCTACTTCCCGACGGACCTTCCGCATCGCCCGCATTTCAGTATCGTGCATACTATTGATCGCGCCGACCGGAGTGTTGATCTCGTGAGCCACACCAGCTACGAGCAAACCCAACGAGGCCATCTTTTCGGACTGGGCCAGTTGGGTTTGAGTCTCACGGATCTCCTGGTTGGCTTTCTCAAGATCCTTCAGAAGCTTATTCATTTCGGTAATATCATGAGCCACTCCGACCCCCTCAATCACCTCGCCAGCGTCATCCCGCAACACGGCCACGTTGGCGGTAAATCGTCTCCAGGAACCGTCCTTCGTCTGAACGTTGAACTGGTATCCCAACGGGTATCGTTCGGCGTCATCCGGCATGCCGACGGCAACCCATTCGCGGGCTTGTTCGACATCCTCGGCGGGAAGATGGTCCCAGATGTACAGTCCGATGCATGCGTTCGGGGGCATTCCGGTGGCCTTGCTGAACTGCGGCGACATGTAGGTGAACCGGCCATCAGGAGCGAGGCTGAAAATAATGTCCGATGCTTGTTCGACCAGAGAGCGGAAACGCTCTTCGCTGACCTTCAGAGCCTTTTCGAACTTCTTGCCTTCGAGGAAACCGCCCAACATCTCAGCGGCTGTGCGAAGTAGCCGAATCTCCTGCACCATTGCACCGCGTTCGCGCTCACAGTCGTCGAATCCGACAAAACCGTACCAACTCCCCTCGACCGTGATCGGCAACGCCAAGATCGACTTCAGACCATGCTTCGCCAGAATCTGCTTTTCGGCATCGGGCAGATTGTTAACATTCCCCATCACTGGTTGGCCATT
This sequence comes from uncultured Ignavibacteriales bacterium, assembly GCA_964531495.1. Classification (GTDB taxonomy): domain Bacteria; phylum Zixibacteria; class MSB-5A5; order GN15; family FEB-12; genus DAOSXA01. The sequence goes on from CAZHDS010000042.1 coordinate 11,888, forward strand.
GGACATCAAATCGCGCCAACGCTGTAAACCAGCGTCGTAGGATATCTGGGCAGGCATCTCGCGCTCAACCCGCTCGCGGTACTTCTCATCCGCAAAGTAGTGAGTCGTACACAGGCAATCGCCCATCTGGTCATCCTGAACATTCTTGGCAAGGTAGACGACACTCGACTCGGAAGCGATCAGTAAGTGCTCAAGAGCCTTGGTCAGGGCGACGTCCATATCGCTCTCTTCAAGCAGTGCCCGCGAGCATCCCGCCAAGCCTTCTTCGTACCGGATACGCTGCGCCATCGCTTCGCTGGCTCGCCGACGCTCGGTGATGTCACGCCCGATTCCGGCCCAATTCGTGACCGTACCGGCCTCATCCCTGATGGGGAAGGCTGAAATGTCAATCGTTTCCGTCGTGCCATCGGCCAACTTCCGGGTTACTTCACGCCGCACTGCGCCACCCTCAAGCGGTTGATCGGAATAGTCCACTTCCTCGCCCTGTGCAAGCATGATTTCATGAAGCTTCCGTCCTTGAAGCTCCTCAGCCGAGAGGCCCATGAACTGAAGGTGGCGCGCATTTGACTCAATATAATTACCTTCGGCGTCCAGGAGCACAATACCGTCGAGGGAGTTGTCGAAGATCTTGCGGAACAAGCGCAGGCTCTCTTCGGTCTTACGCCGCTCATCGATATCAATGACACCGCCAATAATCACGTCATCGCCCTTCAGCCTGGTCATTACAATCGAAAGCAGAGCCCAGAACTCGGTACCGTCAGTCTTCTTCAGACGCACTTCGTAAGCATCGAGGCGCCCCCTCTCCTGCATCATCTTCACGACCCGGTTGCGCTCATTAGGATCGGCATAGAAATCGGGCGTCTGCTGACCCAGTAGACTCTCCCGGTCGCCACCGATCAACTGAGCTAGATTGTCGTTCAAGTATAGAATAGCACCGTCCGAAATCCGGCTGATGATGACCGGTACCGGCGATACCTCGACAATCAAGCGCAGATGCTCATCAGCCAATCGCAGCGCTTCCTCAGCCTCCTTGATAGCCGTAACATCTGAGACAAGATCGAGCTCGGCGGGCTGGCCTTCCCACTCGATTTGGGCAGTACTCACCTGTAGCCACCTGGTCTCCCCCTGAGCTGTGCGAATCCGAATCGTAAAACGATCCGGCACGGACTCGCCTCGCGCCTGCTTCTCAATCCGTTCCAGCTCTAGGGGCAAGTCGTCAGGATGAACAACCTCAACCCTGGGACGACTGAGCAGCTCCTGCTCGGAATAGCCGGTGATCTTGACCATGCTGGGATTGACAAATATGAAGCGGTCCGGCCGATAGACTCCAATGCCCTCGGAGGCATTGTGAATAAGCATCTCATAGTTCTGCTGCGTTGTTTGCAGCTGATGGGTGCGCTCGTGCATGCGACCGCGCAGGCCTAAGTAGTGGCGGCCGATACCGGCCAGAACGATTATCACGACCAGAACAAGCAACCCCTTGCCCACCACCTCCCCAACAGACAATCCGGGCGGGTCCCAAGCTTCGATAATTCCAGATAGCTCTTCCTCGTTTATCTTCTCGATTCCATGGTTGAGGATGAATAGGAGTCCATCCTCACCCTCAGCCACAGCCGCGCAAAACTTCCCAACGAAGAGTGTGCGCAATTCCCGAAAATCATCTTCAGCATGGAAGCGGCTCAGATAAAATCTCGCCGTGGGACGATCCATGGCCAGCGCCTTGACTTGTCCGGTTGCCGCCGCGCGGACCAGCACCTCAAAGCTATCGTAGATGCTGAGCCGCAGGGCGGGAAAGTTATCGGCCAGGTAATCGGTCGCCCGGTCGCCACGAACCACACCTATCGAGACATCTGAAAGATCTTCGGGCCCCTCGGCGGTGGATGAGCTGGCGACGTAGAGGACATTTCGTATCTCAAGAAAACTCTGGGAGAAGTCGAAACTTTGATCACGCTCCGCAGTGTAGAACACGCCCGGTACAACGTCAGCCTCGCCCTCCTGGACGGCCGCCAGACACTTGTGCCAGGCCATCGGCTGGAACTCGATTTCGACCCCGGTCCGTTCAGACCAGAGTCGCCAGTAGTCGACTAATATGCCGGCGGAGTTGCCTTCATCGTCAACGTAGAACAACGGAGCGCAGTCGACGGCGTGTGGCATGGTCAGGATTTGGGGAGTTGTTGAATTGGTCGTGTCAGCCTTAAGCGTAAAGGATAAAACGACGGACAACAAACACATGACCGCTGTGGCAATGATTTGATCGATGGCTTTCTGCATGGCCCAAAATACAACCGCCACCGCCTGGACACAATTCCATAATTCCCCTTCTGGAGGCAACTCGGCCTTTGGTCGGCAGCCCAAGCAGGCCGCGAAATTGTGAAATTTGTCACTAAATTGAGGCTTTTTCCGTTGACCCACCATGGGACAAGACATATATTTCATCCCTCAAAAAACGGAGGTGGATAGTGGCCGTAGCCATTGCTGAACTAAAAAGCAAGCTGCCGGAGTTGAAGACAAGACTCGACAAACTTGCGAGGTATCTTTGACCTCGCTAAGCGTGTCGAGAAGATAGCCAAGCTGGAAAAACAGAGTGCACAGCCTGGTTTTTGGGATGACAATCAGGCGGCACAAGCCGTCCTCAAAGAAGTTTCGGTTCATAAACGGTGGGTGGAGTCACACGGCAAGTTAGCTGCCGAGGTCAGCGATATTGAGGAACTGGTCGAATTTACTTCCGACGCGACGGAGCTCGACGAGTTGCACGGAAATATGATGACCCTTTTTGAGCAGACCGAAGAGTTGGAGCAATCCGCCCTTCTGTCGGGGCCGGATGACCATCGCGACGCCATCCTCTCGATTCATCCGGGCGCTGGCGGCACGGAGTCCCTGGACTGGGCGGGAATGCTGTTTCGCATGTACAATCGCTGGGCCGAACGGCAAGGTTTCACGACCAGCTTGATTGACCATCAGCCGGGCGATGAGGCCGGAGTCAAATCGGCCACGCTCGAGATCAAGGGTGAGTACGTCTATGGCCACCTCAAAGCGGAATCGGGCGTGCATCGACTGGTTCGCATCTCCCCCTTCGATGCCCAGGCGCGACGGCATACTTCGTTTGTGTCGATACACGTTTACCCTCTCGTTGAGGACAATGTTGAGATCGAGATTCGCGATGACGACGTTCGCGTTGATACTTATCGAGCCTCTGGGGCCGGCGGACAGCATGTCAACAAGACATCTTCGGCCATCCGTCTGACGCATGAACCGAGCGGCATCGTGGTCACCTGCCAGTCAGAGCGGAGCCAACACAAGAACAAAGACACCGCCTTTCGGGTCTTGAAGTCCCGCCTTTACCAGCTCCAACGAGAAGAAGACGCGGCCAAGATAGCCAAGTACTCCGAAGGACAGAAGAAGATCGAATGGGGTTCTCAGATACGATCTTACGTCTTCCAGCCCTACAACATGGTCAAGGATCATCGCACCGATACAGAAACCGGCAATGTCACGGCGGTTATGGATGGTGACCTGAATCAATTCATCGACGCCTACCTGGCCGATCCTCAGTTCCGCGAGTAGACAGACCATGAGAGCGAAAAACACGCACACTCAAAATAATGGGATAGTGAAATGAACGCACTATCGAAGATCAAGGACAGGGCTCGCGCTCAGAAACGCCGAGTCGTCTTGCCTGAAGGAACCGAACCTCGGATGATCCTCGCGACAAAGAAGATCCTGTCCGAGGGCATAGCCGCCGTCACATTGTTGGGCGATGACAAAGAGATTGCGAACCTGGCCGCTGAGCACGGGCTGAACCTGGGCAAAGTGGAGGTCATTAATCCGGCCCGCTCGGCTGACTTCAACGACTTCGTCCAGCAATTTATGGAGATCCGCAAGGCCAAAGGGATTACTGAAGAGCAGGCTGTAGAAGCCATGAACGACCCCCTCTATTTTGGTGCCATGCTGGTTCGAAACGGCAAAGCGGATGCTTCTGTGGCTGGTTCGGTCAACACGACCGGCAATGTCATGCGAGCTGCGATTCATGTGCTCGGCCTTAAGGAGGGCATCAAAGTCGTCTCGAGTTGTTTCATGATGACGGTTCCGAGATACCGCGACGTTCACGACAAGGTCTTTCTCTACGCTGATGGCGCCGTGGTACCCAACCCCAACGCCGAGCAACTGGCCTCCATCGCCGCTGCCACAGCCGAGACGATGGTCAATCTGCTGGGTGAAGAACCTCGGATTGCCATGCTTTCGTTCTCGACCAAGGGCTCAGCCAAACATCCGGACGTTGACAAGGTCGTGGAGGCGCTCGGAATACTGAAGAAGACCCATCCAGAACTCAAGGCCGACGGAGAATTCCAGGTCGACGCGGCTATCGTCCCCGAGGTTGCCGCCAAGAAGGCGCCGGGATCGATTATCGATGGCAACGCCAACATCCTGATCTTTCCCGACCTTGATGCGGGCAATATTGCCTACAAACTTACGCAGCGACTGGCCAATGCCACCGCTACCGGACCGATCATTCAGGGCCTCGCTCAACCGGCCAACGATCTCTCACGTGGTTGTTCGGCTGATGACATTGTCGACGTTGCCGCCATCGCGACACTTATGAAAGGGTGATGAGCTATGAGTCTGAGCAAACTAGCCAGTAGTATCAAAGAATCTCCCACTCTGGCACTCAACGAAAAGGCCCGTGTCCTCCGCGAGGCGGGCGAAGCTGTCGTCCACCTTGGTTCCGGCGAACCCAAGACCAAAGTGCCAATCGACGCTATCCTGGCGGCAGCAGCCAAACTTATGACCGGCGAAATTCGATATACGCCAACGGGGGGCATCCCGGCCCTGGTCAAGGCGGTCATGGCTTACACCGAAAAGAACTACGCCAAGCAGGTCAATAAGGAGAACGTCATCGTTTCTTCAGGTGCCAAGCAGGCCATCTACAATCTGATGATGACACTGCTCGACCCGAACGATGAAGTAATCCTTCTGGCCCCCTACTGGGTGTCGTATCCGGAAATCGTTCGGATGGTTAACGGCGTCCCGATCATTGTCGATCCTCCTGCCGGCAGTTTCGAGCCGACCATGGATGATATTGCCAAAAGCGTCACGGACCGCACCAAGGCCATTATGGTCAATAGTCCCAACAATCCATCGGGCGCAGTGTATTCGGATGACCTGATTCGGGAGCTGGTAGAATTCTGCGAGAAGAAGAAGATCTACCTTATCATGGATGACATTTATCACAAGTTGGTCTTTGATGGTGCCAAGACGGTTTCGCCCTACAACTTCTCAGTGGCGGATGTCAATGGCTCTTATTTGATCGTGATCAACGGCGTTTCCAAAGCTTACGCCATGACGGGATTTCGAATCGGCTGGACCATCGCCAACAAAGACATTACCAAGACTATGATCAACGTCGCAGCCCAGAACACATCCTGCCCCGCGGCAGTGCAACAGGCAGCAGCAGTCGGGGCGCTCAACGGTATTCAGAGCAGCGTGGAAAATCTGCGCCTGTCGCTTGAGAGCAATCGCGACATCATGGTCAATGAACTCCGGACGATCAAAGGACTCAAGGTCACGCCGCCGCAAGGGACGTTCTACTGCCTACCGGATTTCAGCGCCTTCTCAAAAGACTCCGGAGCTCTCTCGCAGTTCCTCCTGGAGAAAGCGTTAGTGGTAACCGTGCCGGGAGTTGAGTTTGGCATTGAGGGCCATTTGCGCCTCAGCTACTGCGGCTCGGTCCAGGACATCAAGACCGGTGTCGCTCGGATAAAATGGGCCCTCGATCCGGACTCCCCGGACGAGATTCACATTGGTGATCGCAAGGTTCGGAGAGACTGGTAATGAGCCTTTCAATCAGTGATACCAAATCGCCCGCTCTCGAAGAGGCTGGTAAGAGAGCCAGCCGCTATGGACTGGAGTATCTTGGCTTAAATCACTTGGGCAATGTCTATTGGAATCTGTCCACCGAGGCCCTCTGCAAGGAGATCGCTTTTCGCGGTGAGGGTGTGGTCTCGGAAGACGGTCGGATTTTAGTCGACACCGGCAAGCATACCGATCTGGCCCAGGGCGACCGCTTCATCGTCCGGGAAGGCGGCTCCGAGGACCGCATCTCGTGGAGTCAGTACAATCGGCCCTTTTCCGAGCGGATGTTCAACGCCCTCTTCCAGCGCATGGAAGCTTTCTTGCAAGGGCGCGATCTATTTGTACAGGACTGCTATGCTGGCACGGACCCGGAGTATCAACTCCCCGTGCGCATGCTGACCGAAAGAGCCTGGCACTCCCTGTTCGCCAAGACGCTGCATACGATCACCAAGTCCGAACAAGAACGCCAGGATTTTGTCCCGGAGTTCGTATTCCTGGTAGTGCCGACATTCAAAGCCTCGCCTATGATTGACGCCACCAACTCTGATACGGTTGTGGTGATAGACTTCGACAAGAAGATCTGCCTCATCGGCGGCACCGAGCATGCCGGAGAGATCAAAAAAGCCGTCTTCAGCGTGCTCAATTTCCTTCTCCCCCTCCACTATGTGCTGCCGATGCATTGTGCCGCCACCAGCGCCTCGAACAACAGAACGGCTCTGTTTTTCGGTCTGTCTGGATCGGGCAAGACAACGCTCGCGGTTGATCCAGGTCGCAGTCTTGTCGGTGATGACGGCCACGCCTGGAGCGCCGAAGGCATCTTCAGTCTGGAAGGCGGAGTGTACGCCAAGGTCGCTGGGTTCTCGGCGACAGTCAACCCGCAGATCGATGTATGCCTCCGGAAGGCTGGTACAATACTAGAAAATGTATCATTCGATCCGGCGACAGGCCGCATCGACACTCAGGATTCATCAATGGCGGAAAACGCCCGGGCATCCTTCCCGAGGTATTTTGTCGAAGGCGCTACCAGTGACGGGCGCGGCGGCCATCCCGAGAGCATCATCATGCTGACCTGCGATGCGACAGGAATCTTGCCCCCGATTTCCAAGTTAACTCCGCGGCAGGCGGAATACCAGTTCCTGTCAGGCTATGGCTCGAAGCTGGTCCCAAATGCGGAACCAGAGACTCATTTCGTCCCCTGCTTTGGAGCCCCGCCGGTGGTGTACCATCCGCTCTACCATGCCGAGCTCCTGATGAGACGGATCGAACGGCACAGTGCCCACTGCTGGCTGGTCAACACTGGCTGGACCGGTGGCGGACATGGCGTGGGTAAGCGGATCGATGTCGATCTGACGCGAAAACTGATCAAGGCTGCCCTGGATGGTACTCTCCTGAAGGTGCCGTTCCACACCGACCCCGTGTTTGGCTTCGAAGTGCCCTCAGAGTGCGAGGGTGTGCCGGGCGAGATGCTTGATCCGGCGAAGGCTTGGCGCGACCCGGCGATGTTCCGGAGACAGCGCCTCAGTCTGGCGGCGTTGTTTGCCGAGAACTTCAAGCAGTACACCGATGATTGTTGCCCGGAGGTAATTGACGCCGGACCGAGGAGATAGCGGCGGCATCCTGGAACTGCGGACGTGGAACCAGAGGGCGTGATTGTGAGTTGAATCTGGAGAGTACGAAAACCTCTCTCTCTCTTGAACTGAACGTTTGGCCATTGTTCTATATCTAGGAGCTTACAGGCTATGCCGACATACATCTATCATTGCACCGACTGTGGCAATGATTTCGAGGAATTCCAGAGGATCACGGACCCCGCCCTGGAGACTTGCCCGCAGTGCAAAGGACGTATCGAACGCATAATCACTGGTGGTGCCGGATTCATATTCAAGGGAAATGGCTTCTATATCACGGACCATCGCAACGCCCAATACAAAAAAGACGCCGCGGCCGATACCGGTGGCAAGGCGAGTTCCTCTCCCCCGTCGGTCAAACCGACCACACCCTCGGTTCCGAAATCCGCCGCTGACACCAAAGCCAAAGGCACTCAATCCTCACATCGCACCCAGGGCAAAAAAGGCG
>CAZHDS010000043.1:0-19497 GCA_964531495.1 uncultured Ignavibacteriales bacterium
CCAAAACATCAGTCATCTTTATCAATCAGATTCGGATGAAGATCGGCGTCATGTTTGGCAACCCGGAAACCACGACCGGCGGCAACGCCCTCAAGTTCTATTCGTCGGTGCGGCTTGATATCCGTCGCATCGCCACGATCAAAGACGGGCAAGAGGTGATCGGATCACGGACGCGCGTGCGAGTCGTAAAAAACAAAGTCGCGCCGCCGTTCCGGGAGGCCGAATTCGACATCATCTATGGCAAGGGCGTCTCCCGCGAAGGTGAATTGGTCGACATTGCCTCTGAGAATGGTATTGTGCAGAAATCCGGCTCATGGTTCAGCTACGGCTCCGAACGGCTGGGGCAGGGGCGCGAAAACGCCAAGTCGGTGCTGGCCGACAATCCGGACATTTATGCTGAGATCAATAACAAAGTCCGCGAGGCGCTCGGGATGAGTTTTGTCAACGACGTTCCGGCCGAACCAGCTGAGAAGAAAGATACTAGTGCCTCCGAATCGGAGATGAGTGAGGCCAAAGCGAGCAAATAGTAGCGGTGGGTTGGCACTGAGCAGTAGGATCACTGCTCCCGAGCTAGCAACTCGGGCAGGGAGGAGAAGTCATCGCTTGCTCGCAATACGGGCCAGCCGCGCTTGCTGGCGTAGATGGACATGCGATGGTTCGGATTGGCAACGACAGCGATGGCGACTCTCGCCAGTAGAAAGCGATCGTCATAGTGATCGGCCACCGCCGCGGTTTGCGACCAGTCGAGGCCGTTTCTGTCCAACCAGCGTTGGGCTGCCACCAATTTGCGCTGGCGAATCGGATGCGGCGCGATCAGGCTACCGGTATAGGAGCTCTCGACAACTTCCGGCTCCGCCGCGATGACATCGTCCAGTCCTAAGTGCGTCGCCATCCGCTCAGCCAAGGGTCGCGGTCCGCCCGTTAGCAACACCTGTCTAATTCCGGCGTCCCGCAGTCGCCTTGTCGCTTCGACCGGACCAGAGTAGAGTGATGGTACGATCTCCGTCTCCCAACATTGATCAATCCATGTCTTCACGTCGTCAACAGCACAACTGCGCAAAAAGGCCAGCTTCACCAAGTGCCACTGGCACCGCTGTCTTTGGCAGGCTATGGAGATCGCGTTTCGTACGATACCGGCGAGGCTGACGTGTCCGTTCTCACGCAGCCAACGCACGAAATGACTCTCCATGCTGCCTTCGATGATGGTGCCGTCGACGTCCCACACAACCAGCGGTGGCCTCGCCACTTTGTTCGTATCACTGTTCATTGCCGGCCTTATTGTCTGCTTCTTCGCTCCTGATAAGGGCGATACCTTCAATCACCACCGGAATTCCTCGCACAACACAAACGACAGCACTAAGGACGGCGGCCCAGTAGCCGAGCGCCAAAGCCCGGTCGATCCAAACTTCCGGCAGGACCAGCCAAAACTGCTCCAGTTCCGCGAGCACTCCGAAGAGAAGCAACCAACCAAAAGCGAAGGCCTTGAGAAGGGCATAGGGCGTGCGCATCAATGGCGATCCGGTCAAGAATCGGCCGATACGGGATTTCTGAATCGTCGTTTCGCCGAAGCCGGAGTACCCGAAACGGAGCGCGTAGTTGCGAATACTGTCAGTTAGAATTCCTCGAGGAATGACAACTACTGGAATCCAGATCGGAATCAAGTCCAGATCAGCCAGGATTATCCACATAACGTTTTCCAGAATACGGTCGGCGACTACATCAAGGACGCTCCCCAAGGCCGATGCCTGATCGAGTTTGCGGGCCAGGTAACCATCCAGCCAGTCGCCCGCTACAACCAGGACAGCCACCACGGCCGCCAGAATTCGTCCGAGCAGACTATCGCCGTAGGCCAACATCACCAACACAAAAACCAAGCCGAGTCGCACCAGGGTTACTACATTGGGCCAGGACAGATGCAAAGTCATAATATGCTCCTTTCAGCATCTTCAGCTCTTGGCACAATTATCTATGTTGGATGAAAAACCTCCGTGGTTGCCATGTCTTCATTCCGTTATACGAAAAGCCAGTCATCAGTTTCAATAATTGACTGGTTTGGCGTTGTTGGAAGGTCTATAAGGCAAGCCGGAAATGTCTCGACAGTAATGTTATGTTAGTGCAGTACAATGCATTGTGTAGGCGATGCAACGATTAGTGGCGGGCCAGAGATAAGAGGGAAAACCATGAAACATATTGACCGACTGGTCGGTATTAGATATATAGGATCAAGAAGATGGTTGCAAGAGAAGTTGACAAACGCGCCAAGCGCGAGAAAATCCTCAGGGCAGCGATGGCTGTCTTCTCAAGGGCCAGCATACACGATTTCAAAATGATCGATATTGCTCGCGAGGCCGAAATCGGCAAGGGTACTCTTTATGAGTACTTTTCGAGCAAGGACGAGATGATCCGGGGCTGTTTCGAGCTCTTCATGGGCGATTGGGATCAACACCTGCGTTGTCACCTTTCACTTATTGACGATCCGGGCGAGCGCCTCAGATCATACGTGACCACCTGCCTGGGGTTCTTTGAACAGGAGCATGCTCGTCTTAATATGCTGATGGAGGTGTGGTCAGCGGCGGTGGCACCGAGCGGGGTGGAGCCGAAAATGCCGGGCGTGGGCCAGATGTACGCCCAGGCGATCGATTATCTGGCCGGTATCATTGATGATGGCATCGCCGGTGGTGCCTTTCGAGCGGTTGACAGTCGGGCAGTGGCAGCGATGTTGCTGGGGACTTTGGACGGCCTCATGTTCCAAACCATGCTGGGTCTGGACGGTATGCACCTGCCGGATTTGGCCGAAACGATCAACAAGACCTTTCTGCAAGGAATCGAAGCATGATGCGTATCTACATACTATCGTTCATTATCGGTCTGACACCTGCGGCAATGTTATCGGCCGACCCAAGCGCCGATAGCCTCGAAGTCCAGAAGATAATCCAGGAGATCGATGAGCTTTACCGGGCAACGTCAAGCTATGCTGAAGTCGAGATGGCGATCACCAACCCGAATTGGCAGCGTACCATGACCATGAAGGTGTGGAGTTTGGGGCGTGACAAGACCTTCGTGCGAATCCTTACTCCCAACAAAGAGAAGGGCGTCGGGTCTCTAAGGATCGAGAACGAAATGTGGAACTACTTGCCCAAGACAGACAAGGTAATCAAGATCCCACCTTCGATGATGATGAGCTCCTGGATGGGCTCCGACTTCACTAACGACGATCTGGTCAAGGAATTCTCGCTCTGGGAGGACTATAGCTATGAGCTGATCACTCCCGATAGCGCGGTCGATAGTCTGGTTTATGTCAATTGTATTCCACATCCGGACCTTCCGATCATTTGGGCCAATATAGTTATAGCCGCCAATCGCAACGATCACCTTCCGGTTTGGCAGAAGTACTATGACGACAAGGGCCGCATGATGCGCTTGATGACTTATCATGATATCCAGGAGTTCGATGGCCGTCGCCTGCCCGCGACGTTGGAAATGACGCCCCGGAACAAAGAGGGTCACAAGACGATCATCCGTTACCACAAATTGTCATTCGATGCCGAGATTGACGAGGAGCTCTTTTCCCTCCGACATCTGCAATCACCCCAGTGAGGTAGGCAAGCGTGCTAGTTCTCTCCATGGCCATCCGCAACGTGTTCCGTCAGAAGCGACGATCGATCCTGACGGCCTTGACGATGTTCGGCGGGTTTGTACTATGCTCCTTTTCGATCGCGATGTCGGACGGCTCGTACAATCACGTGATCGACATGTTTACGCGCAACCAGATGGGTCACATTCAAATTCACCGCGATGGATATCTCGATCGTCCCACGCTATACAAGACCATCAATGAATACGAGTCGATCGGCCACAAGCTAGATGATGTGGACGGAGTCACCTCATGGGCACCGCGCCTGCTATCGGCCGGACTGGTCTCGGTGGGGGAGAAGAGTGCTGGTGCGCAGATAATCGGTATCGACCCAGACCGAGAGAACAGTACGACTCGCTTTGATAAGAAGATTGTCAAGGGCAAGACGCTGGCGGCTGAACCGGCCCATCAAGCGGTACTGGGCAAGGGGCTGGCCGGATTGATCAAAGCTGATGTGGGGGATGAAGTCGTATTGCTATCCCAGGCGGCTGACGGTTCCCTCGCGAATGACTTGTATACGATCGTTGGGCTGGTCGTGACCGACAACTGGGCCGTCGACTTGAGCGGTCTCTACCTGCATCTGGACGATGCTCAGGAGGTGTTGGCCCTGGAAGGCCGGGTTCACGAAATTGCTGTTCTGGGCGAGGAGTTGGGTGGTGTCGACCTGTTGGCGACCGACATCCGAGAAACTGTCGCAGACGACGAGATTGATGTCGCTACTTGGAAGCGAGTCGCAGCCTCCTTCTATCGAGCCATGCTGGCCGACCAAAAAGGCAGTTGGATATCGGTGGCCGTGATCGTGATAGTGGTCGCGGTTGGTGTCCTAAATACGGTGCTCATGACTGTCTTGGAACGGCGCCGTGAGTATGGACTCTTGCGTGCCATTGGCACCGGTCCCGGCCAAGTGTTCGGGCTGGTTGTCATTGAGGTCACCACGCTGGCGATCCTCAGTCTGATTCTGGGGAGCCTGGTAGCGTTTGCGTTGAACTACTACTACTCGATCACCGGCATGGACTTCGGGCAGTCATTCAGCTATGGCGGGGTCGAGTTCAGCCTGATGTATACCGAGATCAACGCCCGGTCGTACTTGATTCCGGGGCTTGCTGTTCTAATCTCGGCCGTGGTGGTGTCAGTCATTCCGGCCTTGCGGGCGGCCCAAGTCCCACCGGCTCAATCGATGCGGATCCACTGAGGAACTAATCATGCTCCTGTATCTAAAACTGGCCTGGCGCAACCTCTTTCGAAATACCCGACGCACCATAATCGCCGGTTCCGCGATAGGTATCGGCCTTGCGGCGCTGATATTTGTCGATGCTATGATTCTGGGAATGAGCGCCAACATGATCCGCAGCGCCACGGCCTCCTTCATGGGCGAGGGGCAGATTCACGGTCCGAAATACCGTGAAACTCTCGAAGTCGAAGAAACCATCATTGATCTCCCCGGTACTGTGAAGTTGCTCGATGAAAGTCCCGAGGTGGCTCACTTCACGCCCCGGACGATTTCGTTTACGATGATCTCTTCCCCAGCTAATGTTGTGGCGGGAAGTATGATCGGGGTGGTGCCGGAGACGGAAATCAATCTCTCCCAGTTCGATGAGGCGCTTGTCGCGGGGGAGTATTTCGCGGGCGACAGCCGTTTTGATATCTTGATCGGCAGCAAGCTGGCCGAGCTCCTGGAAGTCGAGCTGGGTGACCGCGTCGTGCTGACGGCCGCCAAAGCCACTACGGGCGAGCTGTCCCAGGAGATGTTTCGCATCAGCGGGATCTATCATTTCAATGCCGAAGAAATGGATCGGGCCATGGCCATTGTTCGCCTGCCCATTGCCCAGGCCATGCTCGGCCTGGAGGGAGAGGCCCACGAGGTAGCCTTCACTCTCGCCGATGGTGATGCTGAAAAGGACCCCGGCCCGGCCTTCTGGCAACGTCTCCGGGCTGGTGGTAATGATGCTCTCGGCTGGCGCGAGCTGATGCCGCAGTTATCCGGGGCTCTTGAGATGTCGAACTTCTCCTCTCTGATCATCGGGCTGGTGCTGTTCAGCCTGGTCGCGCTCGGAATCGTCAATACGCTCTTCATGTCTCTCTATGAGCGCATGTTTGAGTTTGGAGTCCTGCGAGCGGTCGGTACGCGGCCCTTTGGTCTTGGTCGTCTGATCGTGTTCGAAGCCGCCGCTCTGGCTGCTATTGCCATCGGCTTCGGTTTGCTTCTGGGTTGGATAGTGACTTACATGTTTGTACACATTGGAATCGACTACTCCGGAATCGAATTTGCGGGTGTTACTTTCCGGGAGATGCTCTACCCGCAGATGGAGTGGCAGCAGTTCACGCTGTTTCCCATCTACGTCTTTCTGTTTACGGTGATTGTGGGACTATATCCAGCCACTTATGCGGCACGCATGAACGCGGCGGAAGCCATGCGTAAGAGCTTCTGATGAGATAAGGTAGGAACAATGAATCAAGTCAACGAGAACGTCATAGTGACCGAGGCTGTAACCAAAGAATATTCCGACAATGGTGTTCCGGTCAAGGCCTTGCGCGGTGTTGACATGCAGATCGGTGGCGGCGAATTTACCGCCATCGTCGGTCCATCCGGGTCTGGCAAAACCACCCTGCTGAACATCGTCTCCGGCCTTGATACCGTGACTGCCGGGCACGTCTGGCTCGATGGACGAGATCTGTCGAGTATGACCGCGACCGAGCTATCCGATACTCGTCGGGATCGGATCGGATTCGTCTTTCAGGCCTACAATCTAATCCCGGTCTTGAGTGTCGAGGAAAATGTCGAGTATATAATGATGCTCCAGGGCATTCCCAGGGCGGAACGGCACCGTCGCGTCGAGAAGACACTGGCAGCGCTCGGTCTTGACGGCATGGTTCATCGTCTGCCGACCAAACTCAGCGGAGGCCAGCAGCAGAGGGTCGCTGTGGCCCGAGCAATCGTATCGGAGCCGGCTCTGGTATTGGCTGATGAGCCGACCGCGAACCTCGATTCCAAAACGGCGGAGGAACTGATCGATATGATGCGTCGCATGAACGAAGATTCAGGCATCACTTTCGTGTTTTCAACTCACGACGAGAGGGTGATGCGCAAGGCCCGGCGTCTGATCGTTCTCAAGGATGGCAGGATCGACCAGGATGAGTTGCAGAACTGAATCACACCGTATCTGGTGGTGCCGATTGTTGTCAATCGGCTGGTATCTAGTATTGGTCCTGATCCCGGTCGGATCAAACGCCTCAGATCGACTGAGCCTGGACGGTTACTACAAGAGTTACTTCACCGCCCACAAATTTCCCAGTCTTGAAGTCCCACTCGAGTTGGGTGGCGCGCTTCGATTTGACACCGACCCGGCACCGCTCGGCTCGGTCAGCAACCGGCTGCGTCTGAAGCTGCGTTACCATGCTCTGCAGTGGCTGACTATCGATGTCGCCTACGACCTTACGCCTCGGATTCAGGATCCAGCCCTGTTCCTCGTCGAAGATATGTCCTTGACAGGGCCGACATCTGGTGGTTTCCGTGTCGATGATCCGCCAGCTATCCTATATCCCTCAAGCCCCGGCGATCGCTCCAGCTTCGCCATTTATCAGAATCTGGACCGCTTGTCAGCTTCGATGCGATTGTGGCACTTAGATTTAGTGGTCGGCCGGCAGCCTATTGCCTGGGGTGCTGCGCGGGTGATTAACCCGACTGACATACTCGCACCCTTCTCATATACAGATCTTGATGTGGAAGATCGGGCCGGAGTAGACGCTGTCAGAGCTCGGTTGGCGATCGGTTTCATGGCTGAAGTCGATGGGGGACTGGTTTTCGGCCCAGATTTCGAGAACGATCTCTCCGCATGCTATTTGAGAGGTCGATTCTACGCTGCCAACACTGATTTTTCGGTAGTGTTCAGTCGTTTTCGTGAGAATGTGCTGCTTGGTGGGGATATCGCTCGTTCCATCGGTGGTGCCGGGACCTGGTTGGAGGCCGCCTACATCGATCTGGATACACTCGACACCGTCGATGAGAACTGCTCGTATTTTGCCCTCTCGGCCGGCGCGGATTACAGCTTCTCGGATGCCATCTATAGTTTTGCGGAGTACCACTTCAACGGGCTTGGGAAAACCGATCCAGGCGAGTATTTCGGCTTGATTACATCTCAGAAATACACTGCAGCTCCGGCCTATCTTTTGGGACGCCACTATGTTATCCCAGGGATGGTCTATCAGGTTGATCCTCTCTGGAGTCTGTCAAGCGAGGCTATGATCAACCTGAACGACGGTTCCGCCTTGCTGGTACCGAGGGTCGAGTACAATCTGGCCGAAGATATCTACTTATCCGCCGGAGCCTATCTCCCGACCGGCGCGGGCCCCGGCATCAAATACATGCCGGATGAGGAGCGTTTCCCGTCACCCGATCTGGGATCCGAGTTTGGCAGCTATCCGACTTCGGTTTTCACGTCTTTCAGGATCTATTTCTGACCCAGATCTAGGTCCCGGCCGATTTGCCGCCAGTAGCCCAACCGCCGCATTGTATTCCGGTCTATGCCGGTCCACGTTCTCCGCTTTTAGGTGAAGCCCCGGAAAACCCCGAAAACCCTTGCCATAACCGATCTTTGGCCTTGACACGATGCCCCACGCGGACTATCTTTGACTAGCGGCACTGTGGCCGATTGTTCATATCATCGAGATCTCTTTTCTGATTGCAACATCGCTATTCTTGGATGGTAGAACTGCTCAGCCGTGACCGCGGACGATTTGGTAACTGGGATCTTACTATCACACCGCTACTACTACTGGGCGGCTGATCTTGGTCCCGGAATAGATGCGCATCATTCTTACTCAGATCCGTTCCGTTGCGCATCGACACAAGGGAGCGACGCATATCAGAATGCTCAATGTCTTCTCCTCTTTGTTGTTATCAATCATGAATGCCATGCCCGAGCGGCTTTGGTACCGGTGCAGGTACGGCTGCGGGCAAACGATCCTTGAAAGTAGTGCTCTCCACATATAGATTCTAGGACGACAGGTAATGAAACCATCCCACCACTCAGCTATTTGGCTATTGCTGCTCTCGGTCGCTCTGGCAACCCTCACGATGGCGGCAAGTCCTCCAGGTACCGGAAGCTCTGGCGGTGAAACGCCGTACTATGATCCATACGACAACAATCCGCCCGGCCCTCCACCCAACTACAATCTGGTCGACTCGGCGTATTTCCTTGGCGTTCCGGATGTACCCGGTCCCTTGGAGAACAATAATGGTGGCTACTACATCTACTATGATACCGCCGTCGGCAAGTGGTCGGTAACGAATCATCTTTATTCCCGCGGACGGTCTCTGGAGCAGTTTCACGGCTCCATTTTGGCCATTATGGAACAGGATCCTGCACAGGGTGTGAATGTATGGGCGCAAGGCTTTGACCTGTCCGGTGATCTCAAGCAGAATGACCGTTGGGGATGGGTACGGTGGCCGGACAGTATCGCCGAGAACCTTTACGAGATCTGGTGGGATTTCACGATTGACTACTTCAAGAAGAAAGACTCTACTGGTGACTGGGCTGACACTCTGGGTGTGACGATTGCCGGTGCGGCGATTGACTTCAATATCTGGTCGTCCGGGCACAGTGATCCGTACGGAGCCAATCAGATCTTTGTTGGCGACGATATGGTGCCGCTATCGGACGTCCCTGGTTTCGCCGACACCTATCCTGGAATAACCGATCAATATCAGATCGGCGACCCGGAGTCAACGCCGAATACGAGTCGCTTCAGCGCCCGGAACCTACCCGGAGCCAGCTATAACATCAATGGCCTGATTGATCCGAACGATAAGTGTAGCTACAATGAGCGGTATGGGGGCAGCTGGGCATACGAGGCCAATGGTGTGCAGTTTGCAACGCAGTTCTGTCCGCCCAATATCTTCCCGAGCTTCGTGACCAGCAGTCATTCAGTGGAGGTCACGCTCTGCTCCGGTGAGACCATCTATGATACTATCGTAGCGACCGATCCCGATCCCAGCGACACGCTGACCATAGTCCTAATCGACGGCCCGGGTACATTCAGCAGCACGCCATCGACTACGCCAGTGGAGGGATACTGCGTCCTGGTGCCTAGTGGTGATGGCGTGTATACAATGGTCTTCGAAGTCTCCGACGGCAACGGTGGCACCGACACTCTGACGCTGGAGTATGATGTCACGATAAGCACGGCACCAATTGTCGCCCTTCCCTCAGATACGACGATCTTCTTCTGTACACCGGAGGAAGTTTGCCTCCCGGTGGACATCTATGATCCTGATTGCGATGTGACATTGGTTGGCACGAACTATGGTACTTACACCGGCACGCTGGCCAACTTTGATCAGATCGACCGCATCAACGAACTGGGCGGTCAAGTTGTGCAAGTGGGCGGCGGCAGTCCGGGAACCGTATTGAGTTCCACCTCCGACTTTGTGCCCCCGATCAACTCCCAGTCTGGAGTGGGCGTGACCCTGCCACATTTCGTGTTCGCCTCAGGCATAGTCGAGTATGGTACCTTCCCGAATGGTTCCGAGGTTGGCAACTCCGCTGATTACCTTCTTGATCCGCCAACCGACCTGACTTTCACAACACCCGGGGCCGGTGGTCCTGACGGCGGCCCGGGTGATGGCGCGGTAGCCTTCGGTTCAGGTGACAATTGCACAGTGAGTTTTGGTCAAGTAGTAACTTCCTGCCACGGTGCCAATAGTGACCTGGTTGTCTTCACAAATACAAACGGCGGTGGCACAGCCGATTTTGAACTGCGCCTGAATGGAATAGTGGTCTACAGTTTCACGCGGGTAGTTCCGGGAGGCTCGGCGGCCTCAGGTATTGGCGGCGTCACTTACGATCTTCCCGATGGAATCGATTTCAACCAGCTCTATATCTCCTGTCAGAGTGGGCATCTGGAGATCGATGCCTTTGCCGTTCGCACCGCTCCGTCAACGACAACTTCCGATGTTTGCTTCACGGTTGATACGGCTGGTGTTTACGCTATCGAAGTTACCGCCGGGGATGCCTGCGGGAACATCGGCTCCGACATTGTCTACGTGACCGTGGCTCTGAATAGCCCGCCGGTTGTCGACGCCGGACCGGACTTCAGCAGATTTGTGTGTGCTTTCGATGAAGTCTGCTTTGACGTCGGCTTCGCCGATCCAGATGGCAACCTGAGTCTCACCGAGCTGTCCTCCGGTCCCGGCTCGATTGTTGCCGACGAAGTGTGCTTCACGCCCACCATGGCGGGAGCTTACACCTTCGTGCTGCATGCTGTGGATGACTGCGGACTCGAGGACTATGATACGGTCGTGGTTACCATCATGGATAACGATCCTCCTATTGCAAACAACCCCTCGCCGATGTCCGTAGCGCAGTGTCTTGCCGAGGAAATCTGCCGAGACTTCACGGCTACTGATCCCAACGGAGGTCCGCTGGTGTGGAGTCACTATGCCGGCATCGGTACGATTACGGCTGGCGGTCATTTCTGTTTCACGCCGACAGCCACCGGCAGCTACGCTACGGCGGTAATCGTCACGGATAGCTGTGGATTGGCTGACACCACCTCTATGACCTTCAATGTCGTCGTCAACTCGGCCCCGGTCGCTTTTGAGCCGGTACCACCTGCTCCCAGGTTCCAGTGCGTCGCGGAAGAAATCTGCCACCAGTTCAGCGCCACGGACGATGAGGGGGGAGTCCTCCAATGGATGATTACATCTGGGCCCGGCACGCTTACGCTCGGTGGTTTGTGGTGCTTCACTCCCACGGCCAGCGGCTTATACGCGGCGACAGTCATCGTAAGTGATACTTGCGGCGCTGCCGATACAACTGCAATTACTTATGAGGTCACACTTAATAGTGCTCCTACAGTTGCCTTTGGCGACGACACCACGCTCATGCTTTGCGAGCCCCAGGAAATCTGCCTGGGGTACGGCGTCAGCGATGCCGATGGTCTGAATGGACTCTCGGAAGTCATGCTTTCTGGCTATGGCACCCTAGATCCTGTCAACGACCGGGTCTGTTTCACGCCGAGCGCTGCCGGAACCTATGAGTTCATCGTGAGCGTCACCGATTCTTGCGGCGCCAGTGATGTTGACACCATTGTCGCCAATATCACCTTCGGGGCGGTAGCGGCAATTACCTGTCCTATTGACCCGATCGAAGTGTTCCTCTGCCAGGCTGATGATGTCTGCCAGGCGCTGGCGATTAGCCCAGCCACCGCTACTGTCTCAGTATCCCACGGTACCTATGTTGGCGGTGAGCTCTGCTTCACGGCGGATACCTCCGGTACGTACGCAATAACCGTGATCGCCGAAGAATCATGCGGATCCGACACTTGTCAAATCACTTTTGATGTTGCGATCGGTCAGGCGGCCCAAATCGACTGCCCTGCCACCACGACCGAGTTCGTGTGCGAGGCTGGTGAGCAATGCATCCCGGTCGGCGTTTTCGGATCCGATGTTAGTGTCACCGTCAGTCCCTTTGGAAGCTACGCTTCTGGTAACCTCTGCTTCTTGGCCGACACTTCGGGTCACTACGAACTAACCGTGATCGCAGACACAGATTGCGGCTCCGATACTTGTCTTGTTATCGCCGACATCACTATCAATAGTGCCCCGATAGCTGCCGCCCCCGGCAGTGCCATCGATACCTTTCTGTGTGTCGGCGGTCAAGTATGCCACCAATTCGTGGCCGGCGATGTCGACGCTCCCGGAATTAGCTGGAATCGCCTCGACGGCGACGGCACCGTCACTTCCGGTGGATTGTGGTGCGTTGACGCGCTGTCTTCGGGATCGTGGTCAGTCACCGTTGAAGTCGTCGACCCCTGTGGCGCGGCCGACACCGTGGCTCATACCATCAACGCTACAATTAACTCGGCACCACTGGTCGACCTTGGCCCAGACACTTCTATCTTCAACTGCGTCCCCGGCGAGATTTGTTTGCCGTACACCGTCTACGATGCTGATGACAACATCAGCTCCGTCCAGTTGGTGTCAGGCGTGGCTTATCTCGATGAAGTGGCTCAGGTACTCTGTTTCACGCCACCAGTCGATGCCAACTATCGCTTCGTGGTTCGGGTCCAGGATGATTGCGGCGTGAATCACTTAGACACCATTGATGTCGCGGTCGATTTGAACCAGCCGCCCATAGTCGACGCTGGTGACGACCAGACAATCTTCTCGTGCGTGGAAGACGAGATCTGCTGGACGGTTTCAGCCTCCGACCCGGACGGCAATCTGGATGACGTCGTCCTGACCGGTCCAGGTACATACAACGGCAGCACAATCTGCTTCACGCCGACTGGTACCTACAACTACGAGTTCATACTCACCTCCACCGACGAGTGCGGCGTGGAGGCAGTTGATACGGTTGCCATCTATTACACTCGCAACACGGCCCCGGTAGCTAGTGCCGGTTCCGATCAGACTCTGTTCCAATGCACTCCAGCCGAGATCTGCTGGCCCGCCTCCTGCAGCGATGTAGATGGCAATCTGACCGGCTGCGCTCTGATAGCGGGTCCGGGCTCATACGATGGCACCACCATCTGCTTCACTCCCGGTGCTTCAGGGGTCTATGACTTTGTTCTCGAAGCGAGCGATGCCTGCGGCGCGATTGACTACGATACGGTGTCCATTGATGTTACGATTAACTCGGCACCGGTTTGCACCATACCAAATGATACCAGCATCTTCCGGTGTATCGGAAGTCAGGTCTGCCTGCCAGCTTTCGGCACCGATGTGGATGATAATCTCGCTTTCTGCCAGATTGCGTCAGGTCCCGGTACGCTGGTGGGATCCGACTGGTGCTATACACCTGTTGCCGATCAGACCGTGACTGTCGTACTTCACTGCGAGGATGATTGTGGCGTAGTGTGTGAGTCGCAATTCACGATCGAATTTGATGTCAACGGTACGCCCGAGATCGCTTTCGGCGACGATACGACAGTATTCCAATGCACCGCTAGTGAGATCTGCCTGCCCTTTACCGGCAGCGATCCAGACGACCCGCGTCTGACCACCACGACCCTCGTGGGTGGAAGTGGCAGTCTTGATCTGCTGAACTCTGAAGTGTGCTTCACGCCCAGCGGGGATGGCGTATACACGTTCGTGCTGCGCATCGAGGATGAATGCGGACTGTTTGACGAAGACACTATCGATGTTGACGTTAGTGTGAATAGCGCTCCGGTGGTTTCAGCTGGAGGTGATCAGACTCTGTTCCTATGCGACACCGCAGGCGTGATCTGCTGGCCCGCCTCTTGCACCGATGCAGACGGGAATCTGGTCGATTGCATCTTCACGGGCCCCGGATTATACGACGGAAGCTCGATCTGTTTCCAGCCAACGGCATCCGCATCATATATGTTCACTCTCCGGGCGCTCGATGCTTGTGATCTCGAGGATACGGACACGGTTATAATCGGCGTGACTATTAACAGCGATCCGGTAGTGACTTTCGGCGGTGACACGACGCTGTTCCTGTGCCAGCCGCAGGAAGTGTGCGTCAGCTATAGTGTGGCTGATGTCGATGGTGCTACTGGTATCTCCGAGAGCATGCTCACCGGATACGGAACGCATGACGCCAACGCCAACACGGTCTGTTTCACGCCGACAAACGACGGTGACTACGAAATTGTCGTCGCCGCCTATGATAGCTGTGGCGCGATGGGCCTCGATACTACTGTCGTCAGTGTAACCTTTGGCACCTTCGCCGACATAACCTGTCCGACAGCAGCCTTCAATGTCTTCCTCTGTTGTGCGGAAACAGTTGTTCAGTCGCTGGCCATAGTCCCTGCTTCGGCCGTTGTTACGACGTCGTACGGCAGCTACGCCGGTGGTGAGATCCAATTCTACGCCGACACTGCTGGCGTATACACCATAACGGTGATAGCCGACGGCACCTGCGGTTCCGATACGTGCGAGATGGTCTTCAATGTCGACTTCAATGCCGCTCCAGTGGCCAATGCAGGTAGTGACCAAACCCTGTTCCAGTGTGTCGCCGCCGAAATCTGCTGGCCGGCTGCCTGCAGCGATGTTGATGCCAATCTGAGTGCTTGCGAGCTTATCGAAAGCCCGGCGGGGGCTACTTATAACGGATCACAGATCTGCTTCACACCGACCGGCACCGGTAGCAGCTTGTTCGTTCTGAAGGCGACCGACGCCTGTGGCGAAGAGGACTACGATTCGGTGACAATTGATGTTACGATTAACTCCGTTCCTACGATGGTCGCCCAGGCCGATACAGTGCTGTTCCAGTGCGTGGCGGAGGAGATCTGTGTTACCTACGCCGCCGGTGATCCAGACGGCACGGCGGGAGTGATCGAAACCATGGTCGGCGGCTTCGGTAGTATTGATACGGCTGCGAACACAATTTGCTTCGTGCCTCCGAGCGCAGGCATCTTCGAGTTCGTCGTTTCCGCGACCGATCCATGCGGTGTGATCGCCGAGGACACCGTTCTCGTGACCGTCACGCTTGGTGAAGTTGCAGCTATCGATTGTCCGAGCGAGGCTATCGATGTGTTCCTTTGTCAGGCTGACTCGATCTACCAAACCATCGACATAACTCCAGACTCGGCCGATATTACAGTGTCCTACGGCAACTATGTCGGCGGGCAGTTGCAGTTCCTTGCCGACACCTCCGGAACCTATGTCATTGCGGTTATTGCCGATGTTCAGTGCGGCGCCGACACGTGCCAATTGACATTCAATGTTGAGATCGGCGAGCTCGCCCAAATCGACTGTCCCACTCCTTCCAGTGAGTTCTTATGCCAGGCCGGTGACATCTGCCGACCGCTGGGTGTCTATGGTGCCGGGGCGGTGGTTAGCGTGAGCCCGATCGGTGTCTATGCATCAGGCAACCTCTGCTTCTTCGCCGACACCGCTGGACATTATGCTATCGAAGTTATCGCGACTACTGACTGCGGCGCTGATACGTGCCTTGTCGAAGTTGACGTTACTATAAATAGTGCTCCCGTAGTCACTGATCCGGCCTCACCGGTGGATACTTTCCTCTGTGCCAGCGATCAGATCTGCTACCAGTTCGCGGCTACCGATGCAGACCTTCAGGGTCTCACCTACACTCGTCTGTCGGGTAGTGGTTCCGTGACCTCCGATGGCCTGTGGTGCTTCAACACAAACGGTGGTGGTAGCTTCACGGTGACGGTTGCTGTGTCCGATCCATGTGCGGCCGCCGACACGACTTCGCTGACATACAACGTCATCGTCAATGCCGCTCCTGTTGTCGCCCTTGGCAACGACACCACTATCTTCCTCTGCGAGGGTGATGGCTACTGCTTCAACTACACCGTGAGCGATGCCGATGATAATGTCACGCTTGAACAGTTGATGAGCGGCACGGGCAGCATCGACACCAATACCGATGAGGTCTGCTTCACGCCAACGGGCGTCGGTAGCTACCAATTCGTTGTCCAGGCCACCGATGCTTGCGGCGCGAGTGGCACCGACACGATTAATATTACGGTCGAGAGTGGCACGGCGGTTGCCGTTACCTGTCCGGCCGACACCAGCTTGTTCCTGTGTGCGCCTTCTCAGGTCTGCCGTCCGGTTGGAGTCTCACTGACCGGGGTCGCCGTGACGGTGACGCCGTTTGGATCATACGATAATGGTCTGGTGTGCTTCGATGCTGATACGGCCGGTCACTATGTCATCAGCGTCCTGGCCGAATCCACTTGTGGGGATGACAGCTGCAGTTTCGCGGTCGATGTGACTCTGAATAGTCCTCCTGTGGCGGTCGATCCGGCACCGACTGACACCTTCGCCTGTGGTCCCTACGCCGTCACCTTCCCGCTAGACGCGGACGATGTTGATGGCGATGATCTGGGGTGGTCGAGGATCTCCGGTAACGGCGCGGTCAGCTCGGGTGGTGTTTGGACCTTCAATGTCACCGGTACTGGCACTTTCGAGATGTGTGCCCGGGTTGTTGATCCCTGCGGCGCGGCCGATACCGTCTGCGTGACCTACACCGCGACGGTCAACAGCCCACCAGTGATTGCCTTCACGCGCACTTCACGTGAATTCCTGTGTAGTAGCGTGGAAATCTGCCTCGATTACTCCACCAGCGACATCGATAACAATATCGTCCTCGAAGAACTGTTCTTCGGTGGCGGCCATATCGATACGCTTAACAACACGGTCTGCTTCACGCCTGATACGTCCGGCTATTACTTCTTCGACATTCGCGTCACGGATGCCTGTGGTGCCACCGACTTGGATACGATGGCTGTCTTCATCGACCTCAATCAGCCGCCCACTGCCAATGCCGGGGCCGATCGCAACGTATTCCAGTGCTCGCCCACCGAGATCTGCTGGCCAGCCGGATGCACGGACCCTGACGACAATCTCGTCGAATGTTACATCGTCGATGGTTTGGCTACGGTCGATGGCGACGACATATGCTTCACGCCTGATACCGCTGGTACCTATACGCTGATTCTCAGGACGGTAGATGAATGCGATGCTTTCGATGAAGACACAGTCTTGGTCACTATCGAATTGAATTCTCCGCCGGTTTGCGATCTTCCGGGCGATGCTTCCTTCTTCCAGTGTGTGCCAACGGAAGTCAGTTTGCCAATTCTGGCCACTGACCCGGACGGCAACTTCAGCCACTGCGAGTTGATCGGTGGCCCGGGCTCGATCGTCGGCAGCAGCTGGACCTACACCCCGACGGCGGACCAAACATCGACCATCAAGGTGATGTGTCTTGACGATTGCGGCGCTTCCTGCGTGGATTCCTTTGTGGTTACCTTTGATCTTAATAGCGCCCCGACCATCGATGTCGGCGAGGATCAAGTGATGTTCCTCTGCGAGCCGACGACCGTCTGCTGGGAAGTGATAGCCGGCGACATCGACGGGAATCTTGCCACTGTGGAACTAGTGTCGGAGAATGGCGATTTACTACCGCCCACCTGGGAGTTCGGCAATCCTTCGATATGCTTCAACGTGCCCGCGGGCGAGCGTTCATATCCGTTCGTGCTTCTGGCGATCGACTCGTGCGGAGCTACTGCCTACGATACCACGATGCTCACTATCGAGAACAACACCGCCCCATCACTGGGACTGCCACCCGACATGGTCGCCTATCTCGACGAGCCGGGTGAAGTGTGCTTTGATATCAACCCGTCAGATCCTGATGGCAATCTTGATAGCATTACGGTCGCTCCCTTTGGCAGCTATGATGTTGGAGCCGGGCAAATCTGCTTCGACGTCGCCGGTTCTGGTGAGTATTGCCTTATAGTGACCGCGATTGATGACTGCCTGGCTGAGACAGTTGATACTATCTGCATCGACGTGGTCATCGACGAGTGTCTCCACGTGCAGATTGAGAAGACTCACAACGCCATCCAGGGTCAACTGGAAACGGTGCGGGTGTTCCTCAATGGATCCGGCAAGCCTCTTGGAGCTTATGATCTGCTGATTGCCTACGATGCTTCGGCTCTGTCGATTCACAATGTCTATCCAGGTGAACTCCTCACCGGCTGCGGCTGGGAATATTTCACCTTCCGCTTCGGTGCCAATGGCAACTGCGAATCATGCCCCAGTGGCCTCCTGCGTATTGTGGCGATCGCCGAGACCAACAACGGCGCTAACCACCCCGGCTGTTATCTGGACGATCAGATCGGTTCCTTGGCCGATATCGAGTTCCTGGTCAGTGACGACCGGACGCTTGAGTGCCAGTACGCCCCGATGAGATTCGCGTGGCTCGATTGTGGCGATAACGCCTTCTCGTCCGAACGTGGTGACACCCTTTGGGTTTCTCGCTACGTATTCGACTTCGAGGGCCACGACATGACCGATAATAGCTATGCGTTCCCAGGCTACGCCGGTGCCCCTGACACCTGTTTGGTTCCTAGCGAGCCGGGCAAGCCGACCGCGCTACGATGCATCGACTTCACAAACGGTGGTGTTGACATTGTCTGCGCCGACTCGATCGACGCACGCGGCGACATAAACCTCAATGGCGTTGCCTATGAAATCGCCGACGCTGTCATGTTCAGCAATTACTTCGTCTTCGGTCTGGCTACCTTCAACATCAATGTCGATGGCCAGATTGCCGCCTCCGATGCCAATGCTGACGGCATCACACTCTCGGTGGCTGACCTGGTCTTCCTGATTCGTGTGGTGGTTGGCGATGCGCCAGCCATGCCCAAGCTGAACCCGGACCAGAGTCTGGCGGTTCAGATGGCCGTGCGCAACGATCGGCTCGAGATCATTGCCAGCGAGTTCCGAGTGGGAGCTATTAGCCTGCTTCTGGAAGGTGAGGTTGAGCCTACTCTGGCCGCCGATGCCTCGCTGATGGACATCCGGTACAACTTCGATGGCGAGAATACGCGGGTCTTGATCTATGACGAGGGCGGAGCAAGCTCGCTCACCGTAGGCGCGGTTCTCATCCTGAATGGCGCTACCGGTATCCGCGAGATCGAAGTAGGCTCCTTCGATGGTCTTGTGCTCAAGCCGGATCTGGATCTTATCCCGGCCGAGTTCATGCTGTCACAGAACTATCCTAACCCGTTCAATCCGAGCACGACCTTTGAGTTTGGACTGCCGCAAGCCAGTGAGTGGCGACTCGTGGTCTTCAATATCCTGGGTCAGACGGTTGAAGAGTGGAACGGTCAGGCTGAGGCTGGATTCATGACTGTGCGCTGGGACGCCGGCCAGCATTCTTCGGGCGTATACTTCTATCGCCTTGAGGCTGGTAGTTACACCGCCACCAAGAAGATGGTGCTGTTGAAGTAAACGAGGATTCATCCATAACCATAAAGAAAGACCCCGCCGAGCAGCGGGGTTTTTCTTTGTTCGTGAGTCAGCGCCAGATCACTCGCTGGCAGAGTGGTCAATGGATATCACTAGAGTGTCTTCGATG
>CAZHDS010000044.1:0-19318 GCA_964531495.1 uncultured Ignavibacteriales bacterium
GGCCCGTCGAGCGCGCGGCGATCTTGGCCATGGGGTACTCGGCCTGAAAGTCGGCACTAACGACGGGGCCGCTGGCCCACATCTCTGCTACCGACCAATCATCGTCCAGCCCCACCTCGATTTCGTACTGCTCCTGGGCTGCCCCCGATGTATCTCTGTAAAGCCAGAATATCGTTGGCTCCGGAACGAAAACAAGATTGCCATCCCCATCCTCACCGAAATTTGGCATGATGGCGATGGGGTATTGGATAGATGGACCACTCCCGGCCGTGGCATTGAGTCTGCGGTTGTACGACCAAATAGAAACCGGCGCAAGATCGTCACTGTAAGGTACGTCAGGGAGTTTCAGATACACGAGTCTACCATAGCCAGGACTTCCGCCTCGTGTGCACGGAGCCACCAACTCCAGAAAGCCGTCGCCGTCGAAGTCTCCGAAAGTAGGGATATGAGCCGTGCGGAAGATCGATTCAGTCGATGCGATTTTGGGAAAACTCTGATTGGGCTCACCACTGATTGAGAAGCTCTCCACCCTTGCGACCGGATAGGCATGACCGTCATCTCCAAGGAACAAACCGATGATGTCAATCTCCGCGTCGCCGGATGTCTCGCACACCAGAGGATAGTCCATGACACCCGGTTGGCTGGAATTGGTGAAGAAACCATGGGTTGAGGAATCACCCCGAAATGGAGATCCGTCAAGACGCCAGGCCCTAATGGCATCATAGGTGGTACAGAGATACTCCGGTTCTCCGTCTGAGTCAAGATCGGCGAAAACAGGCGGAGAAATCCATCTATGCAAGTAATGTGCCTCCACCCCTGTACTATGGGGCCAGCCAGGAACGGGTTGCAGACCCTCATCAAAGGCGAAGACCACCCACTCTCCTTGAACCCCGTAAGGTTCATCACTCTTGGCGGCCACGACTATTAGCTCCGGCAGACCATCGTCGTCTACGTCGGCTGCGGTCAGATGTGCATAGACAGCGTTGACAGGGATGCCTTCGACCGTAACCAGGGTCACATCCTGCTCACAACCATTCAGATCAAAGCTCTTCAGATCATCGCCGAGGCAGTAAATCTCGCAGAGGCCATCGCCGTCAAGATCTGCTGGCAAGCTCTGCCAATAGGTATGCGGGGGGCCAGTACCGTTGTTGCACCACTCCCACATACTACCGTTGGCGCGATATATCTGATAGTGCTTCTCATAGTCAACATAGTTATACCCGGGGGCGTAGTGAATCTCGTCAATGCCGTCACCATCAATGTCGCGCAAAAACAACTTGGCGGATCTGTTGAAGGCTCCTATGGAAGAGATAGCCGTGACAGGACGAACCAACAGCTCTACGGCAACAGATGGCTCGGTTGACCGAAATATGTGCAAGTAGTCTTCCCCTAAAACCACAAAATCATCAAAACCATCGCAGTCGAGCTTTCCCACGGCCACACAGGCTGCACGGTAACTAGCCTGCGGAAACGTTGGGACGCCGGATGTCTTAATAGTGCCATCCAGATTCACAAATAGAATCCCCTCGCTTGTACCGATCACGAACTCATTCACGCCATCGTGATCGACATCAACGTAATTGGCGATGCGTCCAAGTCTCTCAGTGAAATCCATAGTCCACCCATTCGGAGGGACAAACGGGATGACGATCACCACAAGCACTTCATGGCTGGAGACCAACCCGGAATCGTCGAAGAGACGAGTGCGGATTGTCACGGGTCCGGCGTCTGCCACTGACCCATCCCAGGAGGCAAGAAGATTCTCGACCACCGGAATAGTCAAGGAGTCTATCACCGTCCAGGTTGCTGGCGTTTCACCGGCCCCCCAATCAATCACGCAGTGGCTGAATCCGGGACAATACGCTGAACCCACAATATCAACCAAACCTTGGAGGGTGTCATAAGGACTTGGCTGTGTCATCTCGGCCAGTACTCCAGTCGAGATGAACACCCGGGCATAGTCCGTATTACTATTGCCAACGCGGAGTCGGATTACATACTCCCCGGAGGCCAATCCGCTGCAGTCAAGAGTTCCAAGCTGGCCATCGGTAACCGGCACAGTCGAGTAGGTGAACTCTGTCCACGTCGAGGCATCGATCGGAGAGTAATCAAGAATGTAGTTGGAGAATTCTGCGCCGTCAGCCGTCCCGGAAAAGCCCAAATCGCCCGATACAATCTCGAAGTTCGATGGACTCGCCAATATCGCCCTGACGCCGGGAACTGCTTCTAATGCTGCTGCGAGGTTCACCCTTCCCCACCCACTGTAAATGTCCCAGCCCGGCAGAATCAAACCGTACCCGTATGGGTCTATCAGGTCGTCCGCAGTGGTGCGCAGTATTTCGAGTATTCTATCGTGGCTGAGACCCGGAGATACTGCTCGCAAATAGGCTGCAACGGCAACCACATAGGGACAGGCCATGCTAGTGCCCGAGGCCAGGTAATAATCTTGGTCAACAATATGAACGCCGGGCTCACCCCCGGCCGCATACATGTCAGTGTTTGCGGCTCTGAGTGAGAGAACCGATTGACCCGGGGCACAAACTTCCGAGAACTCGTTGTAGGTTGAGAAATAAGTAACGTGATCGGAGTCGTTAGTTGCCCCGACAGAGATCACTTCCGGATAACAGGATGGGTAGTGGATCACTTCATAGCCGTCGTTGCCCGCGGACGCGACCAGCACCACTCCCCGGGAGCGAGCATACTGCAAAGCCTCCTGCATCAACGGATCGGCACCGCCTCCGAAACTCATGTTGACAACGTCCGCGCCATTGTCGGCTGCATAAACCAGTGCTCTGGCTATGAGGGAATGAAAGAGCACGAGCCTGAGGGACATTATCTGGACATTCGGGGTTGTTCCGGCCACTCCCAGCGCATTGCCGGTGTTTGCCGCGACAATACCTGCACAATGCGTTCCGTGGCCCATCCAATCCTCAGGATCATTGTCTTCACCGAACGGAGGAATGGGTGTCACTCTGCTAGAGAAATCCCATCCGCGAACATCGTCTACATACCCGTTGTGATCATCATCCAGGCCATTATCGGGAATCTCATCCACATTGTTCCAAATTTTGCCAGCCAGATCGGGGTGGTCACGATCGATTCCTGTATCAAGTATTGCGACCACCGTCACAGAAGTGCTGACAGGCGGGCTGACAAATACTTCTTCAGCGTGGATATCGGCGCCATCAACTCCGCTAACCAGCGCCAGCGTATCGTTGAAGTCACCGTCGCGCCTCACAACATGGTAGTGAGGCTGTCCGGTGTTGTTGAGTGACCACTGGTGCTGGTACAGAGGATCATCAGGAACGTCATCATACTGCATCGGTTCGTCGGCCACAGCGTAAAGCACTCCCGGCACCTTGGCATACTCTCTTGCCAGAGAACGCACGTCGACACCATCGGCAAAGTCAAAGACGTAGACAGATCGAAGGGGATTATCGGACGATCGCACGGCTGCCTTAGGTATGAGGCGACCCTGAGACTGTGCGCCATACTTGTCGTTGAGGATATCTACCAAAGAGATGCCCGTTCGGAGCTTCCCCTTGTTGTTGCTCAGTACCGGTCTCGTTTCCGTATCGAACTTCACGATAAGTCGGGTTGGCTCAACTCTATTGACTGATTTCTGTTCAGAATGCAGCAGAGCCATAACACCGGATGGCAGGGCGGTCACCAGACTCCATGTCACGAGGCTTAGGATGAGTGTTCTCATGGCGATGGGCTCCTAACTATCCACCGGACTGGTCCTGAGTCCTGAGTCGAAGGGCGACTGAAGCCCCGAACCATCGGTGTCGTGTGGATCCGTTATCGTTGTGTACCTACTCTTTGATCAACGCGGAGACAGCCTTGCTGTCGGTTGGTATCACTGCTTGACTATTCATTTGCAATGGGTCAATTTGCCCCATCGCAACTATATATGTAATTTACGGAGTATACAGAATCTTGCAAGATCCTTACAAAAATGATTCGTCTTGACACCAGGCTATGTGTCTTCTATAGATAGGTTGTAACCCAAACGGAATGAGACACATCCAGGTGGACTTGAATCAGCTGTTTCTCCGCGTTCGCAATGGAGACACGAATGCCCGCGAGTGTCTTTTTTCACATCTGCGTGCAAGATTTACGCTCATCGCGAAAAGAAGAGTACGACAGTCCGATGCTGAGGACATCGCCCACGAGGCTTGCCTGACAATAATGGATAAGCTAAGCTCTCTGGACTTGGATGTTCAGTTTGAAGCCTGGTCCTATCAAGTCCTGCGTAACAAGGTCGGCAATTATCTTCGGCGCGATAGAGTTAAGCAGCAGGCGCTACCGGAGCTAACGAACGCAGGAATATTGGCCGACGCTACTGCGACCGACTCTGATACCGTAATGTCGCTCCTGCGCTGCTTGAGGAAGATTGTCAAGGTGAATGGAACCTACGCACGGATCCTGAACTTGATTCATCTTGGATACAGCACGGACGAGATTTGCCAGCGCTTGAATATGACTCGAACCAATGTCTATTCAACGGTTAGTCGGGCTCGCAAGATGCTGAGCGACTGTCTGTTCGGAGAAGGAGATCAGGATTTATGAGGGGTTGTATAGACCAGGAAGTCGGCGATCTTCGTCATAGTTATGAGCTTGGACTTCTTACCGATGAGGAAGCTGATCGCTTCAGCGCCCATATTCTGATCTGTGATTGTTGCTTCGCTGAGCTCCAGAGGTTTGAGACTCACGCCGGTTTACTGCTCGGACACGAGCTGATTCGAAATGAAGTGGCCTCTGGTGATCGCGTGAGGGGAGTCGAACCGTTCGGTGCGCGCATGAGACGGTGGCTCTGGCCTGATGCCCCATTGCTATTCAGACCGGCAGTGGCCTTGCTCTTGATAGCACTACTTGTGTACCCTGCCTGGTTGGGCGTGATCGACTCGAATAGTCTGTCCCCGCTGAGTGAAATCTCCCTTCTGCCCACTCGCTCATCGACGACTGGAACCTTCAACGTACCGGACGGCCAGGACGCTGTCATTTCGTTCATTTGTGATGGCTGCGATGTAGATGGTTCTTATCTCATCGAAATCTTCGATACTGATGGCAGTCTGCTGGAGAGAATCGACAGCTTCAGCAGTTTCGATGAATACGAGACCGGCCGTCTGCTACTCACGGGACAACTGACCGAGCCTGGTAGATACCTGCTAGTCATCTCCGATGTAACCAAAGACTCCCTCGTAGTGAATCAGCGTTACACTTATCGAATCGCCCGATAACTCCGCCGATTAAGCATCGCCTGCCCTTCGGCATCGTTTCTCCAACCGTCCCGTACTATGTTCCAAGCTTGACGCACCGGTGGCTGATCTCGTATCTTAAGGCGCATGTGTATTACTCCAGAGTCTGCCCGCAACGAGTATCGTGTACGGTACCAGCGACCTACCGCGGCCGGAGTTCTTGCCGTCACGCTAATGATGTTGTTAGCGGTGATATCAAGTGCCGGAACTCCGGAAGTTGATCGCCTATTGGACGTCGCCGACTCATTGTATGAAGCGCGAAACATCGACTCGGCGATCGTCATAATCGAAACTTCCCTGGAACTTGCCATAGCGGAGTATGGACCGAACGATACGGCAGTAGCTTCGATCATGCTATTGGCTTACCAGTACAGCTACACTGCAGGGAAATACGGTCAGGCGGAGCAGTACATTCGTAACTCGCTGGCCGTAAGACGGGCTCAGGACTTGCCCGATGAGTTGGTGGTAGCCAAGGCCCTACGAAGTTTGGGCGCAGTCCTGTTTCACCAAGCGAACTACCTGGCCGCCGAAAGCACTTATACCGAATCACTACAATTGATGGAAGCCTCGGTGGGTTCGGATCACGAGGAATATGCAAAGACGCTCGACAATCTAGGTCTCGTGTACGTCGACCAGGGACGCCTTGACGAGGCCCTTTCTCTTCATCAGCGTTCTGTCGCGATCAAGGAAGCCGCCCTTGGTCCGGAAAGTGCTGAGACGGCCCGGAGCTACAGCAACCTGGCGGCAGTATATGGCAAGCGCGGAGATTATCGGCAGGCCGAGGCTCTTCATCGTCGAGCTTTGAAGGCCAAGCAGGCGGCTTCCGGGCCAAACGACATCTCGTTGCTCCCGACTATCAACAATCTCGCCAATATTGTGCAATCGCAGGCCAGGTATACGGAAGCTGAAGACCTTTTCCGAAGAGCGCTTACTGTTTGCGAAACCAACCTCGGAGCGAAGCATAGATATGTCGGGGTGGTACTCAACAACCTTGCTGCGACGTTGAGCCTACAAGCCCGCTATGCGGAGGCCGAAGTTCTTCATCGTCGTGCTCTTGCCACGCTCGAGTCTAGCCTCGGTGCCAATCACCCGTCCACTGCCACCGTCCTACTTTCGATTTCAGATTTGATGCGCACAACAGGGAGATTTGCTGAGGCCGAGGAAATGGCCACCCGGTCACTCGAAATACGCCGGGAAGCACTTGGTCCGAACCATTCCGACATTGCCGCCAGTCTCGTTGGTTTGGCGACGATGGTCAGACAGCAAGGGAAGTATGCCGACGCCGAACCCCTGTTCAACCAGGCCATTGACATGTACATCGCAACTGTTGGTGATTTGCACCCCAGAGTTGCCGATGCGATCATGGGATTAGCCAACCTTAAGTTTGACCAGGGACGACTAACGGACGCGGAGTCGCTCTACCGGCAGGCGCTAGACATCTACGGCGAAACCTTCGAATCAGATCATCCGGCTATCGGGCTTGCGCTGCAAAATCTGGCGAATCTCCTTCATGAAGACCATCGATATGCGGACGCGGAGGAGCTATATCGTCGGGCCTTGGATATCTCCGACGCTGGCAACGGTCGAGAACACCCGCGATCAGCACTGGTAATGTTCAATTTGGGTGAGACGCTCCTCAGATTGGGAAGGCTGGCCGAAGCAGACACAATGACTGTCCGAGCGCTGAGCATTCGAAGGCATCTGCTAAAACCAAACCACCGTGATGTCGGCTACAGTCTGGTCAGCCTTTCACAGCTGCGGGAACGGCAGGGACGCCTGGCCGAAGCTGAGTCGCTCCTTGTCGACGGCCATTCCGTGCTCTCCAAAGCACTTGGATCGGTCCATCCGGAAATCGCCAGACTCGAGCGGGACATGGCCAGACTCAGCTTTCGATCCGGGCGCATCGACGACGCCATAACGCACTTCACCAACTCATTCAACCTGAAACGACGATTCCTGGAATACGCGTATTCCTTCTCTTCGGAAGGTCAGAAGCTTCGTTGGCTTAACAAATACCCGCTAATTGACAATGCGGCGCTATCTCTCACGGTTGAGCATCCCCGGAGTGGCGCGATCCATCTGGCCTGTGAAATGATCCTGAACGGCAAAGCAACAGTTGTCGATGCGTCGATGATCGAGCATGAAATTGCGATCTGCTCCGATCACCCCGAGTTGCAGGAGTCGGCCAAGCTGCTGGCAGAGGTGAGTTCACGGCTCGCGAATCTCTCGTTGGCAGTTGTCGGAGAAGAGTTCTATCAGGACTACCGCGATACCTTAGACAACCTTGTTCGCATTCAGGACTCTATCGAAACTCAAATGAGCCGGCAGTGTGCCGAGTTCGATCTTAGCAAACGTCTTCGTCACGTGCAGATGACCGACATTGCCGATGCTCTACCCATGGGTTCGGTGCTTTGGGAGTACATAAGATACCGGCGCTACGATTTCGATGCGATTGCGCAGGAGGAGTCCTCCGCTGATGCAGATCGTTACCTGGGCTTGGTGGTGAAACCTTCCGGAGAATCGTCACTGATTGATCTGGGTCCGGCCGAGCCCATTGACAGCTTGGTGCGCCGGGCTCGACACATGATTGGTCAGGCCGGGGCCCGCATTCTATCTCCTGCCGGCCAACATCTCGAGCGTCAGCTCAAGAAAGAGCTGCGTACTCTGTATGATCTGGTGTTCGCCCCTTTAGCAGCCGCGTGCGACAACGACACCGTTGTGCTCGTTTCACCGGATGGCTCCCTGAGTTTGTTGCCACTACAAGTGTTGCCGACTCCTGATGATTCCTATGTGATAGAGCGCTACTCAATCACATACTTGTCCTCGGGGCGGGATGTTCTGGGGGCGAAGAATCGCTTGACGAGTAGGTCAAAGACCGCCGTTATGCTGGCCGACCCGGATTTTGATCGTACTGACAGTCTGGTTGAAGATCCGTTCAAGCGACCGCTTTCTTCAAATCGGTATAGCTCCTCTTCCAGGCCGATGAGTGCCGTCGTATCGTGCCTCGAGGGCGACTTCCTTCCCCTTGGCCACAGTCGGGAAGAAGTACG
Organism: uncultured Ignavibacteriales bacterium; assembly: GCA_964531495.1. Taxonomy (GTDB): domain Bacteria; phylum Zixibacteria; class MSB-5A5; order GN15; family FEB-12; genus DAOSXA01. The sequence continues at coordinate 8,312 of CAZHDS010000044.1, forward strand.
GGCTTCATCCGCGATCCTGAGACAGGCAGGGTTTGATACGCGTGAGTGTTATGGTATAGATGCCAGCGAAACGACGCTGAAAAATATCGTTGAACCGCCCCAGGTGCTCCACGTAGCAACACACGGAGTCTTCTGTGACACTGGTTCCTATATTGAAGACGGCTATCTCTACCGCCCGCTAATTGCCAACGGGCTTGCTCTGGCCGGGGCGAACAACACAAAGAGCGGCGGGCAAGACTCACATGTATGGCGTGAGGATGGTTTTCTGACTGCTCTTGAAGTATCGGATCTGAACTTGTTGGGCACTCAACTGGCTGTTCTTTCTGCTTGCGAGACAGGGCTGGGCGAGATCGTAAACGGCGAAGGAGTCATCGGACTGCGCCGGGCACTTCACCACGCCGGAGTAGAATCGGTCGTGATTAGTCTGTGGAGGACTCCTGACGAGCAAACCTCCGAGTTAGTCTGTCGATTCTACGAACACTGGTTAGGTGGGATGGGTCGAGGCGAGGCTTTGCGGAGGGCAGCTTTGGAGATCATAGACTCATCTCGTTCTGCTCGCGGTTCAGCTCATCCGTTGCTTTGGGGTGGGTTTATTCTAGAGGGGGACTCGCACTAGTCTCTTTGTCGACTTCATACTTGGTCGGAAAGAGCATCAGCTCATCATTGTGCGACAAACCTTACTGGGGGAGTGACGGTCCGCTCGAATCGGTGGTACGATGACTATCTACGGCCAGAGAAGCTGATCCTGATAGTAGTACCGTGCCCCTGTTCCGATTCCACAACACTCTCTGCGGAGTGATTCTTCAAGATACGACCGCAGGTTACCATGCCGAAGCCATGGCCATAGTCCTTGGTAGTGAATCTGGTCTGGAACAATTTGTCCTTGAGGTTTGCGGGGATCCCCGCGCCGTTGTCCGAAACACTGAGCCAAACGACGCCGTCACTGCAGTCTGTGGCTACTGTGACGGTGCCCGCCAGGACATCACCATCCTTGATAGCGTCGGCGGCGTTGTTGAGCAAGTTCATCAGCAACTGCGAGATTTGGTCAGCATTCGCCTCAATTTTCGGTGCGGCGTCCGACAGGATCGTGCCTAGAGAGACTCCATTGAATCGCTTCTGCAGTCGTGCAAAACCGGTGACATCTCTGACGATTGTGTTCAGGTCTGTGATACCCTTTTCGGTGCCGGCCTTCTGATAATCTGTAAGTCCGGCGGTGAACTTCTCCATGGCCTTGGAGTTGCTCCTCAACTTCTCAAGCGAACTGAGAACCTTCTCATTGTCTCCTCTTGAAGAGGCGATTTGGGTAAGCTCGATACCACCAAGAATCAGAGCCAGGTAGTTGTTCAGCTCGTGGGCAATCGAAGCAGCCATCATGCCCTTTTCGGCAAACAGCTCCATTTCGAACATGCGGTGCTCCGTTTCGCGCTGTTCGGTAACCTCATCAAACGTGACGATTACGTCCGGAGCTGTCTCTACATCACGTGAAGTGCGTGATACGCTGATCACAAAGAAGCGGTCGCCACCAATATCTCTGGAAACTAGTGTCTCAGTCGCTGGCTCGCTTTCGTTGGCCACCGTTTGTGCTATGAAGGCAGCCCAGCCGGGGAAGGTCTCGTCATCGAATAACACTGTGCAATGAACCGCCGCGTCAGAGCTCGCAGAGTCTTTGCCGAGTGACTGCAGAACCTGCTGAGCTTTGGTGTTGATCTGCTTCACACGCAAGGAAGGCGAGAAGACCGCAACGCCCTGTTGGACGCTATCCATCACGTCGCGGTGCCACTGGTTCAAGGAGTCTAGTGAAGCGTACAGCAGCGAGTTGTGCAACAAGGGGGAGATAGTGTCTGACAGGGTCGCCAAGAGCTTCAGATCATTCTGATCGTAAGGGGAGCCATTGGCCTTACGAGCAACTCCCAGAACACCCAGGAGTGAATCGCCGATAGTCATTGGGACAAGGGCCGCGACGTTGGCGTTTCGCGTTAGGGCACCTATGATCGGAGGGGCAGACAATTCATCTTCGAGGTCTTCAACTCTCAAAGGCATCTCTTGCTCAGTGAAAAAACGCTGGCAGTCATTGTACTCAAGCAGGCCCGCCAGCTCGATTTGCTTGTGCAGCAGGCCACTGCCGCGGTATTCGGATGATGTGCCATCGCCCAGAGATGACAGGAAGCAGGCGAAGGCGCCGACTGTCGATAGCTGGCCGGTCAACGACAAGAGAACCAGATCAATCAGCTTGTTGCAGTCCGGCTGCAGCGCGAATTGCCTGGTCAGACGCCCCAGCGTGTCCAGAGCCAGGACCTGCCAGGCGTTAGACGACATCAGAATACGACTTGTCTCCGCGGCTCTGTCCTCCGTATTCGTCGGCACGCTCACCTCACTCCGCACTTCGCCCGCGCCTCTCCGTGAGACTTGCAGACGGTAAGGTAATCATCTAGGTTAAGCACTTCCAGGATGTGCAATATCTTGTCGCCTACCTCAGCCAATACGATGTCACCCTTGTTCTCTCGAAACAGCTCTACAGTACCGAGAATTGCCCCTACTCCCGCCGACGAAAGGAATTCTAGCTCGGACATATTGATAAGGACTGTGGTTACCTTCGATTCGTACAGCTCCATGAGCAGGGCAGAGAAAGAGTCTGCATTGGAATTGTCGAGGACCGTCCCCGCAGAGATTTCTCGTGAGTCGTCGTTCAGCGTCTTGATTTGGAATTCGGTGTTGCTCATATGATCACCAGGATTTCACTATGCCAAGTACATTCTTGGACTGTTCAGCCCGCACGTAAGTGACCGAGTTGCTCAACCGGTCGATCATTGCCAGGCCGAAGCCGCCCCGGCGATGGTCGCGACCAGCTTGCTCAACATCCAGATCAGTACCCATACCTACGGTTGGATCGAACTCCATGCCCGTATCTATGATAGTCAGTTCCACGGTCTGCCCTGAGATCTTTGTCTTGAACGCAACCGAGTCGTTGTCGGCCAGTTGCCCGTGACGCCGGATATTTGTTGTTACTTCGTAGAAAACCGTCTGGAGATCAAAGGCTGGAGCATCAGGGACCCCGTGACCGGTCAGAAATGCTACCAGTGTTGACATGGTGCTATTGATGTCGTCTTCAGTGGGGGCAAATGCTATCGATAGGCGGTAGCTATCTTGCGGTTCCACGCTGAATAACTCAGCCAGATCGAGTATCTGCAGGACTCGTCTCAGGCCGCTGGGCACATTGTGTAACTCGACATGAGATCCATGCTGTTCACACAGCTGGCGGGCAAGCCACAGGGTCCGAACATTGGCGGAAGACGGACTAACAAGGCTGGCACAGTCCAGCCGGATTGACTCCGGGCGGCTTTTGAGTCGCTCCTGGACTTCGGCAACGAAAGCGTTGACACTCGCCTCGTCGACCGATGTCATGACAGCCAGGGGTTCAAACGGTTTGGTGTCTATCTTCATGATTACCTTCTGGATCTACGGCTAAGCTGTTCTCGGCACTCTGCAGGTGCCACTTCAGGGCCATTAACGTGATATCATCGTACTGGGGTGCCGCGGCAACGAACTCGTCGAGACCTGCCATCACCCCGCCAACAATCTCTTCAACGGGCAGATTGCTGCCGTGCAGAACTGAGTTGACGAAGCGATCCATGCCGAACTCCTCGCCCGCGGCATTCTGTGCTTCGTTGATTCCATCGCTGTATTGAACAAGGACATCGCCATCCTTGAGTTTCAGGGACTCCAAAGTGAGGCGTTGGTCGAATTGCTTCGGTGGCATCAGTCCCAGCGGAAACCCTTTAGGGCTAAACTGGCTAATCTTGTGATCATTGGCAGCTACATACAGAAGGGGGTTGTGACCAGCCGACGCAAAGTCGAACACTCCTGTCGTGTGGTTCAGAACACCATAGAACATCGTGACAAACATGCCCCGCCGAATGTTCGGTAGAAGTTCCTGGTTCACTCGACAAAGCAGTTCGGCTGGGTTGCCAATACTTCGCGACTGCTGCCTGACAATATCCCTCGTAAGGAGCATCACCAGCATTCCGGGCAGAGACTTGCCCGAGACATCTGCTACCAGTACGCCTAGCCGGTCCGAATCGATCTCGATGAAATCAAAGTAGTCACCGCCGACTTCCTTGGCGCTCTTGTAGAACCCGCAGGATTCGAGACGGGCATTCCCTGGGAAGGTTTTGGGCAGAATGTTGGCTTGTATCTCGCGAGCAATCTCGAGTTCCTTGGCCATACGCTCTCGTTCCACCACCTGGAGCTGGGCATCTGTTACCTTTTTCCCCATGATGTGCAAGGTGTCGGCCAGGTAACCAAACTCATCGCGGGACTCGATGGGGATGTCGATATTTAGATCCCCTGGTTTCGTATTCTGTAGATGCTCGGCTATGGTAGCAATGGGTCGAAGCTTGCGGTGAGTCAGAAACATGGTGAGGGGCAAGCCCAGAAGCAGCACCGCCAGACCCACCGACGCCATAGTGATCAACGATTGAGTGCGAGCGACTCGAATTGGTTCGGCCGACGCGGCCAATTCCAACTGACCAACCACCAGTTGGTGATCCCGGATGGGTACTCGAATTCGCACCGTGTCATTCGCCAAGGCGTAGGCCTCGTCGAGGCGAAGCAGATCCTGCTCCCCTGCTGTGTTCCAGTTCGGAAGCTGTCCCAGTGAGGTGATCTGTCGAACGTCGGTATGGGCGACTAGTCGCTCGTCCGAATCGGTTATCGCGGACCAATAGATGTCTTCGGAATCATCGCTCAATTTGCGACACAAGCTGTTGAGCATCAGAGCGTCAGGGCTCTCACCGGTCAGCAGCGGCTTGGCAGCCGAGCCACTGTAAGAACGAGCCTGGGAAAGAAGTCTCTCAACGATACCCTGGGTTACAGCCGAGGCGTACATCTCACTTACAATGACACTCGTGATTACCATCATGGCGACTATGATGATGGCTACGTAGAATGCGAAATGAGCCCGAATAGACTTGGGATACATTTTGGCGTCGGGCCAATCGCTGCCCTGTTCGGCCGTGCTATGGTTCATACGATAACTTTCGGATCTTAGATATTTCGGACTCGGTGCGCTTGATATAGGAGGCGATTTCCTGGTTGTGTGGCATTAATTCAGCGGCTCGACGCCAGACCGTGAGGGCTTGCTCCAGTTGGTCGTTACTGTAGTGTTCCACACCCAAGTACTTGTAGGCCTCGACAAGGTAGTTGCGAACTGACAAGAAATCGGGGACGAGAAGCTCGACCCGCTCCCAGGTTGAGATCGCTTCCTCAAAATCGCCATGTTCAAAGGCCAATTGCCCCACGCGATAGAGTTCTTCAGCTTGCTTCTGAGAGGCTTCCGTAGGAACGATCTCCGCGAGGGAAGAGCTGGTCGGAACAGGGCTCCGAAGAGGAACGGTCGCCTGGCGGACACGGTCACGGAGCGAGGAGCTCCAATGATGCTCGGGGAATATCGACTCCGCCTCATCGACGAGTTGCAATGCCGATTCATACTGACCGGCCGCAAAGGCACGGTCACCGCGGTTACGCAAGTCCTCAAAACGGGCCCGTTTCAACAACTGGACCACGGTGTTGTCGTCGGGAGCGATCTCTTCGAGGGAGACAGCTCTGTCGATTGCGTCCTTATAGGCACCGTAGGTGAGCGACAGTTCTATCTGCTGCACTTGTTCTGTTACTAAAGCTTCGCGAGCAGCATTGTCGTCGAGCATCTGGTTGACTTGCGCGATCATGACAGCGGCGTCGGTAGAACCAGGATCTGCTTTGGCTGCCTGTCCACAGAAGTATCGGGCATTGACGAGTTCATTCACGGAGAGGCTGTATTGGGCCGAGTCCATGTAGAGCTGATGTTCGATCTCACGTTGCTCCTGCTCCAAGCGCTGCGATGCCGTCTCCAGCAAGGGAGATATCTGGCTAGTATCGAGTCCACTGCTTCGGGCAATAAACATGGCCCGATCAAGACTGTTCACGGCCTCGGCGGTTAGATTCGTCTCGAAGGCCGCCCGTCCCGTTTCAACCAGTTCTGCGATGGTAGCGGCGTTTCGCTCATGTAGTTGATCCTGCATTCGATCTTGGAACTCAGCTTCGCGTTGCTCGGCTTTGAGCAATCGCCGTTCCGATACGGCGGTTCCAAACGAGGTCGTGAAGGCTAACATGTGCAGGCTGCCTAGAGTACGATTGACCAAGGCGTAGTCGAAGGCGAACCACTCGTAGCCCACGCCGACGCCCACGCTCCATTCATCATCCCTCAGTCCGCCGCGCAGCGAAATCATGTCACCGTAAGTGTACTCGAGACCGGCAGCGAAAGCCATATCGACCTCGTCAACCTTCGTCAAGCGCACTGAGAGTTCGGTCCGGTGGCGGTTTGACATAGAAGGGAAGAGGTCAGTCGTCAGTCCTGCTGCTAGAGCCGACGGCTGAGTCATAGACTCCTGGTCCAGCTCTACCGACGAGCCGAACATGTTGTTAGCATACAGGACGGCATCGACCTCGCCAAGTAGGCTTGTCGAAGGAACAAAAGAACGCATTATAGCTATGTTGACTTCGGGCGACGAAGTCGCCGAGTAGTTGTCGAGCGCGTGATGCTCCAGGCCGACCGATACTCCGACCTGATAGGAACCCCAGTACCGCCCATACGCGGCGTGAAAGCCGAGGCGCGTATCTGAAAAACTCCCTTCGAGGAAATTAGCGGAGTCACGTCTTTCAATGTCGTCAACGCCCAGCCGCTGAACTCCAAATCCGAACGATCCCATATCGAGCGTGGGGATCGACAGACCGGCATACTGGTAGGCAACATCGGTATCGAACAAGTTTGTGTGAAAGCCACTGAGTGTCATGTATTCAGCCTCGGCCAGTCGAGCCGGATTCCAGAAGGCGGCCGTGGAGGCATCGCAGCGAGCGATTGAGGCACCGCCCAATGACAGCTCTCTGGCGCCGACACCGAAGCGCAGTGGTGATTCTGTCCCGCCTTGGTATTCCCCGGCCGAGGCCGTTGAGAAGGAGAGGAGCAGCCCAATCAGAACGAAATGTAGCCAGCGATTTCTCATCGTATCACCGCTACCTTTCGACGGACCGTTTCGGTTCGGCCAGATACGTAGCGGGCCGTAAGGCGGCAGAAATATGTCCCTGGAATCACCTTCACGCCTGCGTCGTTGTTACCTTGCCAGGTCTGGTCCTGATGGGGACCAGCTGTCCGTAGCTCGTCAGAGGCGATTCTGGCCACCGGCTCCCCCGTGATCGTGAACATGTCAATGTCGACGTGGGCGTCCTCTGTGAGAACATAGGCGATGGTTGTCGGCTTCTCCGAGGGCTTGAAGGGATTCGGATAGTTCGAGAATGACTCCTGCAAGCCGGCAGCGGAGATACTGATTGTTCCCAGGGTGATCGGATAACCGCTCGTAGCCAGTCCCGGGAAAATCGAAGTGAGCAGATTCCGATCCCGCAGAACGATTGCAGTCGAATCGATCAGTTTTATCGTGTACGTTCCCGGAGTTACATCTTGACGAAGGTCAGCCACGAGCGAAATGTCTTCGGTCGTCTCATGCCTGAGTATCAAGACCGGGGCAATCGTTAGAGCCAGGGTGTCATCATCGGGATCTGAGTCGAAGGCGATGGAGGTTGCTCCGTTGAAAAGCTCGAGGCTGGAGAACACTCTGGCCGCCGACATGGCCTTCTCGGAACTACCAACTCGTTCGAAAACGACCGGTATGAGGGTCGAAAACTCAATCTCACCTAGTTGATCACCACCGGAGTAAGTGAAGCTTCCGGATCCAACGGGAAACTGCAGTTGACCAGGATGGGCGAGTCTGACAGAACCGTTGCCCTGAGCAAACTGGGGCACTCCGGCCGGAAGGAAGACGCTGGTTGTTTTGCTCTCGTACGGAATAGTACCGGTACACGAAGTGCTACCCACCAGGCTTGGAGAGTGCGATGGATCAATGGCGTCATACACCGTGATCAATTCCACTCTGTCAATGGACACGTGGAAGTTATCGTATGGACTGTCGCTTTCGATGTCGGCTACTAGCTGCACATGTGAGCTCGTCCCGGGCCACATGACCAAGCCGGTATCACCAAGCGGAAAGACCGTTGCTCCATGCCAGAGACTCAGTCCCGTATAATACTTCACATCGGTCGATCCCTGTCGGTATCCGGTGCGGTCGAATAGTTGGCCGGGATCCAGTGGCACTTCGGCGGAATCCATCAACGAGAGCGCCAAACTCACTATGCGGATGGGGGCATATGACAGAGGGTGATCGTAGGTCAGGTCCACCGAAACCAACGTTATCCCATCGATTCCGGCTACCAACGACGTCGGCAGACTGTCTTCCAGGCAATAAGAGAGATCGCCTGCAGGCTGATAGATCGCAACCACCGACGAAGCGAGAGGGAAAACCGATCCCGTTGCCAGGATCTCGTCATCCGTCACGGCCGTGACTTCCGATCCGGAGATGATATCCCGGACTACGAACACCGAGCTGTCAGGTATAATGGCCTGGATCGAATCGTACGAAATGCCTGGAGCAATCGACAACCTCACCGTAAGTGAGTCTCTGGCGCTCGGATTGATCGTCAATACCGAACTGAAGTCCACCATGATTCGATCCGTGTCTAGCTGCGCCCCTGATACCTCGCCCAACAACTCGGTCGAACGGTAGAATGCGATTCGGTCGGCAACCGTCGAAGCCATCAGCGTATCGTCGCCACTCACCAGAACCAATGATAGGCCGGCCAGCTGCACTTGCGACATGCCGGTGGCACCCGGATGACGCAAGCCGACGCATAGAATCGGTACGTCGGCCTGTCCGGCAACCACGCCCGCCAGGGACTGCGAAGCGTTGGACACGGCCAGGGTGGTAGTCGGATCATCGATACGACAAGAGGCCGTCCGCATTGGCATGCTGGCTTGTGGTAGGACGACGATGGGCGATGCCGTATTGGCATCTGTGGCCCCGATAGCCGAGAGTGTCTCCAGGCCGAGCATCAGACTTGTCGCGGTTGTGCTGTCGGAGACATCCACGAGAAGCACCAGTTCCACTTCGTCGGCAGGTTGAAGGATCAACTCAGGATTGAACACTAGGGTGACGTCAGAGGAGCCAGGCACATCCGCAACCACACTGAGGGTGGAGTTGTCATCGGCTAGTAGGAGCCGCGAGAGAACACCGCCAGCGGGTTGACCCACTCCGGATCCCAGGAGCACCGACATGGTGAGGGAGTTTACTCGGATGGGCGCCGCCGCATTCGAGTCTGCGTGGCGCAACTCCAGGCTGAGCGGGAATATGTTCTTCTGTCCTCGGGCTACGGCCGTCGGCATGAAATTGTGCAGCGACACCTCAAGCCCGCTCGGCACATCCTGAATGACAACCTCCTCGGTCTCGATTACCGCCGAGGAATCCGCGGTGATGCCAGCTATAGCCATTGCGCTGAAGGCTACCGAGCCCGGTTGCGACGCTGAATAGAAGTACGTGAACTCGGTGGTGCCGTCAGCCGCAATTGTCATTGGCCCGGTATGGGCGCTGTCAAGAACGACCGCGGTCGCATCACCGATCAACGAGAGTTTACTGAAGACGCTATCTTGGGGAGAGGCCTGTATGTTCGTCACATTTAGCGTGAGCGTTATCGGCTCGCCTACCGAATAGGATGCTTCCAGGGAGCTGAACTCGACCCGCAAACCCGAGCCGGATATGGTGAATGTTGCGTTGCTGCCAACCATGACGTCACTCGGGCCATCGTTAGCCGAGCTGTATTCACAGCCATTAACCGGGATGAAACCCCGGAAGGCACGCCCAGATCCGGCCGTGTCGGTGACCGCCGCCGTGATAATCAGAGGTGATGAGGTGGCATCAACTTGGTAGTGCATGCCGCTGGCTAGCCAGGTACCATCGACATAACTCAGGTTGGCGAGCAGAGCATCCGACGCCTGCCATTTCTGATCCTCGTTCACATCGGCCCAGAGCTGCATGGCGTGAAGATCCTGATTGCTGGCATCAAGGATATTACCCAGGCGAAGAGAAGTCAGTGTATCATCCTGGTTGCCGTTGGAGGCTGGCGAAAAGGCGAAGAGCACGATGTTGCTATCCCGTGGACTCAGACTGCGGGAGGTAAGGGAGTGGGTCTGGTACTGCTCAGCAATTGACCCATCGACAATAAGATAGCCACCTCTGGTTAGTGGAAGATCTCCATTGAGGTTAACCGCCTCATCGAAACCGAACTCGGTGGCTCCCGTGATTGCCACCGCCAGACTGTCACCATCTATTGCGTTCAGAGGGCAGGTCGACGTAATGAAGAAGTATGATAGCGACTCCGGGGGCAGGTCGATGTTCATGCCTCCAAAAGAGAGACGGCCATTGGAGAAAAGTCCGGTGCCGGCCAGCAGATCATCATCAAGGATGCGATTGTGGTCATTGTCGAAATAGAGCTTCACCTGGCCAACGGCTTGATCGGCCCAGGCCTGACTCGATTTGCTCAGGGTTTGATTGGTGAGCGCCGCGCGGTTGAGGTGGCGCGATTGCCCCAAATAGCCATTGTACAGGGCGAAGACAAACAGGTTGTTATCCTCGGAGCCGGGTCGGACCAACACGGACTGGAGAGGAATCGAGACCGCTGTCACATGGTTGGGCGGAAAGACCATAATCTCCTCGCCGGAAACAGCGGGACTGTCGTCCGGTCCAATCATGCCAGAGCGATAGCTTAATCCTTCCTCAACTATGCTGAGCGCGAACGTCCCACCTTCAAACGAGTCTCCCGACACATCGACGGCGATATGGAAGCGAACTTGCTCCACTGGTATGGGGTAGCTCAGTCCTGAAATCGTCCAGGAACCGGCGTCGAGGGAGAAGCTCCCCAGGAGAGTGTCGGCGGCGTCGAATCCGGGCGTTCCTCGATCGGCATACAGGTACATGGCTTCAATGACTTCACCATCAACGACATTACCAATGTTCATGGCGATGATCGTCTCAATCGTGTCCTGAGCATATCCGTTGGCGGGAATCTCAAAGTCAAATACCGGCACGTTCT
>CAZHDS010000045.1:0-8249 GCA_964531495.1 uncultured Ignavibacteriales bacterium
TCCCAGCTACCGGTCAGCGGCTCTTCCGGGGGGAGTATGATGTCCTCGGCGCAGCCAAAGATGAAGGCCATACAGGCTATAACAGTCAATACACCCAATGCTATTCTCATCAATCCAGTCTCCTTAAAACGTACATATCCCAACACAGATTGCCGCCAATATAAGCAGAGGTCCAGGGCAGCACAACCCCAAAAGCGATTTTTGTCGCTCGCCACAGAGACGTCCCGGGGAGGCTCCGCGTGCAATTGAGAGATGAACAATTTCCCGTCCGGGACTGGAGCAGAAGATGCGTTTTGCCACCCTGATGGCTGTCTAGGAGGCAATCCACAAGGCCTGGTGAATCGCCCACAATCGGCCCAGATGCCGCTCCGGCCGGGCCGATGCAGCCCCATGGGGGATCTTTCAAGTAGACTCGATTCTCGGTTGACACCTGCTACACAATAAGTTATAATAGAGATAGGATGCGGTTAGCGAAAACTTCCCACCCCCTCCCCTCGCGCTTCAATCGCATTCGTGCCAACAAAATAGGAACTACGGGCAATTGCTTTTGCGTTTGATCTTACCTAAACCAAGGAGTGTAATCATGAAACGCAACCTACTACTATTTGCCGTTAACCTGATACTCGTTATCGGGTTCTCGACAAGTGTCTCGGCCCTTGACCACCCCACGTCGTGGAGGGATGTCACGGATACTGACGACCACACCTGGGGCGGCGAACAAGGCTGGGGATCTGGCGGACCGGTCGAATCATACGGTCCTGTTACTGGTATTATGACGCTGGACGTCCTGATCATTCGGTTGATCTGTGTAGAGAAATTCGATGACAAGGACCACGGCATCCTCAAGGCTCAGAACGAATCGGACCTGAAGGGAAGGACTACTGAGGACTGGCAGCAAGAACAGCCGATTTCTTTCAGCAGAGGAGAATAATATGACGCAGGTTGAGCATGCAGGCGATGAGTTCCGTCGCACGCTGACGCACTTCCTGTCGTCACTGGTTGCGAAACGGGACTTTGCCGGCGCGATCAAATGCTATCATGACAATGGTAGTCTGATCGACAGCGCTGGCGGCACATGGAAAGGATCACTCCTGCACCATGTCGCCAAAGCCTACGCTTCCCTCTCTGATCTCCCGGCCGCATTGAGACTGGCTCGCTCGGCTCAGAGCCATCTCGAGAACGCCCCCGACCGCAAGACTCTGGCCGAGTTGTTTGTGACTCTCGGCGGAATTCTACGGGACATGGGAGAAAACGGGGAAGCAGAAAAGGCTTTTCGGGACGCGGAATCAATTTTCCGACGTCATGACTGCCCCGAAGGTCAGAGCAAAGCTCTGAACCTCCTGGCCGGTCTCTACTACCGCAAAGGCGATTTCAAGAACTCGCTCTCCATCCTGTTGGAGGCGGTGACAATCGCGCAGCGCCTTGGTGACCACCGCCAGGTAGCCTTCATGATGGGCAACATCGGTCGTATCAACACTTTCATTGGCGACTTCCGTGAGGCTCGAAAACATCTGGAGCTAAATATCGAGCTCTCGACTGGATTGAATGATCACAAGGAAGCGGCCAAGGCTCGCGTGGCCCTCGGCTACGTCCTCCTTCAGGAAGGCCGCTCAAGCGAGGCCAAAACAGTCCTTGAACGTGGTCTGGCAGAAACTGAGCGTCTTGGTCTGATACGCGATGCCATCATTTGCCGTTCGTATCTGGGCGAACTGGCCTACCGCCAAGGTAATTTGGAGCTTGGTCGCACCACTCTCGTTGCTGCGCTTGAAGCGGCTCGTGCGATCTCGATTGACTCCAGCCTATGTGGTCGCATAATGCGCCACTTGGCTGAGGTTGAGTTCCTGGCCGGCAGGAATCGCTTCGCCCAACGCAAGGCCGCCCAGGCCATGGTCATTGTTAAGCGCCATGGTGATATGGTCGAGCAGGGCGCTCTAACGCGTTTGATGGCACTGCTGGCCTTCGCAGCAGGCGACAAACTGAACGCCCAACAACTAATGGCCAAGGCTTTCGATCAACTTGAGGAATCGGGAGTCCGGTTCGAAAAGGCGATCACTCTTGTGGCCGCGGGCTGCAGCACAATGTACTCGGCCCGGCAACGGCTGACATATCTATTTCAGGCCGAAGAGTTCTATTCTCGCTATGAATTGAGCTCGCTGGTCGAAGCTGTCAATCGTCATATCGAAGAGATAGACTACGTTTCGTCTCGTTCAGCTCCTACGAGTCAGGCTCTCCGAAAAGCATCGCGCAACGACGAGTTCCTGACAAACAACGCCATGCTCAAACGATTCAAGAGCCAGCTGCCAGCCATTGGCAGAGCTGACTTGCCGTTGTTGCTGACCGGCGAAACCGGCGTGGGCAAAGACCAGCTGACTCGCTACTACCATTCGGTGTGCCGTCCTGACGGCCCTCTAGTCGCCATCAACTGCGCCTCCCTGCCGGAAGCCCTCCTGGAGTCAGAGCTCTTTGGCTATGTCAAAGGTGCCTTCACCGGAGCTGAGGAAATCAAGCAGGGTCTCATAGTGACGGCTAACGGTGGTATCCTGTTCTTGGATGAGATTGGCGACATGCCACTCGGATTGCAAGGCAAGCTGCTCCGCGTGCTTGATAGCCGGAAGGTCAATCCGCTGGGCTCGGTCAAGCCAGTGGCGGTGGACTTCAAACTCGTGGCAGCCACCAACCAGGACTTGGAAGCCATGGTGGAAGCAGGTACTTTCCGGCGCGACCTGTACTACCGCTTGGGCGGCATGTGCCTGACTATTCCACCCTTGCGCGACCGCAAAGAGGACATTCCAATTCTCATGACCCGCTTCATGGAGAAGTGTCGCCTGATAGAGGAAGGTGAGAAGCTTCCAACCGAACTGGTACACCAGTTTCTCAATCATAACTGGCCCGGCAACGCTCGCGAGGTCTTCAACAAGATCCGTCGGCTCTCCGTGATGTCAGATATGGTTGCCGATGGCGACCTGGCTGAGCTTTCGCGCACGATCTTCGCGACGGAGATGCCACACGCCGACCGTACACTTGTTGAGCAGGTAGAGCAGTTAGAGCGCCGGTTGATCGTGGAGGCACTTGTGGCCGCTCGCGGCAATCGTTCCGAGGCGGCCCGGATTCTTGGCATTCACGAGGCTACCGTGCGCACCAAGCTCAAGCGTTATGCCATATCGTTAGAAGGGGGTGTACCTAGCTAACGATCCCGGCGCTGCGACTCGCTCAAATCGACTATCAATGTTGGTTGATAGCGAGGCCGGATACTAGCCATGGCTCCCTGCCCTCTTATTCGTGGCAGAGTACATGGTAAGAATCGACGCAGAGCCAACAACATTCGTAGTCGACTACGATTATTCTTTTGCTCCTTGGTTGCGGTAAGCGGCTGAATTTCAGTCGCTTACCGTTTTTTTTGTGGGAACCGCTCGTACATACATACGAGATCGCACTGTCGACAATTCCCCGCGGATCTCTCCGCGCTATAGTATTCGATTGTACCACAACATATTAGCGTACGTTCGGAGAGCCGGCCAGACCGGTGGCACGGCCCTTGCTATCCAGTAGTATGTCATTTTTGCTCCCTGAGCACTGTTGCTGGTGCTTGGTTTGTTCTTTTTCTCTTTGGTCAAGGCCCTCTGCGCTCGAGGGGAGTGCAGAGGGCTCATTCTTTGTCTGCCAGCGATCGCACTCAAGCGCACAAGAAAGCCCACCGAAAACTCGGCGGGCTCATATCACATCAGGTGAACGTGATGAAGTCTAAATATCGAACCAGCCCGTATATATGTCTGTGTTCCTAGGTGACACTCTGACGTGGTTTGATTTACCCCAGGCCTTCATACCGACTCGGGCATACTCAGCGATATCTTCCTCAAAGGCGGATGTCCCAGTACCCTGGATCCAGTAGTAGGTCCAGGCTCCGTTCTGCAGACTAGGCGCATCGTAGGAATACGTGTTATCCGAGGCGGTGGCCATGTGCGTTCCGGCTTGGCAATCGTCGTGGAAATCTCCAATCATGCAGGCGTCAATGGCGACCATCTTCTTGGTGCAGTTGGCGCTGTTGAAATACTGCATGACCAGGCCATGAGTCACATAGTACAGGTCCGCCGAAATCAGGCAGGATCCATAGGCACTTGGATCGTCGCCGTGTCCGCTGTAGGAGAAGGCGATCTCATCGCCTGGGCTCGCATTAGCGACCAGCCACTCCAGGCCGGCAACGATGTTATCACCCGTCGCGCTCAGATCCAGGTCCATGCGAACCGTAAAGCCCTGACTTTGGAAGTAGGACTTCATCTCCTGGGCATCGTCGTCGCAGTAGTTGAGATCGTTGGCTGTACCTTCATAGTTCGAAATACCAACTACGTACGCGTACTTGTGGGCTGGATTTGGATTCGGGTCAACCTGGTCGCCACCACCAGTATCGGGAGGTGGTTTCGGGGGTTTCTTATGGAACTCGTAATTTGTAAGGGGCTTCAGCGTGGCCGCCAGCTTGTCGGCCTCGGTACGCGTGTCGACGAATGCTGGCCGCTGGACAAGCGCTGCATCCGGGACATCAAGAGTCGTGCTCGTGGAAGTGGGGTTCTGGCTGCAGCCAAACATCATCAATGTCAGGCCTAACGCCAGGATCACCAATAGAAACTGCTTCATGGGGCGTTCCTCTGAGTTGTACGGTTGTAGTATCTCTTGAGACCAAAGGCATCTCACTTGGCGGTGACTGTTCCTCCTTTTTGGTTTAGATGGGCCGAAGACTGCTGTCTCGGCGTTGCTTCCTAGCGGTCGCATGGCAACTGCTGAAAATAATATGGAGTCAATAGCCATTTTTGTCAACAACAATAGTGACCCGAGATAAGCTGTGAAGGCGCGGAAGGAGCCGATTTTCGGTCGATGAGTCAAGGTCCTTCGCACTCACCAAAACGGAACCCTCAGCAATCTTTTCCCATCGAGCTATATTCCGTTTACTTTTGCCAACCGAGAGCATATTTTTCCTTACTATGTCAGAATATGCCCTGGGACTAATCGAAACTAGTGGATTGGTGGCAGCGATTGAAGCGGCTGATGCTGCCTCGAAGGCGGCGGCAGTGGTGGTGGCATCGGCGGAGCTTACGGATGCCACCTACATGACGCTCCGGATCGAGGGCGAGTTGGGAGCGGTTCAGGCAGCAGTGGAAGCGGGAGCACGGGCGGCTGAGGCTATTGGCGAAATCGTCGCGGTGCATGTGATCCCGAATCCTGACGACGGGCTCGAAATCATCACCCCGCTCGGGCGCTACGTCTCGAAATATCATCCCGATGATCAACGCCCTCCTCTGAGCCCCGGAAGGAAACCGAGCGTACCTAAATTGAAGAAGGTCCCTGGCCCCAGAAGATCTTCGACCAAGTCCTCTCAGACCAGCACTCGCGACCGTATTACCGATATCGAGAACCTCTCCGTGGCCGAGCTGCGTCGTCTGGCTCGTTCGCTCAAGCGGCTTGACCTCAAGGGACGACAGATTTCAGTGGCAAACAAGCAACAACTTATTGACGCCATCCAGCGCGTCATGGATATGGACTAAAGCATGTTTATCGGAAGAGTTGTCGGCTCACTATGGGCCACGCAGAAAACGGCCAACACCGACGGCATGAAGTTTCTCATCATTCAGCCCCAGAATCTGAACAAGGCCCCCAATACCGATACGGTTGTGGCCGCCGATGTTCTGGGGGCCGGTGAGGGAGAAATCGTCATGGTGGCCTATGGTCGCGCCGCTAGGCTCGCAGTCGGTCGGGATGATATCTCGATTGAAGCGGCGGTGGTGGCAATCATCGATGAGTACGAAGTCAAGCGCGAGTTCTATCACGGCGAACTCGACGAGGAAAAGGCGACGTACAAAAAGGGCTAGCCCGGAAAGGACAGGAGCATGCGACATTCATTCGCTGGCGGCAGCCGGCAGTTCAAATGGTACTACCTGGTGGCCATCGCGCTCGGATTGGCCGCTATCGTCGCGGTTGTGTATATTATTGTGCGCAGCGGCTGGCTGGTGGAGCGCCTCAACCGCGTGGCTGACGACACTGACTTGATCGAGGACACCCCTATCTAAATGCCATCGCTAATCGACAAAATACGCGCCGCCGGAGTTGTGGGTGCCGGGGGGGCTGGCTTCCCGACTCATGTCAAGTACGCCTGTCAGGCCGAGTACATGATAGCCAATGGCGCTGAATGCGAGCCCCTGTTGTACAAAGACAAAGAGCTCATGCGCCTCTTCCCCAACGAAGTCAAAAAGGGTATGGAGCTGGCGGCTGGGGCGGTCGGTGCTTCACGGAATATTCTGGGCATCAAGGCCAAGAACTACGACGTAATCGGACAATTCAGGCGAGCCTTTGGCGGCACCGGGATCGAGATTTTTGAGATGGGCGACTACTACCCGGCCGGTGACGAGTACGTGTTGGTTTTTGAGGCGACCGGACGGCTGATTCCGTATGGCGGTTATCCGGTCAATATCGGGTGCGTGGTTTCCAATGTCGAGTCACTACTCAATGTCGCTCTGGCAAGCCTGGGCGTGCCGGTAACCGAAAAGTTCGTAACGATCGCTGGCGCGGTGAGCAATCCGATGACTGTCAAAGTCCCGATCGGTACGCCGTTGAGCGATCTGATCGAACTGGCCGGGGGCAGCACGGTAGATGGTGACATCTCAGCCCTTGACGGCGGTGCCATGATGGGGGCACTGAGTGCCATTACTGGCAATCACGTAACCAAAACTTCCGGCGGGTTTATCATACTTCCGGTTGATCACTATCTCATCCGGCGCAGAAACCAATCGATCTCCGAGATAAAAAAGATCGGGCAGTCGGCGTGTGACCAATGCTCCTACTGCACGGAGTTCTGCCCGCGCTATTTGTTGGGCTATGAGATCGAACCGCACAAGGTGATGCGTTCACTTGGTTTCGCGGGTGAGAAAGAGAACTACTGGAGCAAGTTCGCAATGAATTGTTGCGAATGCAATCTCTGCTCCCTTTTTGCCTGCCCGGAGGATCTTGACCCAAAGCAGGCTTGCGTGCGATCCAAGACTAATCTGAGGTTGCGGAACATCAATTACACGCCTCCAGAGCGTGAGCTGAGAGCCCACCCGATGCAGAAGCACCGCCGAGTGCCAGTCAAGAAACTGACCCGGAAGCTCGGACTGTCACCGTACGATCATCCCGCCGAGTTTGTCGAGACTGATTGTAGGCCTGAGATGGTAGTGATCCCGCTCAAGCAACATCTGGGCGCACCATCCGAGGCGAAAGTGAAAGTCGGCGACCAAGTATCACTTGGTGATATGATTGGAACGATACCAAGCGGTGCGTTGGGCTCCAATGTACATGCTTCGATCAATGGCGAGATTATCGAGGTTAACGAAAACATCACCATCAAGGCGAGATAAGATATGGAATACAACGCAATTGGATTGATTGAGTATTCGAGCATCGCCAAAGGGATCGGCTCGGCTGATGCCATGGTGAAAGCAGCTTCGGTGGAGTTGGTGATCAGCCGTACGATCTGTTCCGGCAAGTTCATGAATCTTATCGCCGGAGATGTTCAGGCCGTGAAGTCCTCAATCGCAAACGGTCTTGACTATGGCCAGGAAACGGTGATCGATTCGTTCATCATCCCCAATGTCCATGCCGATGTTTTCGCGGCCATCGCCGGTTCGACCGGGGTCGAGTCGCTGGACGCGCTTGGCATCATCGAGTCGTTCTCGGTCGCATCACTCATCGAAGGGGCTGATGCGGCGGTCAAAGCGGCCGAGGTTCGGCTGATCGAGATACGTTTGGCCATGGCGATGGGTGGCAAAGCATTCGTGACGATGACTGGTGCGGTCGGCGCGGTGCGGTCGGCGGTAGAGGCTGGCGAGGCTGTTATCTCGAAGGCCGGTATGCTGGTCAACTCGGTCGTGATCCCCTCGCCGCGTGAAGAGTTGTTGAGGGATATACTGTGATATGTTCTTCTGTATGTCATCCCTGCGAAAGCAGGGATCCATCTTCCCATCGCCAAGGACTGGATTCCCGCTTTCGCGGGAATGACGGATGGGCGCTGTCGAAGCAGACGCCGTTCCACATTCACCCTTCGACTCCGCTCAGGGTGACAGAATGTGCGTGTAATCCCACGGGCGTGAAATCACACGCAGTGTGTGTCATCCCAGCGGAGGCTGGGACCCAGTCAACGTGGAGAGCAGAACGACTGTTGGAGTAGAAGAAACGTAACTGCAAATAGAAGGCACTTGTGCCTGGATTCCCGCTTTCGCGGGAATGAC
>CAZHDS010000045.1:8349-19173 GCA_964531495.1 uncultured Ignavibacteriales bacterium
CGTAACTGCAAATAGAAGGCACTTGTGCCTGGATTCCCGCTTTCGCGGGAATGACATTAATATAGGTGCGATCTTATGGCACTGTCAGATTTTGAAATTGGAAAGATCGCCGAGATCGTCGCTGGCAAAGTCGGCGCCGAACTCGATGCGAAAACACTGCGGCAAGTAATCGACCGTGTCGTCGACTCAATGCAGCAGAACCAGGGCAACCCGGACATTGAAGGTGCTACTTGTGAGGCGACATCGTCGCCCCTTCATGTGCAACCGCAAGGTCCAGCTTCACCGATAGCAAGTAGGTCGGGTTCCGAGCGAAGTGAGAAACCCGACACCGCGTTACGCGGCACGCAACCATTACCTCCTGACGAGGAGATGATTTCGGCCAAGGGCGGTCTCTACGAACAGATCGAAAAGACCGACGGCAAGCGCGTGATTATTGCTGCCTTCGGAAAGGATCGTCCCGGAGTCGCGGCCGCCTTGACAGCGGTGCTGGCGGAGGACAATTGTTCTATCGAGGATATCTCGCAGACGGTTATGCAGGAGTATTTCTCGATGATCATGATTGTCAATATCGCCAACAGCTCGCTAGATTTTTCAGCGCTGCGCGACCAGATCCAGGCGACCGAAACGCAACTCGGCATGAAGGTCTACATCATGCACGAGGATATTTTTAGGTACATGCACAGGATATGATGGAGTCTCGAACGTGGGGTACTATGAGCCAAGTCCGTTTACGAAGAAGCCTTACTTCCATGAGAAGTGGGAATTCTGGCTCGGTGTGATTGCCATCCTAGTCTCGGCTGGAGCCCTGCACCTGGCGTATGATGCCAATCGAATATCCGAGGAAGCTCTCGAGCGGCTGAGAGAAGCAGATCGCGCGTTGCGACAGGAACGGATTACGGTCGAAACCTCACTAATATATGACTCCATCTACTATGAGCCGCACCAAACAGAAGCACGCCTTATCATTTATGGCAGACCATACCCTTGCGGCGCGAGTCTCTCGGCATGGATACGGGTTTCAAACAACGGCCTATATCCCATTACTATCGATACTGCTTTCGGATATTTTTGTGGCCGACTTACCGGCTTCAAGAATCCACACACGTGTGTCGACGGTAACCTGGTCCGATGCGATGGTGTGGACCAGTGTGAATTTCCCATAGTAGTGGAGCCCTACGAGCACTGCCGTGTTTTGCTCACTGTCCCGTGGGTGATGTCGGAGTATTCGGACGCAATTCTCCGCAAACTCATTGATGGAAGTGGCTGGGTGCGCTCGTCGGCATTCGCGGCTGGACTCGATCCCCAGTTTAGTCAGTCACCGATCCCGACTGAACTCAAAGAGTATGTGCCGATGCTCCTGGCGTCCGACGTACAAGTCGATGATAGACACAGATTTAAGAGGTGGCGCGCGCCAAGAGATGCTCACGGGGTGAAATTTGAAGTCCTTCTCGCATCCGGCGGGACAGCAATCGTCACGGACTTTCTGTCTGGAATATCTGTAGGCGTGACCACCGCCGGGCCTAGCTATTCCATCGGAGCTGATCCGCCACCATTCTTTGAATTCACACCCAACGACACGGCGGCGCTTCAGACAGGGGTTTCAGAGTGACTTACGAACCAAATGAAATAATAGAAACGATCCACATGACCGAGGTGGAAAACACCACCACCGCGTCATTCCTGCGAAAGCAGGAATCCAGTCATTTCGGCAGCACTGCGAATCGCGGGTGCTGGATCCCCGCTTTCGCGGGGATGACAGTGAATAGTGCGGGGACGACGGCGATGGGTGCGGAGATGACAGTGGGTAGAGAAACGCCTTGCACATTAGCCTGGCAATCGCATCACGGCAGAATACAGCCATAACGGTGACAAACCATGACTTACGAACCAAATGAAATAATCGAAACGATCCATATGACCGAGGTGGAACACCTCGATATCAGGACCGTTACCCTCGGAATCTCGCTACGCGATTGCTCCGACAGAGACCCCAAGCGGTTGATCAGCAATATCCGTGAGAAGCTTCTAGGGACGGCGGAGAATCATGTCGCGACCGTCGAGAAGGTCTCGACCGAGTTTGGTATCCCAATCGCCAACAAGAGAATCTCCGTCACGCCAATATCAGTCGTCGCCGACGGCCACGACCACGAGACATTTGTCAGAGTCTGCCAGACATTGGACCAATGCGCCGCTGAGCTTGGGATAGACTACCTCGCCGGTTACTCGGCGTTGGTGCAGAAGGGCATGACCCGTGGTGACCGCACCTTGATCGAATCAATCCCCGATGCTATCGGATGCACCCAACGGGTCTGCTCGTCGGTGAATGTCGCCTCGACCAAGGCGGGGATCAACATGGATGCTGTCGCGATCATGGCGCAGATCATCAAAAAACTCGCCGAAGCAACCGAAGAAGCAATCGGCTGCTGCAAGTTAGTCGTGTTCGCCAACGCCGTCGAGGACAACCCGTTCATCGCCGGTGCTTTTCATGGCATCTCGGAGCCGGAGACAGTCATCAATGTCGGTATTTCCGGCCCGGGCGTGGTGCTAAGTGCTATCAAGCGTTCCGGCCAGTGTGACTTGGGTGTGCTGGCGGAAGTTATCAAACGCACCGCCTTCAAAGTGACCCGCATGGGTGAAATGGTCGGGCGCAAAGTGTCCGAGCGGCTCGGAATTCCATTTGGTATTATCGACCTCTCCCTCGCTCCGACTCCAGCCGAGGGTGACTCGGTGGCGGACATCTTCGAAGCGATGGGACTGGAGCGCTGCGGTTGTCATGGTACTACGGCAGCCCTCATGATGCTCAACGACGCGGTCAAAAAGGGTGGCCTGATGGCATCGTCGTATGTCGGCGGACTGTCGGGCGCGTTTATTCCGGTCTCCGAAGACGCTGGCATGATCCGCGCGGTCGAGGCGGGCGCTCTGTCGCTCGAAAAACTCGAAGCGATGACGGCGGTCTGCTCAGTCGGGCTCGATATGGTGGCGGTACCAGGCGATACGCCCTGGGAATCGATTGCCGGGATAATTGCTGATGAATGCGCGATTGGGGTCGCGAACCACAAGACCACGGCGGTGCGGATAATTCCGGTCACAGGCAAGGGTGTCGGTCAATCGGCCGAATATGGTGGACTGTTGGGTACGGCGCCGGTTATGCCGGTCTCAAAGTTTTCCTCGCGCAATTTTATTTTGCGCGGCGGCCGCATCCCCGCCCCGGCCAGCGGGATAAATAATTGATAGGAAACAGAGCGGGTTAACGGAGGGACAATGAGATATTTTGGTCTGATCGCAGCCGTAACTATGGTTACGGCCTGTTCCACACCGGCTGCTGACAGTACGTCGGTGGAACCGGTGCGCCCGGTCAAATCGATGATGGGACTTACGCTTGGTACGCCGACTGTGATCAACCTCTACGGCTCGTACTATTTCGACCGCAATCATGGAGTCAGACTATCAGGCGCATACCTCCCGGTCACTTACAAGAAGGACCTGTATGGCGCTCAGCTGAATCTCCTGTATCGCTTTCATGAGACTCAACTTGGCTTTCTTGAGGCTTCAGCACTGGCCGGAGTAACGATTGAGGAAGACCGTCCCGGGCAAACCAGGCGATGGCGCTATGCAGGGATTGGGCTGTCCGGTCGATGGTTCCCGTTTTTCGCCGAGGTTGGCTTCTGCCATTTCGGTGGTGAGGACACCGGTCCGGGTGTTACGCTGCAAGTCGGACTGGCGATCATAACCTCGCGACACGACTGACTCGCAACCATGATTGGATCCGATCCGGTGATAGTCCCAGCGGCAGCACTCTGAAAGTTGGCTGGATCCAGACCTCCGCCAGGATGACGGAGAAGGGCGGGTATGACATTTTCAATGTTGCGAGATTGTCGGACGTTCCGTTGTATAACCGCACAAGGGTTTCATATACCAACGGTGTCGGGTTTCTCATCGAAGCGACTCGGAACCCGACCTACGAGTATTGCAACACGGAGGATATGCATGTTTCGCACAGTCACTATCGCAATCGCAATAACGATTCTGACCTCATCGGCTTTTGCCGTAGGACCGCTCGGCGGACTCGGTGCCGGAATCAAAGCCGGCCTCAACTACTCAGACATAGTCGCCAGCGACATCAACTCTAGTGCCCGGCTGGGCTTCATCGGCGGCGCCTACATCTCGATTCCACTGGGAAAACTCAAGCTGCAACCGGAATTTCTCTATGCCATGCGGGGCTATGAAGTGGATACACTCGATGTCACTATCGAGCTCGACTATATTGAAGTACCGGTCTTGTTGCGCTACGATTTCGCATCGGTAGCCGGCTCCGGGCCGTATGTTTATGCCGGACCATCATTTTCGTTCCTGCAAACGGCCAAGTCAGGGGATTTCGATCTCGAAGAGTTTTGCCAATCAAATGTCACCAACGCCGTCGTGGGTGGCGGGTTTTCGATAGCCAGGGTGCTGAACATTGATGGCCGGCTCTTGTATGGCCTGTCGGACGTACTCGACACCAGTTTGCTAATGGCGGGTGATGGCGGGCGGCATTTCAGCTTTTCATTTATGGCGGTATATCCGCTGGGGCTGTAGGGGGAGAGTTCCCCGCCCAGGCATTAGTCGACTAACTCGTTGTTCCGAGTAATCTTAGAGCAATCGGTGGATTTGGGTGGGCGGGCCAATAAAGATACCCATATCTTCGACCGATAGTATTGGTGACACCAGGGCTCCGACATCTTCGAACTGTCATTGAACAAATGGACGCTCAGAATCCATCTTGTATGCAGCAAACGTAGCAAGAGAGGCCGATCATGTCCGACAGACGAAGAGACGAACGACATTCCCTCGAGAACATTCGGGGCGATAGTCAGAACCGTGACGAATCCCTTTTCGAGATTATTGACACCGACACCGGTCAATCTCTGGGGCAGCTGGAAGATATCAGCGCCCACGGCATCTGCCTGCAATCATCACACCAACTCGACACGCGCAAGGCGATGAGTATCACGGTGAAGTTCCCGGTCGCAATCGATGGTTGCAGCGAGTTGAAGCTCCATATCCGCAGCCTCTGGTGTAGCCAGGACGAAGTCACCGGGCTGTATCTCACCGGCTGCCACGTCGTCACGCTTCCGACCAGCGAAATCGATGTTTTCGAGAATCTCCTGGAGTACATTGCCCAACGGGCTCGCTCGGAGATGGCTCAGGCTCTGGAATAGATAGCCACACCGTTGCTTGTTGCATCTGACTTGTTCAACGTCACGTGTCACAGCGTGATGTGTCACAACTTGAGTGACATCATGGCTTCGCCGTCTTCGTACTCCCCCGTCAGCACGAAACCTAGACTTTCGTAAAAGCCCTGCGGGCCACCGTCTTCTTCAACGATACTGGTGAGCAATTCGGTAGCGTTGGGGCGAGTACGGACATGCTCGATCAAGATCACCATTGCCTTCCGGCCAAAGCCCATCCCTTGAAAACGGATATCAACCATCATCCGCCACAGATAATACTCTGGCTTCTGCGGCTGATCCTCCAGCATCAGGAATCCCACGGGAGTATCGTCGGCATAGATCGCCCGGAACCAGGCGTGCTTGGAAAAATGCGCCTGGGCTATTGAGACCGCATTGGGGGCGACGAATTTCGTCTGGGCTTCAGTCACGCTCAGCTTGCACACGGCGCGGACCGAGTCTTCGTCTATCTCTCTGAGACTGATCTCGCTGTCACGAGAGGGCTGTTCATTGCTATCGGTCAAGTTGGCTCCAATCGCGCCTTTGTTCGTGGCGTCGCTCATGTGTCATAGCACCAAGAATAATAGACTTCGTCCAAAACACAAGTAGCACTTGCTGTGACAACCGTGATGGTCCGCCACTCGCCTTGACAAAAAACGGAAAATGGGCGATACTGTAATATGTCAGTTACTATTGCCAGATGAAAGAGACAGAACATCCGATTGAGGGACTTCATATGATCGCGAAAATGATACCTACACTCTTGTCGATTCTACTTCTTCTCTCGATTGGTCTGCCGGCTTCAGCCCAACGAGCCGACTCAGACGGCGACTCGATCGATGACAGCCTCGACAACTGTCCCGATATCTACAATACCGAACAGGCTGACAGTGATGGCGACGGGGTCGGAGATTTTTGTGATGTCTGTCCGCGGGTTTTCAATCCGGGGCAGGATGAGGGCGACTGCTCTTTCGCTTTCGAGATCGATACGGTCTGGGTTCGCAGATTCGACACAACCGCGAACTCTGTTACTTACGGCCGATGCCGCGCAATTGCAGCAACCGCCGACGGCGGCTACTTTGTCCTGGCGGCTCATCCCTCTGACTATTTCGTGATGCGTCTAAACGCTGCGGGGGACTCTCTCTGGAGCTTTGACGTGCCTTTCGAGCCGGCCGACATGATTCTGTCGGCTTCAGGCGGGTTCCTGCTTGGCGCCGCTCTCGACAGCTCAGATGGTCAGAGCTATATGGCAGTGGTGGAGTTCGACAGCCTGGGCAACGCCGGATGGACAGCCGTAATCGACGCTCATGGGCCGGGCGAGGCCAATCGACTCAAGGATTGCAGCTCTGGTAAGACTGCCGTCATTGGCACTTGTGGTGACGCTGCCGTGGTCGCTTTGTTGGACAGCACCGGCGGAGTCACCTGGACGACCGCTATTGACAGCCTCAGCCAACCGTTAGAGGGCACCCATATAGATCTGTTGCCAAACGGCCATGTTGTCGCTGCCGGACATAGTGGTGAAGGCGGCAGCTGGTTCGCCGAACTTGATGATCTCGGCACACCGGTCTGGAAGAAGGCTTTCGCGTGCGATCGTGTAAGGCTGGCGGGAGTGGACTACGATCATCGCCAGGACCAGCTCCTTGCCACTGGTTATGTGACTAGCAGCGGTGCTACCCACCCATTCTACTTTGCGTATGCGATCGCCCTCGACACAAACGGCGACTCGTTGTGGGCGAGTTCATACGCCTACGGCTGTTGCCCCCACCCTCTGCAGTTGACGATGCTTGACGATGGCACCAGCTTGACTCTGGGCGTGTCTCACGAGTACTATTGGGCAGCATCGGCTCTCTACAAGTTCGACCCAAACGGCAATATGGCTGTCCTCGACGGGCAAATCGACGGCCTGGTAACGGCTTCGCAATCGATTGATGTTTCGGGCATGAATAGCGACTCGACCTTTGTGATCGGCGGGGCTTTCGGCGCTTGGCATGATCCGCCTCCGCATGCGGGGGGGCTATTCGTAGCGAAGTATAGAGACAATACGTACACAGCCGTCGCCTGCGGCGATATCGACAGCGACGGAGTGGGACCGAATATCGCCGACCTGATCTACCTGGTTGCCTTCATGTTTCAGGACGGTCCCGCCCCGGCGGACCTTAGCCTTGCGGATGTGGACGGTAATGGCGAAGGACCCAACATCGCTGACTTGATTCATTTGGTCACGTTCATGTTCCAGGAAGGTCCAGAGCTGGACTGCCCGTAGCGAGCCACGGCCCGGAATTCGCCTAATCATCCCTGGGAACAACCCCCTGTCCCCGGTGTAACAACATTGTTGCCCATAACAACACTGTTGCCGTACTCATCGGATGTATTATGTTATGCCCATGATTCGATTTTTTATTTTGGCTATTCTCGTTTTTGCCGGGACCGCCAACGGAGCGTCGATTTTCATCCCGATGGATGAAGCCCAGGCGGACCACCTCAAGGCGTATGGCGTTACTTTCAAGGCTCTCCAGGATGGGCATAAGGCCGAATGGCTGTTGAACTACCGTTCAGGATCATTCTTGATTGAACAAACCGCCGATGTGGTCGAGCAGTGCCTCGTAATGGGCGTGACCTACGAAGAAGTGACTTCGGGACAAGTGGCAGATATTTATCGCCAGATCGAAGTCGAGAATATGGAACGGGTTGAGCTTGAAAAAGCTCCCGCCATCGCTGTCTACTCACCCCCCTCGAGCCAACCCTGGGATGACGCTGTGACTCTTGCTTTAGCTTACGCTGAGATCGAGTATCGTGTTGTATGGGATGAGGAAGTTCTGACCGGCGTATTGGAGGAATACGACTGGCTCCATTGCCATCACGAAGACTTCACCGGCCAGTATGGCAAGTTTTATGCCTCCTTCGCCAACCAGCTCTGGTATCAGTCCGACGTCAAGACAAACGAAGACATGGCCGCCAAGCTCGGTTACAGCAAAGTCTCAGAGATGAAGCTCGATGTTGCCGAGACCATCGCCGACTATGTTCGTCGCGGTGGCTTTCTGTTCTCCATGTGCTCGGCCCCCGAGACCATCGATATCGCGCTGGCAGCCTCTGAGGTAGATATTGTGCCGACTCCGTTCGACGGCGACCCGGTTGATCCTGGGGCGGGTGCCGCCCTGGACTACAACAGAACCTTTGCCTTCGAGAATTTCGCCCCTGATTTTGACGCACTGATGTATCGTCACTCGAATATTGACACCTACCCGGATCGACTGGTTCGTTTTGTCGATGAACGTGACGATTGGTTCTACCTTTTCGATTTTGCCGCCAAGCTGGATCCGGTTCCGACCATGCTTAGTCAGTGCCATACAAACACCGTCAGCGGCTTCATGGGCCAATCGACAGCCTGGCGCCGCTCGCTTCTGAAGAAGCACGTCACGATCCTCGGTATGCCGGACAACTACGATGAAGTGCGATATATACACGGCAGTCTGGGCAACGGGACTTTCACCTTCCTGGCCGGGCACGACCCTGAAGACTATCGCCACATGGTTCACGACCCACCGACCGAGCTCTCCCTGTACAAGAATTCTCCCGGGTACCGCCTGATCCTCAACAACGTGCTCTTCCCGGCCGCCAAGCGCAAAGAGCGCAAGACTTGACCGGCAGCCAGTCGATCCAACTAGCAGTCTAGAAACCAGGCTCCGCCTGCCCGTTGACTCCGCCTCAATAATGTCATAGATTCTGCCCGTGACAGAGATCGAAAACAAGACCCTCCTGGGGATTGATTATGGAGAGCGCCGGATCGGTATCGCTAAATGCGACTCGATGGGCACAATTTCCTTCGCGTTGACCACGCTCGAAGTGCGCTCCCAGAAGCAAGCGTTAGAGAGACTACAAGGCTTGATCGATGAGTATCAGCCGGTCGGTCTGGTTATCGGCTATCCCTTGCTCGCCTCGGGCGACAAGAGCGACAAGTGCCTCACAATCGATCGTTTCGTGGACAAGCTGCGTTTGATTTTCGACGGTCCTATCCACCTTGTGGATGAAAGATACTCCTCGGTCGAAGCCGCTGGCATAATCCATGCCCACGGCAAGAAAGTCGGTCAGGATAAGAGACGAATCGACCGTCTGGCGGCGGTAATAATACTGCAGCGATATCTGGATGAACAGAACTAATGACAGGCCTGGCCCCAGCTGGTGGGAGTATCTTTGGTATGGACTCGTTCTGGTCTTCTTCACAATTGTCGGGATGAGCATGGTGATGAAGGATATTCTGCGGGGCCGTATCGGCCGACTGGGAAGAACAGCTTCCTACTCTATCCTGGCGTTTGGGCTGATCGCAATTGTAGGATCGTGGGCGGCTTATTCGTATTTCAGCACGATTGATCTCGGGCAAACTCATAAGTCTATCATTGTCAAACCGGGTGATTCGTTCGAATCTATCGCCCAGAGGCTTATATCGATGGGCGTCGTGGATTCGCGCTTGCTACTCAAATATCCAGCTCGCCTGAAAGGGATCGATCGCCACCTGACGCCAGGCAAATATACCTTCACCGGCCGCAACTCGTGCCGCTCGGTACTTGATCGGCTGCAAAGAGCTGACTTTGATCGCATCAGGGTGACTATACCGGAAGGGGCTCCGATTTGGCGGATCGCCGCCATCCTCGCCGACAGTCTTGATTTTGACTCGGCTACGTTTGTCAGTATGAATCGCGACAGTACTCTTCTGGCTGACCTGAATGTGCCTTGCCTTGAGGGATTTCTGTTTCCGGAGACTTACTTCCTTCCCTGGGGAACGACGGCCCGTGACGCCGCCAGCAGAATGATCTACATGTATCGCACCCAGACCGAATCGCTCTGGCCTCCAGGGCTGAGCGACGATGATCGTTTCCGCTGCGTCATCCTCGCCTCAATAGTGGAGTCCGAGACCAAGATCGATTCCGAACGGGTGATTGTGGCGTCAGTCTACTCCAACCGTCTGCGACGCGACATGCGGCTCGATGCCGACCCGACCGTGATCTACGGTCTGGGTGGACTCGATCGACCATTGTACCGCAATGATCTTAAGAAGGACTCCCCATTTAACACTTACATGCACAAGGGTCTTCCGCCCACGCCGATCAACTCGCCCGGCCTGGCCGCGATTCGGGCCGCGCATGCTCCAGCCGAAACCGATTATCTGTTCTTTGTGGCGGACAATCGGGGGGGACATCGCTTCACACGCACCAATGCAGAGCACAACCGGGCTATTAGAGAAATTCGATCGGGGAATTAGAGGACGGCGAGTTAGCGCGGTAGCGGTTTCTCGGGGGCTCCGAAGAACGTACCCTTGAAGTCCTTGAGAATGCGCCAGCGTTTCATGTCTTGATCGGCGCGGAAGATCCAACCTGTGGCCCAATCTTTGTCGCGAGTTATGCGGACAAAGGCATCGGTTTCGATCTCGTTGGTCTCGGGATTCCAAAGAAGATACTCAGTCTCCAAGCGCGTTCCGTCTTCGGCCGTGAAAACGACATGTCCGAAAACATCCATACGACCATCGTTCTCACGAATCACGGCGGAGTCGCCCACCAGAGTGCCGCTGCGTTGCCCCGTGGAATCGAAGGCATCGATATTAACGACGCGGGCCAGAGTCGAG
>CAZHDS010000046.1:0-19047 GCA_964531495.1 uncultured Ignavibacteriales bacterium
GTGGAAATAGGAACGTACGCGATTGCGCAATACTTTGGCTTTGCCGATATAGATGATCTTGCCGCTGGAGTCCTTGAACAGATACACGCCGGGTAGCGTGGGCAGGTTCTTGATCTTCTCACTCAGCGTGCGGTTGGACGGTTTCATCGGGATGTGCCGGGGGTCGCCTTCTTAAGAATCCTGCGAGAACTGACATAGCGCTTGGCGTAGTACTCTTCCTTCAGGGAGGAAATGATCACGCCGCTGGACGTTGAAGCGTGCATGAATCGACCACCATCGAGATAGATGCCAACATGCGAGACAGGCTTCTGATCGGTCTTGAAGAAGACAAGATCGCCGAGATACAAACGCTGGCGACGGATGTCGGTTCCCTGCTGGAGCTGCTCCGCCACGGTCCGAGGCAATACCCGACCGTCGAATTTCTTGAAGACTTCCTGCAGAAACAGGGAGCAATCGACGCCCTTTTCATACCGTGAACGGCCCGCATACGGCTTGCCCAGATAGCCCCGCAGAATCCCTCCCAGCCGGAGATAATCGTTAGTCGAGTAGCCGCTAGCGTCGGTTGTCCGGCTGACTTCGCGCTCCACCGATCCAGTTCGATAGCGCGGATGGGGTGTGCAGCCGACCATGATCAGAGCCAGCAAGAGCAGAGTTGTGAATGTTCGCATCATGCCAATTTCGGGTAGGTTATCCCGAACCTCTTCCGATAGTATACCCGGGTTGCCAAAATCAGAGCAACAACAAATGCGGCGTAATACGGATGCATCCAGCCAGCCATAACAGTCAGTAGCAGCAAGGGGAGTTTCGCGGCCAACAGGTCCAGCTTGTCTCTTCTGACGAAGTAGCTAACGATCACGGCTCCAGCGCCAGTCAATGCCACTATCGCCAGAATTATCAGTTGCGCCGAGAACGCCAAGACAGTTGCGCCGAGTAGCAGCACCCCCGCGAGCAAGCGGCATGTACCGGGTGAGAGTATTACAGCGACAGTCTTTTTGCCCGAAGCAGCATCACCTTCACGGTCGGGCAGAGTCGTCATGATATGGATTGCCGCCACGGCCAGAAGGAAATAGAGCGCCTGGGGATGCGTCAAACAGGCCATCAAACTGAGATCGGGCGTTTGGGATGCAAGTGCGATCGCTGGCACCAGCAGACCGTAGCAGCAAGCATTGGTCAGCAATCCTAACCACGGACGATCTTTGAATCTGAGCAGCGAGACGGAATAGGCCAAGCCCAGTAGGAACTGCAACCCGACGAGGATCAGAAGGCGCGGCGAGGCGATAGTGACGGCTGTCAACCCCGCTACTGAAGTCAAAAGAAACAGCAGCAAGAAACCCCGCCTGCTTGTGAGGCCTTTCTGAAGAAAACCGAGCTTATCGTTGATGCGATCAGTTTCTTCGTCGAAGATCTGATTAATGTAGTAGGCTCCGGCGACAATCGCTGAGAGTCCTGACAAGATGAGCAGATCAGAGAGGGACAATTGTGATGGGCCGCGAACGACCAGGTACACTGACCAGACCGGCAGATGCAGAAGCGGTCGCGCGGCGAAAATGTAATCGATAGCTTTCCACATAAGTCGCAGGTGCCGCCATCGGAGTTAGTCTTGTCGGCTACATTACGAACATCAGATATGCATACATGAAGGGTGCCGCAAAGAGCAATGAATCAAAGCGGTCCAGCACTCCCCCGTGTCCCGGTATCAGTGCCGAAGAGTCTTTGATGCCACGCGAACGCTTCCACATCGACTCAACCAGATCCCCCAATTGACCGAAAACCGAGCAACCGATTGATAGAACCAAGACATGGACCATGCCGAGATCCGATAGCTTCCAATAATACATGATGACACCGATCACTATCGCGCCGACGATCCCGCACACAAAACCCTCGACTGTCTTGTTGGGCGATACAGTTGGAGCGAGTTTGATTGTGCCGGTTGCCTTCCCCCCAAACATTGCCGCCGTGTCCCCCACCCAGAGCAACGCAAAAAGAAAGAGCAGCAGATCGCCACCACTAATACTGAGGCTCCGAACGCCGAGTTCGCTAATGCTGAAAACGACCGGATAGAGAGTACCGACATAGAAAACTCCCCAGAACGCGCGGGCATGCCTCTCAAATAGTGCCGCAGGCTCTTCTCTTCCAATCGCCAAGACCATGGCCGATATGAGAAAGAAATTAACGACGCCAAGCGAAGAGAAGAATACCCTGAAGC
This sequence comes from uncultured Ignavibacteriales bacterium, assembly GCA_964531495.1. GTDB lineage: Bacteria > Zixibacteria > MSB-5A5 > GN15 > FEB-12 > DAOSXA01. The sequence goes on from CAZHDS010000046.1 coordinate 2,210, forward strand.
CAAAGACCCCGAGTCCCAACGTCTCAAATAAGTAAGTTGATCTCGCAAGAGTACCGGCAAGAGTTGTGCTACCGGACACAATTGCGAGCACTGAGCACAAGGCCAACCAGAAAAGGAACTCCTTCGGACGGATCCCCTCCCCCAACAGGAACTCGACAATGCCCACAAGTGCGAACAGCGTTACCATCCCAGCTAGCCACAAACCGCCCTGGTAACTGATCCAAAGAATGGTTGGAATCGCGACCACTGCCACTGCGATGCGTTGGATGAGATTCTTGCTCATGAGCCCTCCTCGCTCAGGCGCCCAAAACGACGATCTCGCTTCTGGTAGTCGAGGATCGCCTCAAACAGCTCCTCGCGGCCAAAATCGGGCCAGAGAGTATCTATAATGTGCAGCTCGGTGTAGCTGGTTTGCCACAGTAGAAAATTCGAGATACGCCGTTCGCCTGAAGTTCTGATCAACAAGTCAGGGTCGGGCAGGTCGGCCGTGTAAAGAAAACCCGAAAACAGTTCTTCGTCGATATCATGAGGGTCGATGATCCCGGCTTTGACCGAATTCGAGATAGCCTTGACAGCATCGAGGATTTCGGTGCGTCCGCCGTAGTTGAGAGCCAGATTCAGCACCAGGCCACGATTGCCGCTGGTCTGCTCGACAGCATCCTTCAGGACCTTTCGTCGCCCGGCCGATAGCCCGGATATACGACCGGTCGTGATGAGCTTCACGTCGGAGTCCATCAACTCCTGGGTCTCTTTGAGGGTCGTGCGGGTCAAAAGCGACATCAGCGCTGCCACTTCGTCCGCCGGACGACTCCAGTTCTCGACTGAAAAAGTGTAGAGCGTGAGGTACTTGATCCCTATCTCGCCAGCTGCCCTGACAACCTTCTTGACCGCCTTCACGCCCGCTTCGTGGCCAAAAGTACGCGGCTTGTTGCGCGCCGCCGCCCACCGCCCGTTGCCATCCATAATAATGGCGATATGCGCGGGCATGCGCTCGGGACGCGCTTTGATTCGTTGGATGAGATCGGTGTTTTCGTCGGTCATAGCTCGGCAATTTACAAACGGTCGCCGAGTGTGGCAAGTGTTTAGATCAGCTCGCTTCAGCGGTAGATGGTGATATTGGTAACGGCCGTTTCCAGCCTATAGTACTCCAAAGAGAATACGCCCCGCCGGGCTCCAACTTCCCAGATCGAGTCGGGAAAGACATAACCATCCCGCTCGACCAGGCGGTATGATCGTGAAAACCTCTCGAAGTCGCGATACTCCGGATAAAAGAGATACAACCACCTGAGCAGATATCGGTCGCGATCCACAATCGCCAGCCCCACCGGCAATGTCGATACAGACACGTCGTGATCGAATCCGAGGGCCATTTCCGCGCCACCGGTGTCATTGGGAAAGAAGAAGAACTCGGAGGCCTGCGCAAAAACATTGGGAACCAGCAGATCGATCTCTTTCAGGCGATCAGACTCCACCCTATCGACCTTTTGGGAATCGAGGGTGCCGAAGCTGAAAAAGTACGTGCCGCGCGCCGAATCAACCGACTTGATTCGGCCTTCGTTGTCGAGATCTTTGTACAGCGAGAATGTCTCCAGCGAAAAGCTGAGCCCGTGATTGACAGGGTCGCGACTCTCGAAAGTCGCCCGGGACCGCGCCGTGTAGAAGTCCAGAACCGGGTCAATCACTACCGGATCGTCCTGTGCGGCCGCCAGAAGGCCGCCCAGCAACACGCCAATGGCAGATAGCCACGTCCATATTGTCTTGTAATTTCTCGTTGACATTGCAGTGTGAATATATGTATATTGGTAGTAGATGCCAAGGAACCTCTTGTCCCCGGCATCAACATTCTCAAACACGGGAAGCACAGAGGAACTCAGAAGGGGGCGGCACATCCGGGGCAAGAACGCAAAGGAAGGATCAATATATGCTAGTAAAAGAACGCCTTAAGAAGAAAACCAACGAGGTGATCGCTGTTGAACCCGGTACGGGGACACTGCAAGCGATGGATCTGATGATCAACAGAGGCGTGCGCTGTCTCCCGGTGATCGACAGCAGGGGTAAACTGCTGGGAATAGTGGATGACAAAGACATTTTTCGGGCGATCCATAAAGATCATACCGGGTTCAAAGACCTGAAGGTTGAAGATCTAATGGTATCTGACCTTATTGTGGGCCTGCCTGACGATGACATTGACTATATCGGCGGCCTGATGAGAAAGAACTCGATTCGCTACATACCGATAATGGAAGAAAAGCGCATGATCGGTCTGATTTCACGCAGCGACGTAGTGGAAGTCCAGCGCCGCCACATGGACATTGAGAACCGTTACCTGCAGCTGTACATGGAAGGGACCCAACACCAATAGGCCCAGTACCTCTGCCCCGTGGGAATAACTGCGAACTCGATAACGGAGAACGAAGCATGCTAGTTAGGGACATACTTGATTCCAAGCCACGAGATATCATCACCGCAACACCAGAGACGACTGTCCTGGACGCCATGAACCTGCTTATCGGCAACAAGATCAGTTGCCTGCCGATCGTCGATACGACAGACAAGCTGGTCGGTATTCTCAGCGATAAGGATATTTTCCGCTTGGCCCACCGCGATCAGAACCACTTCACAGCCGCCGCCGTCAGTGACATCATGACAGCCGAACTCATCGTCGGTCTCGCGGATGACGACATCGACTACATCGCCGGCATTATGACGGAGAACCGTATCCGGCATATTCCGATTGTCGAAAAAGACAAGATGGTCGGATTGGTATCGCAAGGTGACGTGGTCAAGATGCAGATGAAGGACATTCAGGTCCAGAACCGCTACCTCAAGATGTACATCGATGGCGGCCCTACCGCCTGATCGTACTTCCATCAGTCGAGCTCTGGTCCAAAAGATACGGCCCCGATTTTTCAATCGGGGCCGTTTTTCTATTTGAGCCATTAGGCAGCCAAAAATCAGCCGAAGCGACTAAACCTCCATGACGTCGGTTTCCTTCTTGGCCAGAAGATCATCGATCTGCTTGATGGATTCGTCAGTACACTTCTGAACTTCGGCCAGTCCGTCTTTCTCCTGGTCCTCGGAGATATCTTTGGCTTTCTGGGCTTTCTTTATCTGCTCGTTGGCGTCGCGCCGAACATTGCGAACTGCCACCCGGCCATCCTCAGCGATAGTCTTACATCGTTTAACCAGGTCCTTGCGCCGCTCTTCATTGAGGGCCGGGACCGGTATCCTGATCGTCATCCCATCCACCACCGGATTCAGCCCAAGATCAGCAACCTGAATGGCCTTGACAATATCCACAACCGTGGTCTTGTCATAGGCCTGGACGATTAAGAGTCTTGGTTCCGGTGTCGAAACAGTGCCAAGCTGGTTGACAGGCACTTTGCTGCCGTAAGCCACGACCTTGATGCCGTCAAGCAGGTGTACAGAGGCCTTGCCAGTCCGGACGCCGCCGAAATCTCGAGATACCGCTTCAATGGTCTTGCTCATACGGTCTTTTGTATCCACATAAATTTGATCCAGCATATCAGCTCCTCCAGTCTTGAATCATCCTTCTCACACTGACTATGATATCAAAGTTCCCACCGGATGGCCCATTATTGCCCGTTTCAGGTTTCCCGGTTCGGACAGAGCGATCACTTTGAGGGGGATCTTGTTTTCCATAAGAAGCGAGATGGCGGTGGCATCAATCACCTTGAGTTCTCGTGTCAGAACCTCGCGATAAGTCAACTCCGGGTAGAACTCGGCATTCTGATCAGTTTTCGGATCAGCCGAGTAAACGCCGTCAACGTTGGTTGCTTTGATAAGTAGTTCGGCATTGACCTCCATCGCCCGCAAGGATGCGGCCGTGTCGGTCGAGAAAAACGGGCTTCCCGTGCCGGCGGCGAAGATGACCAGGCGGCCCTTTTCGAGGTGCCTGATAGCCCGGCGACGAATATACGGCTCGGTCATGGATTCCATCGATATGGCCGACATCACACGCGTCTTCGACCCCATCTGCTCCAGCATGTCCATCATGGCCAGCGAGTTGATGACCGTGGCCAGCATCCCCATATGATCGGCGGTAACGCGGTCCATGCCCCGCTCTGAAGCGGCCAGACCACGAAAGATATTGCCACCCCCAACGACAATTCCGATTTCGAAACCCATGAGTCTTACCTCATGGATATCACGACATATTTGCAGGACAGTTTCAGAGTGAATACCGAACGAGCCAGCGCCCATGAGGGCTTCGCCGGATATCTTGATCAGCACTCTCTTGATACTAGGAGGGTTATCCTCGGCGTCCATCGTCACTCACCCAAACGGAAGCGGGCGAAACGTTTGATCTTCAGATTCTCACCCAGCGCTGCGGCCGTCTCTTTGGCGTACTCGCCAACGGTCTTGTCATTGTCCTTGACAAAGGGCTGCTCAAGCAAGACTATCTCGGCCAGATACTTTTCAACCCGTCCTTCGACGATCTTGTCGACGATCTTCTCCGGCTTGCCATCGTTAATGGCCTGTTGACGGAAGATATCGCCCTCGCTCTTGACCAACTCCTGATCGACATCTTCCCGATTCACAAAGAGCGGGTTGATGGCGGCCACGTGCATGGCGATATCACGACAGAAACCCTGGAACAAGTCGGTGCGTGCCACAAAATCGGTCTCACAGTTGACTTCAAGCATAACGCCGAGCTTGTCGCCCGCGTGAATATACGAGGTGATGATGCCTTCGGCTGTGGCGCGCCCTTCGCGCGAGGCAGCTTTGGCAATACCTGTTTCACGGAGGATCTTCACGGCCTCATCGAAGTTGCCGTCGGTCTCCGTAAGAGCCTTTTTGCAGGCCATCATACCTGCGCCGGTTTTCTCTCGGAGATCCTTGACCATTGATGCAGAAATTGACATCTATCTTAACCCTTTTGCTCGCGATTGTTGTCAACTGGCGGTTTGGCGGGAGGGGCATCGTCCCCGGAATCCTCCGAAATGTAGGTCTTCGGAGCCACGGCACGATCTCCTTCATTGGCTGCTTCCATCTCGGCCTGGCTCACTTTGTTCCGGGCATCGAGAACGGCAGTAGTCAGACGGCGGACAATGACCCGCACTGACTTGATCGCATCGTCATTGCCGGCGATCGGAAAATCGATCGGATCCGGATCAGCATTGGTATCAATCAAGCCAATAATCGGAATCCCCAGCTTGGAGGCTTCCGCGACCGCGATCTGTTCCTTACGAGCATCGACGACAATCATCAACCCTGGCAGGAAGTTCATATCTTTGATGCCCCCGAGGACCTTCTCGAGCTTTTCGGCATCGCGCTCGATCTTAATGCGCTCTTTCTTTTTGAACTTCTCGATCCGGCCATCTTGATGCATTTGCTCAATGTCTTTGAGCTTCTTGATCGAGTTCTTGATGGTGTTAAAGTTAGTCAACATGCCGCCCAGCCAGCGCTCGGTCACATAGAAAGCGCCGCAGCGGGCCGCTTCTTCGTTTATGACTTCGCGAGCTTGCTTCTTGGTGCCAACCATCAGGATCGATTTGCCCCGGCTGACGACTTCAGAAACCTTAGCCGTAGCTGCATGGATGGCGTTGACCGTCTTCTGCAGGTCAATGATGTAGATACCATTGCGAGCCGTGAAAATAAACGGCTTCATCTTGGGATTCCAACGACGGGTCTGGTGCCCGAAGTGTACCCCTGCCTCTAGCAGCTCTTTTACTTCTGGTGAGATCATGCAGGAACCTTCAGTTGTGGTTAACACTTCACCCCGGCGTCACTCCTGTCCGGGCCCAGAAAGGGACCCCCGGACAGGTCGGTCGGGATTGCTTATTTCCTCGCCGCAACGAGGATAGTCGGTCCAATTAACGCTTGGAGAACTGGAACCGTTTGCGGGCCTTAGGCTGACCGTATTTTTTGCGCTCGACTTCTCGCGCATCACGAGTCATCATGCCCTGACGACGCATGTCGACACGAAGATCGGGGTTCATCAGAACCAATGCCCGGGCCAGCGCGAGGCGAATCGCTCCGGCCTGACCCGCCACACCACCACCGCTGGTGCTGCAACGAACGTCGAAACGCTCGGCGGCCTCAGCCACCAACAGCGGCTCGCGAGCATGCGAGATCAATGTATCGCGCAGCAAGTAGTCAGTCAGTCTACGACCGTTGACCTTGAACTCACCCTTACCATCGGTGAGGGTGACTCTGGCCACGGCTCGTTTGCGCCGACCAGTTGCCCCAAAACTTGACTTGTCCATAAACCTCAGCTCTATCCAATCATTACTTCAAACATTCTGGTCTCTGAGCCTTGTGCGGATGTTCCGCTCCGGCGTATATGTGCAGCTTCTTGATCAACTTGCGCCCCAGACGATTCTTGGGCAGCATGCGCCGCACGGCATGGCGAAAGACATCTTCGGGCTTCTTCTCAATCAAGCGCTCGAAGGTGGTCTTCTTCAATCCGCCGGGATAACCCGAATACCGATAGTAGGCCAACTGCAACGGCTTGTTGGTGCCGGTAAGGCGGACTTTCTTGGCGTTGACCACTACCACATGGTCACCCATGTCAAGATGTGGCGTGTACAGCGGCGTGTGCTTGCCGCGCAGTATCGTGGCAACTCGAACCGCAGTGCGGCCAAGAACAGCGTCATCCAGATCAACCAACCACCACTTGCGGTTATTCGAATCCGGGCTCGGCATAAACGTTTTCATTCGCTATTCCTAATCTAACCAATTCGGACACAATCCAAGATTCAGACAGACCCTGAAAATACACCAATGCAATGGTTTGTCAACCGCAAATTAAAAAAAAGGTGTGGTTTGGCATACTCGACCCCGTAGACTCTATCGACCCCTCCCACCTTCCCTTAATCTCTAAACCGACAAAGCTTTGCCACACCTCACGCCCACCTCGCTCAAGAAAGTTGCTCCCGGCGTCGGGCGCTGTCACTCAGAATCAACTTGAAACGCTCGTCGAATCTCCCGCCCACACTGCATTTCCCGCACGAGGCCATAATCAGTCGTTTCTGACGTCGGAAATTGGCCCCGCAGCCAGGACATCTATAGACGTAGCGGGCGGGGCGCTGCAACCGAGGATCGCTGCGCGCTTTCAGAGACACATTCAAGCGCGCCGCCTCGACCCGGAAGGCCCGGTCATGATGGCGGTGCTTCAGGTGGATCATTTCGTGCTTCAGCGTATCCACCACTTCGTCCGGAAAGAGAGTGTGATACTTCCACCCGATCCTTATCAGTAGGCGAGCTGGAATGCATAGGCCTGCAGTGTGCTCCATCCGCCTCGAATACTCCACTCGGGCCCGGGGTAGCTGATCGTCAAAGTGAAGGCTGTTATATAGATCAAACATCGCCTGCAGTTCCGTTGCGCTGGGCAGTTGCTCCGCGATTATAGGCATCGGCGGCCGATTGAGATTCTCCGGAACGGCGGCGAAGAGATCGCAGTTGGCTGCCCCCAAGGCCTGTCTCTGACGACTATTCATTATAGGAGATGCCCTCGCTCAGGAGCGGCCGCCGGGCTTGATCCCTTCGTCAGTTATGTAAGCCGTGACGAGCTCTCGGGGAGTCACATCGAAAGCCGGGTTGCAAACCGCGACACCGGGCGGGGCGGTTCGGCGACCAAACCCTTCGGTGATTTCCTCGGCGGCCCGCTGCTCAATAGGTATGCTCTCGCCGTTAGGCGTTTTGGGATCGAAAGTAGACATCGGCGCTGCGACGTAGAATGGCAGACTATGATGAGCGGCCAAAACAGCAACGGAGTAAGTCCCGATCTTGTTGGCCACGTCACCATTCGCGGCAATTCTATCGGTCCCGACAATCACCCGCTGAATCTTCCCCTGCTGCATGAGCAGTCCAGCCATGTTGTCGCATATTAATGTGACATTGATACCCTCCTGGACCAGTTCCCAGGCAGTAAGTCGGGCACCCTGCAATAGCGGCCGGGTTTCATCAGCGAAGACAGCCACGTTCTTGCCCGCCTTCTGACAGGCATGTATGACGGCCAGAGCTGTACCAGTGCCCCCGGTCGCCAAGGCGCCGGCGTTGCAGTGCGTCAGGATAGCGTCGCCATCAGCGATAAGAGTGGCGCCGTACTCACCTATTTTGTCACACATTACGCGATCTTCATCGTGTATTGCTTCAGCCTCCGACCATAGCAGCGCAAGGCCGTCGGCGTGATCTGTCCGACCTTCCCGGCTCAGCCTGGCCATAACCCGGTCAACGGCCCAGGACAAGTTGATGGCCGTAGGACGGGCCGCTTTCATCTCTTCAGCCACGCTCCCGATGAATTCAAGATCAGAGCGCCCTGCGTTGCTGGCGGCGACAGCCAGGCCATAGGCGGCCGCAATTCCGATCGCCGGAGCTCCGCGCACATCAAGGCGCTTGATTGCTCCGATTATGTCACGATGGTTGTCATAGTCAACGTAGACGACATCCAGGGGAAGCTTGGTCTGAGAAAGGAGGCGTAGCTTCTCCCCCCTTCGCTCGATTGGCTTGAACTTCATGTCTTCTACTCCCCCGCCAAATGGATGGCAAGACGATGACTACGCGTTTCTGTGATGGCCACTTTTCTGTCTCACTCCGATCGGTCAGGCGCACATGAATAGACAAAACGTTTGATCTTCTTGGTGGAGGTCTTTTCCAGCTCAGTCAGCTGAACGGTGAAACGAACGATCCTCTTGTAGCCGGCCACTCGATCATTCACCAGCTTCACCACCGGGGCCACCAGATCATGCAACTTCTGCGGGTCTTCGGCGACGGAGTCCGTCCACACCTGGGACTCTCGAGCAACATCAAGGTCAGGGACAATCAGCGCATGGACTTCCTCCCCCTGGCGATTCTCCTTCGCCCGCCCAAATACGACCGCCTCGGCCACCAGATCATAGGCACACAGATGCTCTTCCAATTCCTCGGGATAAATGTTCTTTCCCGCTGCGGAGACGATCAGGTTTTTGGCGCGGCCGGTTATCCAGAGACGGTCATCATGGAGCCGACCCAAATCACCCGTATGCAACCAGCCGTCCCGCACCAGTTCTTTGGTCTGGACCTCGTTGTTCCGGTATCCTCGCGTGACATTGTCGCCTCGGACTAGAATCTCCCCTATACCGGACTCGCCTGGTTGATCGATTCTGACCTGAACATTGACAAGCGGCTTCCCCACCGAACCACCTGCGTTGTCGCCCCTTCGATTCACGGAAACGACCGGCGAAGTCTCGGTCAAACCGTAACCCTGAATGAAGTCAAAGCCCAAGGCATTGAAGTAGCAGAAGATGGACTCTGGCAGGGGCGCGCCGCCGCTGACCATCAACTCGAGCGAGTCCAATCCGGCCTTTCGGCGCAGGCCCCTCAGAAGGGGCTTTCCCCAACAATGGCCGCGCTTCCAGCCCAGAGTCGACAAGCCCAGCAAGCACCGAACGAGCAGACGACGATGCCATGGAGCCGCTGCTATCTTACGATGAAACGTCGAACACATCTTCTCAAATAGTAGGGGCACCGCAATGAGCACGGTCGCTCGGTTTTGCTCGATATCCTCGAGGAGGACACTTGATTTCAGGGCTCTGGCGTAGACAATTCTCAGTCCAGCCAGCAGGGGTGTCAAGAAGCCGGCTGTGGCCTCGAACGTATGGTGCAGAGGCAACACGGACAGAAACACTTCGTCAGGGCCAAACGGAATCGCCTGCCGTATCCCCTCCAGATTTGCCAACAAATTGGTGTGCGTCAGCTCGACCGCCTTTGGATCACCTGTGGTGCCTGAGGTGTAGATCAGCACGGCTACTTCATTCGGTTTGCCTGCTGCCGGGTAGTGACTGCCATCGAGCAGGTGACGCCAACTGTCTTCGTCGTCATCTTCGAGGGAAATGACGTTGATATCTGGCTCCCGGCTTCTCAGAAAGGCAGTGAACTTCTTCGAACCGAAGACTGATTGCAGACCGGCATGTGAGATGATGTGTTCGATTTCATGTTCGGTGAGATTGGCATCGAGTGGCACGACGGTCCCGCCGGCAGCCAGTATGGCGAGATAAGCCAGGGGCCACTCCGGACGGTTCTCGGAAAGCAAGCCCACTCCCAGGCTGTCAATCCAACCGCGTCGAATGAGTCCACCGGCCAGATCTTGGGCCAGCGACAGCAACTCCTCGTAGGTGAAAGCGCGACCGCGTCCCCCATCGCCCACAAGAGCCGTTCTATGGGGCCATTGCGCAACCCTTAAGGCGAAAGCCTCGAATACGCTCTTATGTCTGGCAAAGCTATCTTCTTGTGGCACCAACATGATCCAATATGAATCCTGCGGCGTGGCGAACAAAGGAAAAACTGGGAGCAGTGTGGCTCTTGGTCGCCTGTCATAAGAAAAGCCGCCGGGCAGAACCCGGCGGCTTGATAGTCAATTGAAAACGTTGGCGATTAGTCGGAGATGGTCACCTGGACAGACAACACGATGCCGCCCCGAGGATCAGTATCCTGCACCGAAATCACGTACGTACCGGCCGCAACGGGCGTCACCCACGAGAAGTAGGCCTCACCGTAAGCGTTGGTCTCCACCGATGACGGTGAAGCCGAGCCCGACGGCGGAGTGATATTGAGCGTATGGTCGCCCAACGGGTTGCCAAAACGATCTACGATCGTCGCAGTGAAGTAGGCGGTGGCGCCGCCGGCCACTGACCCGATCGTCTTTACGGATGAACTAGCGGCATGGGCCGTTGAGGTTGTCATCTGCACTGGAAATGACGATACCGCGCCAGCTGGATGCCAGTAGGTGACATAGTCAACAAAACCGATGCCGTCGTCGTTGGCGCCCGTCAGCGAATAGTCCATGGGCAGGGTCTTGGACTTGATTTCGACCCGATCGGTCGCCGAGTAACAGCCGTTCTGCAAGACTGCACCGGCGGCCAGAAGGAAATTGGCCTCGGCGCTGACGCGCGTACCGCCAATGACCGGATTGCCATTGAGATCCAAACCGAGGACCCAGGCGTAGTACTTGGTATTGCCATCGGCTGGGATACTGGCCGGAACACCGCTAACAATCAGAGTGTCAGGATAGTGCGTATTGAAGAACATACTTGAGTCCACGACGTTTCCGCCAGAGGTCTCGGCATAGATCCAAACCCGCCCATCGGCGGTCGGTACGTTGTTCCCCGCGAACCATTTCGTGGACACGATGCCTTCCAGGTCGTGGGTCGTTTCCTGGTGGGATTTCATGGTACCTTCGTCAGTCCAGAAGTATACCGCCGTGGAGTCGGTGACCGGATTGAGGTAGATGTCCGAAACCACAGCCACGACGCCGTTCACTGAGGCGACATTGTCCCAGTAGTCCACATTGCACTCCTCAGCCGCGACAGTGATATAGGCCGGAGGACCAGCGGACACCATTACCTGCGTGGCGTTGGACAGAATCGAATCAGAATAAGCCCTGATCCGGATCGTACCGGAAACGGTACCGGCATGAACCGACATGGCCGCCATGCCCTGGTTGTTTGTCATGGTCACATACGGTCCGTAGCCCTCCTTGTCGAGATGCTCGCCGCCGCCCGGACCATCCGTGATGATGAACGACACCGGAATCCCTTCGGGCACGGTGTTGCCATTCACGTCATAGGCGTAAGCGCGCAGGAGCGCGATCTCAATACCGCCGGTCTGTTTCACGGCAAGATTTATCGAGTCAGAGGAAAGGTAGATTGAGTTGACGTGCGGATCGGCCGCCAGCTGGATCGGCACTTCGGCTTGACCACCGATGTTGCCATCAGCGACGGTGACCTTCAGCCAGGCGGTACCGGCATACTGTCCGGAAATGTATCTGATTTGAGCCTGACCCAAACCACCCTCGGTGATGGCGTAAGACGGAACGATACCCATGGGATCCCAAATGCCGTTGTTGTTGGCATCGTGGCTCAGCCAATCGCGGCCGTCAGACCAGAAGCCATTGCTGTCGTAGTCGACGAACTGCTCGCCAGCCACCAACAACAGGAGAGTCGAATCCGGCACGCGCTGCCCGACGGCATCGCGGACCGTGATCAGAACCATAGTACTGTCTGATCCGTTCGCCAGAAGCAGGTTTTGGCCTAGTTGGATGTCGATACTACCTTCGGCCGCTTGCCACGTTTCGGTGACTTCAACGCTGGCCGATTGCACGACGTTGCCGTCCGAGAAAACCGCCGAGGCGTTAATCGTGAACGAACCGGAGTGATAAGGATTGAACACCGTCGCGGCCACACCCAAAACGTCCGTCTCAACCGTCGTCGGCGTGAAATAGCCAGCGCCGGTCGGCGAAACGGTGAAGGTTACATCTTGACCCTCGACAATCGCCCCACCCGACGTAACGGTGGCCTCGATAACTGTTGTTTCGGTGTAATCGAGAGCCGTCGGACTGACGGTGATGTTTATCGCCGCGTTTCCACTCGAGACACCATCTTTCACTGACTTGGACTCGCAACCGCCCAGCAGCAGGGCCGCTCCAACTGTCACGATGACCAGCAAAGTCAGGAAGGATATATTGTTCTTTCTATACATGTTCTTCCTACCTAAGTTTCTTGAATCAAATTTCTGTGACATTGTTATCAGCTCAACCACCCATGGCCAGGTCGTCTTCTACAATAGTTGGGGTGACGAATATGACCAGATCACGGTTGCTGGTTTCCTTGCGCGTGAAGCGGAACAGCGCTCCGATAATCGGGATATCTTTCAATATCGGTACGCCGTATTCGCCGTTGTCCTCGTCCTCGGTAGTCAAGCCGCCGATAACCGCTGTCTGGCCATTGGCCACAATCACGTTGGTCTGGGCGTTGCTCGTATTGATGATGATGCCATTGGGATCGTACTGATAGGTCGAACGTTCCGGACTCAGAGCCATTAGGATCTGGTTCTCGGCCGTGATGTGCGGCGTGACAGTCAGGATCGTTCCGACCTCCTCAAACTTGATGACTAAGTTACCGGCATCATCGAACTGCTTGATCGGTACCTTGGCACCCATCTGAATCTTCGCCTCATGATTGTCAATTGTGGTAATCTCGGGGTGAGCCAGGATCTTGCCCTTGCCCTCAGACACCAAAGCCTTGACAATCGCACTTATATCGTATCCACGTTGGAAAGCCGTAATGGAATAGGAAGCGGCGGCCTGGCTGACGCCGTCGGCATTGACATCGGCCTGTTGCTCGTAGCTCCTACCACCGTCTTCGGTCGTGTAGGCACCGCCCACCGACCAATCAATTCCGTACTCTTCGAGGTCATCGGCATAGATCTCCAGCAGCTGGGCGGAAATCTTAATCTGGCGCGCGGGACGATCCAGCTCTGCGATATAGTCCATAAGTGGCGGCATGTTGCCCGGCACTTCCTGGATGATGATCGAATTGGAGCGGGCGTCACTGGTGACCTTGCCGCGCTCGGTGAGCAGCGACTGGACAGCTAACACTATGGCGTCCGAGGTGGAATTGGAGACTTTGACGATCTTCGTATCCAGGGCCACAAGCTTGCGTTGCTTGGAGGCATGCTCTTCCTTAGCGGTGAGCTCTTCGCGATGCTCCTTCATGGGCAGTACACGAATGTAGCCGCCATCGTTCTCGCCCACCACGGCCAAACCGTAGGTGTTGCCGATGATGTCCATGGCTTGGCGCCACATCACATCGTGCAACTTGATTGTCACCGTACCTTCTACTTCCGGCGCGATGACAACGTTGACCTGACCGTAGTCGGCCAGAAAAGTCAAGACCGAGCGAATGTCAGCCGACTGGAACTGCAAATTCTCAATCGGTTTTCCCGGGTCATCGGCACTGGCGGCACTCAGAGCAGCACCGCACATCAGAATAATCAGCCCCAGGCCGATTAAAACGAGTGGTTTGTGGTTCTTCTGCAATATCATCTCACTCCTGCCTTTCCTAATCTTCTATATTGAGGGCGACCGTGCGGCTCCACCCATACTCAAATATCTGGAAGAAAACGCGATCTTGTTCCACTCTCAGAACGTATCCTCTGCGGACCTTATCGCCGGCACGAAGGATGTAGCTATAACTATCACTGTCCTCGAAGAGAGCTGAATTCTCATCTCCAGTCGACGCGATAACGCCGACCAGCTTCAGACCATCGACGTTCGGAATGCGCTCGGCCATCGGCGAGTCAAAGACCCGGGCCTCATTAATGAGCGTTTCGAACGGATCCCGGTAGCCCTTCTTGGCATACTGGATCACCAGCCGTTGGGGGAACTCCGCAACCATGGTACCCTTGATTTTGTTCGACTCCACCGGCGACCGGCGGAAACGAGCGGTAGATTTGGATTGCGTGGGCGTGTCAGGCAGTTTTTCCTCCGACCGTATCACCGTTGCCGGCGCCCCATCCGCATCGGCCTTGGCCAAAGAGGACTTCTCAGTCTTCTTGGTGGCCGGAGCTTTCTTCTTCAGTGGCGGAGTCAATGGTTCGTCGATCACCACCAGCGACTTCGATGCCACCGGCTGGGATTTCTTAATAGCCTTCTGGGGAGCGGCCTTCTTCTTCGGCTGCGGAGTCAATGGTTCATCGATCACCACCAGCGACTTCGATGCCACCGGCTGGGTCGGCTGGACGGCAACCGTCTTGGATTTGACGGGAGGCGCCTGCCTGACCGGAGCGGCAACCTTCGGCTGCTGAATCGACTTCGCCGCGCTCGGTTTCGGCGCGGCTGCCACCGTCACGGGAGCCTCGACTTCCACTTCATACCGAGAGCGATCGGAATACTGGCGAGCTGAGCCAGTCGGGGTCTCCAGAGCCGGACTCTTTACCGGAGCTGGAGCGGCTTTCGGCGTCGAATGCTTGGCGGGCGGCGGGGTCTTGACCGGAGCCGGTTGCGCCTTGCGATCGTCGGCCAAACTGGCCATGCGATCGGTGTCCAGAGTCGCGTTCAGTTCGGCCGCCGAACGCGACGGCTTCTGAGCAGCAACGACCTCAGATTTCTTTTCCGGGGCATTCAGCATTGCCATGACCACCCTGCGGGTGGACCATTCGGCAAAGGCCTTGGCTTTCGGATCCGGGAAGCTCACCTTGACCTGCTGACCCTCGGCCACGATCTGGTAAACTGTCTCGTGACCCACATCAAATACAATCCTGACTGTCTTCTCCGGCTGAACCGAGAACTGGCTGGTTCGAACCGCCTGAACGATGCACGCTGGTACATCGCGGAAATCCTTGGCGCCAAGCTGATGGGTTGCGGACAGGATATCCACAATCACCCGATAGGGCATTCCGTCCTTGGCGATTTCCGCTTGATGTGCGAAGCGGACATCTCCTTCCACATCTATATGGGCAACCGTCTGCCCCGGCTCGTGACTCAACAGAACGTTGGTCACTCGGGACGCACCCATAACTGACGAGGCGCCAAGAAGAACTGCCAGCAACATTATTAGTCTTGCACTCTTCATCTTCTCAGTGCCTCCTAGATACTTATCTCCTTGAGCCGCTCTTCTTCTCTCACATAATAGGTCGAGACAATGAAGGTGGCTGTAATCGTCTCTCGATACTTGGCGAGATCCTCGGCATCGACATCCTTATCCGAGATAGCAATCGTCTGGGCGTCGATTTGCATTTCGGTGATGTTGGCGATGAAGGGGAAATTCGCCACGTAACTTATGAACTTTCCGAAATCGTGGTAGCCCCCTGTCATCTGTAACTTGAAGGAGGCGATATTGTAGAACTCCTCCGTTCCGGTTTCAAGGGGGGTAATGCTGGCAATCTTGGTGCCGGTCAGAGATGAGGCCGTATGCAGTTGTACGAGAAAAGACGGAATCATCTTCACCTCGGGCAACAACGCCTCAATCTTGTTGTACCGGCCCAGTAGTTCCTGATACTCCAGCTTAAGAGCGTCAAGCGACTTGGCTTTTAGCTCGACGTTGCGCAGATCGGTAGTGATTCTCTCGAACTCCTGACTCTTGGTCTCGATCTGATGATCGTAGTTAGCGTAAACCCGAGAGTACCAGAAATACACGACGACGAAAAAGGCCAGGACCGCCATCAGGATTTTCTGAGTGTTGGAATCTTTCCAGTCCATATTCATCGTCCTCAATTCAGGTTCTGGTGGTCGACGCTGGCCAGCTTGCTGTCCTCGGCGGCCTGAGCAATCGCCATGCGGGCTTGCTCGTCCGACAGAAAGTGCATATTACAGGTCAAGAGGAAGTTGTAGGCCCGATGCTCATCGAATTGCGTCTCATTGCTGAAAACGAGTTCGACGTCCTCAAAGTAGTCGCTGCGCATCATGTTGATCATCATGGCTGCCACTGAATTGAGAGTGAAGGCATACCCTTCCAGTTCTATGTTCTTGATCGCAGGCTGGGCATAACGAGCGGCAATGGCCTTGGCCTTGTCGGCCGCTTTGTCCTCGGCGCTCTTGTCTTTGTCCTTCTTGTCCGCTTTTACTTTCTTGGGGGCCGGAGCCTCTCCCTCGGCGAAGCGGGTCAACCATACGAAGTCGGGGACGTTGACGGACATCTGCTGGAGGATTCGAACCCAGACCGACCGGTTGCGGTCGAGCTTTTCAACCGCTGCCACCCGGGCCGTGATCTTATATTTGACGTCTGTCAGAGCGTCAACGATCTGAATGTCCTGCTGAAGCATTTCCGCACGTCTTTGTGCCCGAGTGATATTGTCATCTAGGTCGCTGAGCTGACCGATCTGGAACCAGGTAACCGCTAACAGCATCAGGACAACACCGGCCGCGCCTGCCAGGGCGTATACTCCGGTCTTTCCGAATGAGAGACTAAATCCCCTTTTTCGGTAATCCTTAGGAAGTAGATTAACTTCTATCATGCTAGCCTCACCTCACCTTCCGCATTGCCAAACCAATGGGTACCGCCAGCAACGGCGCGATTTTTTCCGGCTGCAGGTACTGGAATAGCTCCGGGTCGTAGTCG
>CAZHDS010000047.1:0-15042 GCA_964531495.1 uncultured Ignavibacteriales bacterium
ATAAACAAACCTCAGAAACGGCCGATATACGCCCTATAACTTGGATTGCACCTGTGAGAATATACCTAGACCGAAACAAAACCCTGATGCCCCGCATTGACAGCATGTTTGTGCTGGCAAGGGTGATCGCGTGGCTGACTATCTGTTGGTACCTCTACCTTGGAGGTTTGCCCGAGTCGGTCCAAGTTGTCTTTCACGTTGTGGTCGGGACTTACGCGGCCCACCTAATTCTGTTCCTGGCAGCCACCAAGGGGAAATTCGATATCAAGCTGGCTTTCTTGTCGGCTCTAATTTATGACGCCCTGATGATCCCGCTGTTGGTATTCTACTCCGGC
Source organism: uncultured Ignavibacteriales bacterium (assembly GCA_964531495.1). Classification (GTDB taxonomy): domain Bacteria; phylum Zixibacteria; class MSB-5A5; order GN15; family FEB-12; genus DAOSXA01. The sequence continues at coordinate 336 of CAZHDS010000047.1, forward strand.
GGCGTCCTGTCCTCGTTCTACCTGCTCTATTTGATCACGATTGCGGGGGCGGTCTATGTTCTTAGATTCTACTACGCATTGTCGACCGCGCTCATCCTGGTGCTCAGCTACACATTTGTCTTGCAGGTTGACTCGGAGCCACACCACCTGTTTGACTTGGTTCTGCGAACTGGTTTGGGCATAGTTTTCTTCCTGGCCCTCAGTTATGCCTCCGACCATATGCGAAAGTCCGAGAAGAGGGTCTTGAGCCTATTCGATACGCTCAACCGGCGAACCTCGGAGCTCGAAAAATCTCGGCAGCAGCTGGAATTGATCTACGAGAACACCCGCGTCCTGGCCTCAATCCTTGATGCCCCCGGCGTCATTCGGGAGGTGGTCAGGCTGCTCGATAATCTCCTTCAGCTCACCTGCTTTGGAATAATCATGCCCGACGATGCAGGTGCCATGCAATACGTCGCCCGCGTCCATAACCACGACCACAATCTGGAACCGGAAGCGATTGCGACCGGGCAGATGGAGTTGGTGCGTCGGGTATGGGAGGGTGCGGAGCCGATTCGTGTTAAGGACATCAGCCGCCGCAATGACTATCAGCCAATGTCTGACAGAGCCCGGTCGGTTATGATCGTGCCCATGGTTGTTCGCGCTGGAGTATCCGGTATTCTCACGGCGGAGTCATCGGGCGAGGACACCTTCACCGAACGCGATATGCAGATGCTATCAGTCGTCGCCCGGTCAGCGGCCCTGGCCTGGGACAATGCTATTCTGCATCAGAAGACCGAAGAGCTGACCATTATTGACGCCCTCACCGAAACCTACAATTACCGGTATTTTGTGGCCAAGCTGGACGAAGAGCGACGAAGGGCCTTCCGCTATGAGATGCCTCTTTCGCTAGTGATGGTTGATATCGATTGGTTCAAGCACCTCAACGACACTCACGGTCACGAAAACGGCAATCTTGTTCTCCAGCAGCTCTCCGCGATCATCAAGACTTGCATTCGCGACGTTGATATGTTCGCCCGCTATGGGGGCGAGGAATTTGTAGTTATTCTGCCCAATACCGGCCTCGACGAGGCCTCCATGATTGGCGAGCGGATTCGCGAAAAGGTCGAAGCTGGTGACTTCAAACTGGCGGATGAACTGAGCGTTCACATAACTGTATCGGTCGGGGTCTCTTGTTTCCCAGAGAACGGGCAGGGACCAAAGCAGTTGGTCCGAGCGGCGGACGAGGCTCTGTACCAGGCCAAAGACGACGGGCGCAACCTGGTGCGGTGCATCTAACCGCTGACAACAACGTGTCACCGAGAAACAAACATGACCTCAAGTCTCTCATGTGGGCAGTTCTTCGTGATCGGTTTCCCGGGGGTCGAAGCGTCGGCCGCTGTTCTGGATTTCATCGCCGAGGAACAGATTGGCGGAGTGATCCTTTTTGCCGACAACTGCTCTGACCCTGAGCGTCTACAACAGCAGATTGAGCGCCTTCAAAATCTCAACCACGCCGATACCCCGATGCTGGTAGCGATCGACCAGGAAGGGGGACGAGTCTGTCGTCTGACCGGCAACGCCGCCGAGTTTGGGGCGGCGGCCGAATATGGCCGTGACGGAGGGCTGGATGTCTTCACAGAAGACTATGTCCGCGCAGCCAGGTTCATGGTGGGTCTGGGCATCAATCTCAATCTGGCGCCGGTCGCCGACCTGGATCTGAACCAGGACAACTCGTGCATGGCTGGGCGCTGCTACGGAAGTGATCCAGAACAGGTGGCGGCTTTTGTTTCGCAGGCAGTGCGCACGGCTAATCAAGCGGGATTGCTCTGCTGCCTAAAACATTTTCCGGGTCTGGGGGGGGCGGCGATCGATCCGCACCAAGGCGTAGCCGTTGTCGACTATGACGAAATCGTGTGGCGGTCGCGCGAGGCGGTGCCGTTTGAGGCCGGGATCAAGGCCGGGGCTGATCTGGTCATGACCACTCATCTGCGATTACCGAAGGTCGATGATAGAATCGCCACCGGGTCGGAGTTGATCGTGGAGAAATGGTTGCGAGGCACGCTCGGGTTCAGTGGGGCTGTGATCACTGACTGTTGCCTAATGAAAGGGGCCGATGTACTGGGTACGCCGGGGGAACGAATGCTGGCGGCTTTCGAATGCGGCCACGATCTGCTGTTGTTCGGGCAGGACTTCGAGTCAGCGCGACAGGCTTTCTATGAGTTCAAGGCAGCCTATGAGCGAGGGGAGATCGATCCTGAGCGAATCGATCAGGCCGTCAAACGCGGGCGCCGCTTGCGGGACAAGCTGAAAACCACGAGTAGCCACCATGCGACTTGAGCGCCTCCTAAAAAAGAAGAGTATGACCGTGCTGGGGCTGAACTCCGGGACATCGGCTGATGGCCTCGATATCGTCGCCGTGCGGATTAGTCGGGCTGGTGGCAAGATGCGGATCAAGTGTCTCGATGCCCAGGCACGCCGGATGCCGCCGAAGCTGCGGGAGGCGATCCTGGCTGCCGCAGAGTCCAAACTGATGACTCTTGACGAGGTAGTCACTCTCGATAGTGCTATCGGATCTCTCTATGGGCGAGCGGCCGCGAAAGGGATAGATGATCTTCGGGTCGCTGGGATCAAAGTGGATGCGGTGGCCTCGCATGGCCAGACTGTCCGGCACGTACCGCAGCGAGTGAAGTCAGCGTTGGGTCGTTTTCACGGCACGATGCAGCTTGGTTCACCAGATAGAATCGCAGCCGCCACCGGTTTGGTAACCGTTGGCGATTTTCGCCAGGCTGATGTTGCTATTGGCGGCGAGGGCGCGCCGATCACGGTTGCCGCGATGGAGAGGATCTTCGGCAGTCGGCAGCAATCGCGTCTGATTGTCAATATCGGTGGCATGTCCAATTACTTCTATCTTCCTGCGGCAGGTGCTGGTCGCATGGAGGGACAGGATTGTGGTCCGGGCAATGTTCTTTCGGATGCTCTGACACGAGAGTTATTCGGCGAGAATTATGACCGTGGTGGTAGAAGAGCGCAGACGGGAAAGATCTCAGACTCGCTTCTCAAAGAACTCCGAGCTGAGCCGTTTTTTGCCAGCCGTGTCAAATCGACTGGTCGTGAGCAGTTTGGAGATGATCTGGCCCGTCGGATAGTGAAGCTCGGTCGGCGTTATCGTCTGGCACCGGTGGATTTGATCGCAAATGCAATGGAATTGACCGCGCTCAGTATTGCAGGTAGCGTTGTGAGATTGCTGAAGAAAGGGACTCTGCCCCCTCAGAAATTGTATTTGACTGGCGGCGGGCGGCACAACAGCTTTCTCAGGCGTCGTCTGTCACACCATCTGCCTGAGATCACAATTGCCTCGGTCGATGAACTGGGAGTCGATGGCGACTTCGTGGAAGCGGTCGCCTTTGCCGTGATGGGCGAGGCGGCGATCCGTGGTGAAGCACTATCTGTTGGGCATCGCGGTCGAAAAGCGGTACTGGGTCGGATTACCCAACCACCGGAGGCGGTTTGAACAGGAATGAAACTACACTCGATGAAAAGATTGCATAACATGATTCAAATAGTCGCCCGCGTCGGAACCGCTCTCTTGTTGGTCGTTTTGGTGTACAGTTGCGCGACGGTGCCGGGACTGCGCGAGGAAAGCAGCAGCAGTTTCATTCGTGTGCCGTTCGTGCGGGTGCTTCTGGAGGACGGTCAGGATAGTGTCACCGTGAGTGGCGACGGCCAGTTTGGGATCGAGTGCCTTACCCGTGGCGAGCAGCAGGTGATGTACTCATCGCAACCGGTGCAGGTAATCAATGACCGTGGCCGGTTGCATGTCGTGGGTCGTGATGGCCGCGTGCTCAAAGCCGATCTGGACGAAGTCAATTTCATTGCCCGAGGCGGAAGTACTCGTCTGCGGGTGCGGGACAAGACCTATCGAGGTCTGATCAAGATCCTGCCGGATGGCGAGATTGTTCAGATCATCGACATCGTCTACCTCGAGGATTATTTGTGTGGGGTGGTGCCACCTGAGATCGGCCCTCGCAATGAAAGCGAAGTAGAGGCGGTGAAGGCTCAGGCAGTTGCGGCCCGGACCTACGCGATCGCCCATCTTCAGCAGTATCCAGGGCAACCCTACGATATGCGGTCCAGCATCATGGACCAGGTCTACGGAGGCATGGCGGTCGAGAACAGCCTGGTGAACAAGGCGATTGCCGCTACGGCCGGGTTGACGATCATGTACGAGGATGATTTTGTCCAAGCCTACTATCATTCGACCTGTGGCGGCTTGACCGATGATATCGAAAAAGTCTGGGATCGAGCCGAACTGCCATATCTCAAGTCGGTCGCCGATTCGGGCGCTTGCTCCTGGTCCAAGTACTATACCTGGAAAGAGGAGTTCACCGAGAAGCAACTGCGGGGACGGTTGGAGCAGTATCTCTCCAGTGATCGAGGACGGGATTTGCGCCTGGCACCAATAACCGACATCAAGATTCTTGAGCGAACTCCGGGTGGCCGGGTGGCTCGGATGATGGTACGGACCGATGATGACATCTACAAATTCCAGAAAGATCGTATCCGCTGGGTTGTCGGACGGACTTCCAATCCTGATCTCATTCTGCCTTCCGATCGCTTTGATATCGATCTGACACGACGGTCTGACGGCTATGTGAGTGGTGTCACGTTTACCGGCCGGGGGTATGGTCATGGGGTGGGGATGTGCCAGTGCGGGGCGATCGGCATGGCGCGCGAAGGGCGTACTTTCGACCAGATAATCAATCACTACTACACCGGCGTCGAGATCAAAAAACTGTACTAATTCTTACTTCCGGACCGTGCTATGCCAGAGCCGCGGCCCTTATGTTTTTATTGATTTCAACGGGTAGGACCGTCACCTTAAGGCATGTCTGTGAAACTCTTGTTTTCGTTGTGGCTGGCAGTCTTCGTTCTCACGAGCCCTTCAAGTCGTTGTGAGGAACCACAGTACCATATTGGTCTGCATGGTGGCCTGGCCTGTCTGAGCAGCGGCGACACCGCCACGGTCCCCTATCAGCCCGCTCTGGGGGCGCATTTGGGATACCGCGTAGGATCGCGCTGGGTGCTTGATTTCGATCTGACGCGGATGGTCCTCCACAATGACACGACCCATTCATCGTCGTTTGCCATCGACAATGCGGATCAGCACGATTCGTGGGTTTTTCGCAGTACGCGGCTGGGTCTGACGATCAACCGGGAGATGCTGGCTCATACCCAGAACCTGCGCTGGTCGCTGGGGCTTGGTGGTGGTCTGATGATTTGGAGCATCGTTGAGCCAGTCGGCGACACGACTTTTCACGTAGTCGGTCCCAGCAATGAGTTGATGGATTATTCCGCGACAGAAATCATCTTCTCGGGTCAAACGGAGCTCGGGCTGGCCGTGTCGCCCACCCTGTCGCTGGGGGTACGATTCCGGGCTGACCTGCTAAGCGGGCTGGGGACTGACTTCGAATCCGAGGTGAACTCGGCTCGGTCCAATCTCGTTTATGACGGCATGTTGATGGTGACTTTCCATTTTGGACGGAGCGTCCATGGCTGGCGGTCCACTGAAAACTGGGCGCAGCCACGACCGATCGAACCGTCGGTGGTGCGCAGCGGCGACGGTGACGCCGACGGCGTTCCGGATGATGACGATGATTGTCCCAATACGGCGCCGGGGGTCTTGGTGAACCAGCTCGGTTGCGCGATTGACTCGGATCGTGACGGCGTCGCCGATGGCCTGGACGATTGTCCTCGCACCGATATCAAAGCGCGAGGGCAGGTCGATATTCACGGTTGTCCGATAGACTCCGATTTTGACGGGGTAGCTGACTATCGCGATGATTGCCCGCTGAACACGCCAGGAGCTCTGGTGGATACGCTGGGTTGCCCGCTTGATGAGGATGGTGACGGCGTCGCCGATGGCCTGGACGATTGTCCTCATACGTTGGTGGGTATGGCAGTCGATCCCCATGGCTGTATTGATTTGTCGATGCTTTCCAAGCCGATGGTGCTCAATATCGATTACGTTTCTGGCTCGTTCGACGTTGATCCCAAGACTAAGAACCGCCTGCGTGAACTGTCCCGGCTGCTGATATTCGTGTCGGATGTCAAGATGGAGATCAATGGCTACACCGACAATATCGGTCTTCCGAGTGCCAACAAGAAACTCTCGAAGAAGAGAGCCCAACGAGTTGCCGATTTTCTTGCGGCTCAGGGAATCGACGCGGGTCGAATGAGTGTTTACGGCCGGGGAGAAGACAATTTTGTCGCCTCCAACCAAACGGCTGAAGGGCGAGCCCAGAACCGTCGGGTAGAAGTAGTGTTTTATTTGTAACTCCGCTGACTGGTGAAAAATGGAATTCAGGTATCTTCTAGACCATATTGGCGAACGGCGGCACAACCGTTTTGCCGTCGTGATCTTCCTGCCTGGGCCGCTCGAAGATGTGATCGCTCCCTGGCGGGAGCGTTTTGACCCGATTTATAATCTGGTCAGCCCGCACTTGACGTTGGTATTTCCCTTTGACAGCGATCGACCGCTGGAGGAGCTGGTAACAGCGGTCCGGACGGAGACCCAGGGTCAGCCGGCTTTCAAGGTCGAACTGAGCTCAATCGGCGATTTTTATCCTGATGACCCGGTGATCTATTGGGGCGTCAAACCGAGCGAAACTCTCAGCGATTTCCATTTTCGACTCCACGTGCGATTAGGCCTGGCTTTGCCGCACGACAAATATACGCCTCATGTCACAGTAGCCCGCGAGATTTCACATCACCGCATTCATATCGTTAAGGACAAGATAGTTGACTATCTTCCCGATGAGCATTTCGAAGCCCAGACGGTCGATCTAATTACGCCCGTGGCTGGCAACAAGTGGGTTTCGGTCCGGAGCTTTCCGCTGGTGTCCACTGACGCCCCTCTGGGGTCGATCTGACGGCCCGATCGATTCAGCCTCCAAGCTTCCCCCATGAGATAACTCGCCGTCCAGCTTAGCAGGTCACGGTAATGCGTGAACATGTGGCGCTAACTTCTGTTGTATAAACAAATTGCATGGCTTAGTGGGACGGTGCGAAAGCTCAGATTTCGCTTGATTAATCCAGGCCAGACTCGTACCTTGGTTCCGGTGTAGTATGAATATACTTATCATTGCCCAACATTTTCCGCCTGAACGCGGGGCTGTGCGGAGGCTCTACGAGTTTGCTCGATATTTCGTGCAACAGGGAGACACCGTATCAGTACTGACCGCGATTCCCAACTATCCGGACGGGATAGTACCGGAAAAATACAAAGGTCATTTCCTCTATCGCGAGGTCATGGACGGTATCCATGTCTATCGTAGCTGGGTGCTTCCGGCGGCCAACAGTCAGCCTTCGAAGCGCATGGTCGGGTTCGTATCGTTCCTGGCTACGGCTCTGATCAACTCGTTCCGGATCAAGGGGAAATTCGACTTGGTTCTGGCTTCGACGCCGCCGGTAACCAGTCCGGTAGCGGGTTGGTTGATAAGCAAACTCCGTCGATGTCAGTTCGTTCTTGAGGTTCGCGACCTGCAACCGGAATCATCGGAAGATTTTGGCAACCTCAACCAGGGTCTTTTCACGCGCATGATTCGCTGGATGATGCACACGCTATACCGCAAGGCTGATCGGATTGTCTCTGTCACGGATGGTATCTCGCGGTTTCTAGAGGGTATCGGAATAGCGCCGGAGAAGATTGCAACGGTCAAGTCCGGGGTAGGGCGGGAGTTTATTGACGCCGACTCCAACGGAATCCGCACCAAGTTTGGTTGGGAAGAGAAATTCCTGGTAGTTTACTCGGGCACGCTCGGTTGGGTGCGTCCGCTGGAGACTGTAGTCGAGGCGGCGCGGCAACTGGTTGACAAGCCGGATATTCATTTTGCCATTATTGGCGATGGCCAGAAACGTGATGCGCTACAGCAGATGGTGGCTGAGTACGGTCTTAAGAATGTCAGCATTATTGGTCTGCAGCCGCTTGAGACGATTCCGTACTTTCTGCAGGCTGCCGATGTGCTCCTTGAGAGCCTCAAAGAGGTCAAGGTGGCCAAGATGGCGTTTCCCTCCAAGATGTTTGAGTACATGGCCTCTGGCCGACCGATTGTTTTTGGCTCCCGCCAGGGCGAGGCGATTGACGAGCTTCGTTTGGCCGGGGGGGCTTTGACTTATCCATCGGACAGTCCGGATGAACTGAGCGAGTTGATTGCCAAACTGCACTCCGGTGAAATTGACCATGTCAAGCTGGGCAAGGGCTACCGCGATCATATCATACTGCATCATCGGCGCGAACAGTGGGCCGACCAATACCACGATTTCCTCAAGTCCATCTGATTTCCATCAACACCTATTTTAGTCCTGTATTCCCTTGGGTGCATTGCTGAAGGCGTGAGTTTCTGGTGCATTGGTATTTCCCAAGGCGGTGAAATTGCCTATATTGTCCCGGTTGAATTGGTGTGATCTCGGTTGGTGGCGGGCATCGATGACCCGGCCACTGACCTCGGTGAGCAAACTATAAATTGGAGTCAACGGTGGAAGAGCTCATCTATCTGGACAACGCAGCGACCTCGTGGCCCAAACCAGACCGCGTCTACAAATTCATGAACGACTTTTATCGCTCATGCGGCGTCAATCCGGGGCGGAGCGGTTTTGACAAGGCCATTGAGGCCGGGAACGTAGTTCAGGATCTTCGCCAGAGATTGACCAGATTCTTTGGGGGAGACGAAGCGGTTCCGGAGCGGCTATGTTTTGGGTACAATGCCACCGATGCGCTCAATCTAATCATCAATGGCTCGCTGAGTTCCGGCGATCATGTCGTCACCACCAATCTCGAGCACAACTCTGTTATCCGTCCGATCAATCATTTGGTTCGAGACGGTGGCGTCGAAGCTACCTATGTGCCGTTCGACAAGAACGGTTTTGTTGACCCGGATGATATTGGACGCGCCATCAAGGCCAACACTCGGCTGGTGATTGTCAACCATGGTTCCAACGTGCTGGGTACTGTGCAGCCGGTCGCCGATATCGGCCGCATCTGCAAAGAGAAAGGCGTACGGTTTGCTATCGATGCCTCCCAGACAGCTGGCATGGTACCGATAAACATGCAGGCGATGAATGTTGATGTGCTCGCTTTCACGGGCCACAAATCGTTGATGGGCTCTACTGGTATCGGCGGCGTGTGTGTGCGCAGTGGAGTCGAGCTGAAGCACTCCCGTTCCGGCGGCACCGGTGTGCGCTCGGCTTTTCCGTATCATCTCGATGAGTACCCGTATCGCATGGAGTATGGTACGCCAAACGTCGTGGGCATCGCCTCACTATGGGCGGGCCAGGAGTGGATGGCGGAGTATGGTGGCATTGACAGGATCTATGCCCATGAAATGAAACTGGCCAAAAAGCTCGTGGATGGTTTCAAGAAGATTGAAGGTGTCATCACCTATTGTTGTGACAGCCTTGAGAATCATCTGGCGACAATCACTATCAATGTCGATGGTTTGGAAGCGGGCGACGTTGGGATAATGCTTGATGTTGACTTCAATATCGCCACGCGGACCGGCCTGCATTGCGCTCCGTTGGTGCATAAGCAGCTTGATCTGGTCAAGATCCATGGCGGTGTGCGTTTTGCGATTGGTCCTTTCAACACCGAGGATCATATCGACAAGGCGCTCGTGGCGATTGCTGATATTGCCGAACGCTCCCGGGAAATGAAGAACCGCAAAGCCAAGACGGCGTCGTAGGGTGGCGGTGGGGTGCCAGGCGAACGCCGGATTTCGTGATGATCTTGTTGGATCGTGGCGTTATTTGAGCTATGGAATCCACGTTAGGCTGTGGGGACAGGGCTTTTTCTCTTGTACTCCCCCCCAGAAGACGTTCAGAATGAATACTGACATTCCGCAGAACCCAGCATATTCCAGTCAATACACAATCAACAGGATTGCGACATTTCCATAGCAACCTGCAAATGGATGTTCGGATGTTCGCCAAGATATCCGATATATACTGATAGGGGTTTAGCGGAGAGTAGAACTGCGTAGTCAAGGGACTCCGCTCAAGCCTCTCCAATCGGCTAGATCCGTGGGATGGTATTAGTCTCGGTACAAGGTGGGTTTCGCCACGAACAGGGTTGGGGAGTATTCTTGAAGTTGCACTATTGTTCTTGGAGAATTTCAGAATGGAACGAAGAAACTGCTGGGAAGTGAAGAAATGTGGCCGGCAGCCTGGTGGAGAGAGAGCTGAGGAGTTTGGAGTATGTCCTGCTGCGGAGAATTCTGAATACGATGCAACAAATCGAGGAATGTGCGGTGGTAGGTTCTGCTGGTCTGTCGCAGGCACCCTCTGCGGCGGACGAGTACAGGGTGATTTTGCAAAGAAGTTTCTGGACTGCCTCCGATGCGAGTTCTTTAAGGAAGTCAATGAAGAGGAAGGTCGAGATTTCGTACTGAGCCCAAAGGATGCGAATAACAAATCACTGCTATAGATAGAACGAATTGCTCTGCTCTGTCGCGGCTGTACGTGCCGACCAAGTCAACGCCCGCACAATCGCGCCTCTTCGCTCATGTGAGCAACCCGGCCTAGTTGCCACGGCAACTACGGGCAACATCTGAACCAAGAAGGCGCACGAAGCTCTGGAACAAACGCGTGTCATACTTGGTGGCGGAGTCCTTCATTTTCATAAGGACCTTGAAGGCGGAGGGAGTGCCTTGACCTAGGCTTATGGCTTCATCGAAGGCATCACATATGCCGACGATCCGGGCGCCAGTGCTGATCTCGGGTCCCCGTAGGCTCTTTGGAAAGCCGGAGCCATCGAGACGCTCCTGATGTTCCAGCACTGAGCGCAGTGTGTCCTCCGGCACAACGGGCTCCTCACCAAGCATCTTGGCGCCTATCTGGGGGTAATTTCGGAGGCGGGCGTTGGCTATACAATGAGTGCTTTGGGCGCGGGCATAATAGCGTGAGTCGATCATCGTCTTTCCGACTTCATGCAGAAGTCCTCCGATCCCAACCGCGTGAAGGTACTCCGGGTCGGTCATCCCAAACTCAAGTCCCAGCAGGATCGACAGGTTGCAGACGCTGACCGCATGGGCTGAAGGTGAAAACGTCTCAGAGTTCTTATGAAGCATGGACTGTTGGGCAGACTCACCCTGAAGGGCCAGGCCGACGTGGTTTTCACACTGATTGACGGCTCTCTTGACAGTCCCGGGCGGAACCGGTGCGACCAGGAATCTCTCATACAGGTTAGTCGAGATTTCGGTAAGCACGGCGACCTTGCGTTCAACTGATACGGAGTCATCCTGTAGCAATTCCGGTAATTGCTTCATCTGGTGATCGCAGAGGCTCCCTGACTGCGACTCCGGAACGAAAAGAGTCGTTGTACCGCGCTCCACCAACGTGTCCAGATCCTCCTGGTCGAGAGCTACGCTATGGCGCCGGAAGAGCTGGTAGCAGCCGCCCGACTCGTTGTACAAGTCAAAGTCGAGGATCGAATTGGAAGAAATTGAGGCTATTTCGATAGGTAGGTAGCCGTCAGACGAAGGCGACATTTCTAATCTCCCCTTTTGGCCCTGCGAAGAGCCGATTGTCTCCGGAATAGTCCTCCCGAGAGCACCTTGCTCTGAGGACCCTACCGGAGGTCCAGTTCGGTTGTTCCAGGAACTACTCCTAGAGATCAACCTGTGACAGCCCTATTGCGTATCCCCATGTTGTTATCGACCAATCGAACAATGGCTTTAGTTGTCAGCCTGGGGGGGAGCGAGGCTCATGACCGTCTCAGACTGTCTAGAGCGACCTGAGACGGAGACCGGACGGTTGAGCTATCAGCTTACACCAATGGCGGGAAGGGCGGCTCATGCCTCGTTGGATATCAGGTTGTACGGCCTAGTTGGTACAGCAACTGCGGGCGACATCTGAACCAAGAAGGCGCACGAAGCTCTGGAACAATTTCATGTCAAACTTGGTGGCGGAGCTCTTCATCTGCATAAGAATCTTGAAGGCCGAGGCTTCGACAAGACCTTGATTGTGACTCATGGATTCGTCAAAGGCGTCGCAAATAGCCACGATCCGAGCAGCAATACCGATCTCTGAGCCCTGCAACTGCCGGGGAAAGCCAGAACCGTCGAGCCGCTCCTGATGTTCGAGCACGGAGCGTACCGCCTCAGGCGGCGTAGCGTGTTCTTTGCTCAACATCTGAGCGCCTAGCTGTGGGTATTTCTTGAGTCGTGTGTTGGCAATATGATGTTTGCTCTCGGAGCGGGCGAAGTATTGCGAGTCGATCAACGTCTTTCCGATCTCATGCAGAAGACCGCCGACGCCAATCGCGCGGAGCTCATCCGGGTCGGAGATTCCAAATTCCAGTCCCAGTAGAATCGACAGATTGCACACGTTTATGGCGTGGATCGAAGGCGACGATGCCTGCGGTTTCTCCTGGAGCATGGTTTGACGGGCTCTCTCACCCTGCAAGGCTAGATCGACATGGTTCTCACACTGATCGACCGCTCGCTTGACAGTTCCGGCCGGGACCGGATTGACAAGGAATTTCTCATAGAGGTTCAGGGAAATGTCGGTCAGTACGGCGAATTTGCGTTCGACAGGAACCGACTCATCCTTGAGCAACTCCGGCAAGTGTCTGGTCTGATGCTCACAGAGACTGTCAGATTGGTCTTTCGGCACGAAGAGGGTCTTGCATCCACGCTCGATCAGGGTTCTCAGGTCCCCCTCACGCAGAGCCACGTTACGGCGTCGGAAGAGACGGAAGTAACCGCCCGATTCCTTGTACAAGTCAAAATCGAGCATTGAGCAGGACGTAATCGAGTTCAATTCGATGGGCAGGTAGTCCTCATGCGAAGACGACATCTAACATCTCCTAATCGGCCGTTGGATGGGCCAATTGCCTCTGGGGCTGAGCTCCAGAGAATAGGTAGTTTTGACAATCTTGCCGCGGGTTGTCTCCGATCCGCCGATCAAGAGCCCGCAGAGTTCAGTCGATGTAGTAGTCTAGTTGCGCTGCACCCTCAGATTATCGACAGTACGGCCAATGGCTTTAGCCGCTTGTAGTAAGGATCTCCAGGTACTTCTAAGGTGCTGTTGTGTGGTCAGTTAGGTTGTCGCCCGTTACACCACGGCATTGAGAGTCCACGTTTGCATCAACAGAAAACCGCCGCGGGATGAACCCACGGCGGCTGAAAAGTGCGTTGTGCAAGCAAGGACTAGCGAATTGTTCCCTCATAGTGAGCAGTCAACTGCTTTGTTTTGGTCGCTTCCAGAGTATAGTCCGGAATGAGCATCGGGGCGATCCGATCATCGCCGCAGCCGCTGTCCTCGATCTCCTTGTTGTACTTGTCAACATGATCGAGTGTGAGCTTGCCGTCCTTGACGCCGTTGAGGGCGTACTTGGCCGCCGAAACACCAGCGATACGACCGTAGACCATGATATCGAGCAGCGAGTTACCCATCAGGCGATTCTCGCCGTGAGTACCACCGCCGACCTCACCACCAAGGAACAAGCCCGGTAGTGCTGTCGCGCCGTCCGGAGTGAACTCCAGACCGCCGTTTTGATAGTGCAGGGTCGGATAGATCAGCATCGGTTCCTTGGCGATATCGATCCCGAAACGATCATATAGGATCCTCTTGCCGGGGAACTCCCGATCAACAGTACCAGCGCCGGAAAGATCGTCAATCATCGGTGAGTCGAGCCAGATGCCTTGCTTGCCGGTCGGCGTCGGAACGCCCTTGCCGCGCTCGACACATTCACGGATGATGGAGGAAGCTTCGACATCGCGAGGTTCACGTTCGTTGACGAACTGATCACCATCGATATTGACCAGGTTAGCACCGGAGCCACGGAACTTCTCGGTGATGAGAATCCCCTCGGCCTGTTCCGGGAAAACCACGCCGGTAGGGTGGTACTGGATGGTGTGCAGGAAACAGATCGGCACGCCCGCGCGGTAACCCATGACGATACCGTCACCGGTGGCACCGTAGTGATTGGTCGTCATGAAGCCCTGCATGTGCAAACGACCGGAGCCGCCGGTGGCCATGACGGTCGCTTTGGCCTTCACGACCAAATACTCTTCGGTCTCCAGGTTGTACAGGACGGCACCCGCGCAATGACCATGCTCGTTCAGGATCAACTCGACTGCCGGAGAAAACTCGATGACCTTGATATCATCGGAGCGGTTTCGGGCTTCGTCGCGAACGGTGCGCATCATCTCAGCGCCGGTGATGTCGGCGGCGAAGTGCATGCGTTTGCGGGAAGTGCCACCGCCGTGGATGGTCTTCAAGGTGCCATCATCGTACTTGGAGAAGTTGCAACCCATGCTCAAGAGCCATTGGATGGCACCTGGGGCTTCGTTGGCCAGAGTTTCGACCAGTTCCGGCTTGTTCTTGAAGTGTCCTCCGCCCATGATATCGAGATAGTGATAGTAGGGGGAGTCTTTGTGACCCTTGGTGGCGGCCTGGATGCCACCTTCAGCCATCATCGTGTTGGCGTCACCGTGACGCAGCTTGGTGGCGATGATTACTTTGGCACCCTGTTCCTGTGCGAGCAAGGCGGCGGCAGTACCAGCACCACCGGCACCGATGACAAGGATGTCGGTTTCGTAATCGATCTTGGTAAGGTCAATAGCACCCGCCTTGACGCGGCTGGAGGCCTCCAGCAGGTCACACATCTCGTGGGCAATGGCGTACCCTTTGCTGGGGCCGACCTTCAGTTCGCGACGGCCCTCTTCCT
>CAZHDS010000047.1:15052-18882 GCA_964531495.1 uncultured Ignavibacteriales bacterium
ATCTTTGCGCTCAACCAAAGACATAAAAGTGACATCCTCGTTTGCCTTTTTGCGTCGCACTCGCTCCTCGCGCGAGCTTTCGACGACTTTGATGAGTTTCTTCAGTTCTTCCGGGTATGGCATAGGAAACCTCTATATTCAGCTATTATCTTCGTCTCAGAGACCCTTGTTCTCGTCGGGTGTCCAGCTGTCTTCGCCGGTCGCCGGTTCAAGCTGGCGAGCGGTGTAGACTTCGCGGACGTGATCTGCATCGAGCGCCTTGACCTCGGCGATGGCATCCTTGAATTTGCCGGAAGCAATGCTCGCGACCATTGCGTCGAGATGATCTGCGTTCGGCATCAGGCGGGCGCCTTTGATCCGGCGGGCCAGTTGGGCCATGTGGTACTGGGGCAGCTCGCCCATGCACCGCGAGGCACAGAGGCCGCACTGGATGCAGTCAAACGAGATGTCGGCAGCACCGGCGATGTCACCGCGCTTGAGGTGGGCGATGTAGTCCATCACCTGGACATCCATCGGACAGATCTTCGTGCAGGCATTGCAGGCCACACAGCGGAACAATTCCGGATAGAGCGCGAAAACTTCTTCGGCGACACCCTTGAGCTCGGCGAAGTTGTAGGTGGCGCGGTTGGCCGGATAGAACGGGATCTGGGTCAGATACATGTTCGGTTCAACCACGGTCTGGCAGGCGAGCCCGGAGTAGATCTTGTAGTCACCCGGTTTGCGGTACACGGTCGCGCAGGCGCCGCAGATACCGCCACGGCAACCACAGCCGCGGATGTACTTGTATCCGGCGTACTCGATCGCCTTCATGATCGTCAGGCTGTCAGGCACCATGTACTGTTTGCCCATGATGAAGATGGGAATCAGTTTGGTTTTGATCTGAACGCCTTGTTCTTCAGTACTCATGTCATCCTCGAAACAAAGTTATATACGTTTCTCACATTCATGTTAACAGACCGCGCTAGGCGAGCTTCATCTCTTGCAGGAGAGTGAGAGCACTACCGCGGTTCAGGTCAAAGCGGCAGGCCTCGGTTTCGACCCCAAGCGCTATCGCCAGCAGCTGCGTGATGTAGTAGGTAGGGACCTCGACAGCATCCTCGAACTTCTCCAGCATGACGGTCTGTTTGCGTCCTAGGTTGTAGTCGCACAGAGGACAAACCAGAGCCAAAGCGTTGGCGCCATGTTTGGTGGCATCCTGAAGTATCTTGTGCGAGGCATCGAGAGCGACTTCCGGCTGGGAGATAGCGTGGTAACTACCGCAGCACTCTTTCATCCGCGGGAATTCGATCGCCTCGCCTCCGAGCGCCTCGACCAGCTGCTGGAACAGTTTCGGCTGGCCCATGTTGTCGATGGCGGCTTCCTCCGGACGCAAGAGAGTACAGCCGTAGTAGGCGGCTACCTTCATGCCGGTAAGCGGCTTTTTGACCATCGTCTTGAGCTTGTCAAAACCGATCTCATCGCGAATGAAGTCGAGCAGGTGCACGACCTTGACCTCACCGGCGTAGTCTATTTCCTCGTCCATGAAATCGTTGATCGTGCCACGTTTCACCTCATCGTTCTTCATGAGGTTATTGGCGCGAGCGAGAGTATTGTAGCACATGGAGCAGAGGGTGATGACAGTGTCATGCCCTTGCTCTTTGACGCGGACTAAATCGCGCACCGGGGCGACGAGATGGATCAGGTCATCATCGGCCAGCGAGTAGACCGCGCCGCAGCAATTCCAGCGGGGCAGCTCCTCGACTTCGACACCCATGATCTTGAAACACTCCAGGGCGGCTTCTTCGAGATTGCGGGCCTGGGTCTTCAGGGTACATCCGGGGTAGTAACTTATCTTCATATCTTACCTCGTAATGGCACCCGGTTAGGATGTCATCTTCCGGAAGCCGGCGACCATGGCAATCGTGGGGGCATCTTTGATGTCCTCAGCAGGGAGCTGGCATGGTTCGACGTGGTTAACGTTGGTGCGCAGGATGACCTGGCGCATGGCTTCCATGACGCGGGCGATGTCGATCCCACGGGGGCAGCGCACGGTGCACATGTGGCAGGAGGCGCAGACCCAGGGGGTGTCGGCTCTGAGCAGTGTGGCTTCCTGGGAGAGGTGCGCCAGAGCCATGGCCACGCGGGGCAGGCTCGTCATATGATCGGTCATCGGGCAGGAACCGGAACAAGTGCCGCATTGGTAGCACTTTCCGACATCCTCGCCGGAGATCTCTTTGATCTTCTGGCGAAGCGGTTCGCTAATTGTCCGATCGGAAATGATTATGGGCATGAGGTCCTCATGGTATATGATAAAATGCTCTATCTTCGTTTGAATAAGTAACTTGCGGACATTGCCAAACGCCCCACAGGCGGCGTCGTTGCCAGAGCCGGCCTCCATTCTGGACTTTTTGACATCGTGAATCTTTTCACAATGATTCGTCCAGTTAACCGGGGAATATATAGCAAGATTGAGGTTTTCGCAACCGCTTCTGCACACTTAGTGTGTTTTTCCGCTTCGCACCGATTCGTATTGGCGGGTCAGACACACAGGAGGGGCTGCTGGCGACGGATGAAGGGCAGAAACGGGCTCCGCGTGTGGCGGGTCCGAAGACGGATCCGCCCTACAAAAGACAAGACCAGATATCCGTGCGTGGGAGTGACGAACGAGGCGTCAAGCCGTCGTGCTGTGGCCCCGCTTCATGAAGACATACGAGAGCAGGTAGAAGAGCACCACCAGCAGCAGCAGGGCGTTGATGCCGAGGATGAATGACATCGATTCCAGGATGCCACCAACTGCCGCGCCCAGGATATTCGAACCAAAGGCCACGTTCTTGTGCGGCGTCTTGCGGAATGATTCGATGAAAATGATCCCACCGAAGAAGACCGGCAGATTCAATATCCCGGTGACCACGAAGGCTTTGGTCCAATGGCCCAGCGAATTGAAAAGGCTGAGCGGGATGAAGTATGTGGCCAGTGCCGTGGCTATCAGGAGGATGTAGATCAAGTTCAGGTTCTTGAGCTGCACTTTCGAGACAAAGAGATTGGCGAGCAGCGCCAAACAGAGGATAGCGGTGATGATGATCGAATTAACCATCCAGGTCGAGCCGAACAGCAGCGACGATTTGCTGATGTTCTGGAACTCCAACAGCAAGAAAGCAGCTCCGAGGAAGAAGAAATGAAAGTCGAGATGGTGCCCGCGGGTCATGACGGTTCTTCCCGCCAAAACGATCAACAGGCCCAGCACGAGCATGACGCACAGGTGCATATTCGGAATGCTGGGCGTCTCCAGGTAAAGGTAGGGCCAGTCGTCTCTGGTCGGTCGGATCGGGACGCTGTCATCGTCGGCGCCCGGGAAACTGATTTTGCGGGCCTCAATGAACTGACGGAGATCCCGATCACGGTCCAGGGCCTCGGTGACGACGCTCATGTCGCGGGCAATCACGAACATAGTACCGCCCCAGCCGTACCGTCTCTGACCGTATTCATGCTTGAAGGCCAGCGGCTCGTGGCCAAAAGCTTCTGTCAGCAGGCCGTGCAGGCGGCGTATGATCCACGGTCGCTGGGCCTCGAACGACAAAGTCAGAACGCCGTCATCGCGTAGCCGCTCCCGCGCTTCCTGAATACTCTCAAGCGTATAGACATAATGATCGATACGCATGTTGTTGTAGGCTGACGACAGCGTATGAGCATCGAGCAAACCAAACGAAATCACGTCGTACGTATTGGAAGTACTCTTGAGGAATGAGCGGGCGTCATCGACAATGACCGTGACGCGGGGATCCGAGTATGGTTGTTCGGGATGGTACTGCAAGCCGAGCCGGTAGATGCCGGGATCAATCTCGACCGCGTCG
>CAZHDS010000048.1:0-18842 GCA_964531495.1 uncultured Ignavibacteriales bacterium
ACTGGAACGGCACCGGTGAATCTATCTACGGCGTGGATAACGGCTTCAAAATCTATGCCGATGCGGGTGTCAGTTGGTTCAATACCAACGCCGCCTGGTGCGGTCCGCTAGATTGGGATGAAGTGTTCTCTATAGGTGTCTTCTCATTCTACGATATCTATGCCAAGGGGATTAGCGGCTCTGGAACCGATTCGATACGTTTCTTCGGTATCGGCAGCGGCCTGGGCATACCCAACGCTTATGAGGATACGGCCGTATCATTTACAATCGGCCCGATTGATGAAAGCCATGCCGGGAGCTACATCTACCTTGATTCAAGCTGGGTTTCGGGGACCAACAATTGGGCCTGGTCTGACGAAACGGGCGACCTCCGAGATCCTGATTGGTACTCACAGCCATACAGTTTCGAGATCCGAGATGCTGGTGACGTGTACATCTCGGGCATGGTCCGGTACTTCGACCCAACGCCACCGTACGGCTCAGCGGAGCCGGCCCGGAATGTGTACATGTGGGTTGTGGACGAGAACAGCTGGCCGTACGATGATGACACGCTCGCCATGGTCAAGACCGACAACTGGGGCTATTACACAGTCGGCCCCATCGACCGTAGTGACTGGCGCGGTCCCGATATCTACTTCGTGATAAACGCCGAGAACGATGCCACAATCGTGACCAACGCCGAAGCCGAGACCTTTCGCGTGTACAGCCCCGTATGGTCAGATATGCCTCCGGGTGATTTTGAGTGGTATCTCGACATTTCGCAATCTTCATCCGGCCCGTTCTTCATCGCCGACACTGAACTCGACGGACGAGACAAGTGGCTACATGAAGAACCTGGTGCAGATCCGGGTCGGGTATACACCGTGTACGACTACGATCAAACTCGTGGAGCGTATTATCACGACAGCACGGCATCCGATCCATCACACTATATCTTCATTAGCACTGTCGTGGATCCTATCGAACGCTGGCCTATTACCTACAGCCGGAGCTCAATTCTTCACGAGTATGGACACTTCATCTCTGACCGCTGTCTCTATCCTGACATAGGCTTCTTTCGTGATGGCGGCGGCCAACATCTATTCTGGCAGTGTTATGATATTGACCTAACCTCTTCCGAGGGTTGGGCGCAT
The DNA here is from genome assembly GCA_964531495.1 of uncultured Ignavibacteriales bacterium. GTDB lineage: Bacteria > Zixibacteria > MSB-5A5 > GN15 > FEB-12 > DAOSXA01. The sequence continues at coordinate 1,134 of CAZHDS010000048.1, forward strand.
TTCTTCTCGAGTTGGGTTCGGGATTGTGCCACTTCGGCACAGTATTCCGCGGACTTCAGTGATTCCGATTGGACAAACATTGAGACCGGCGAGTTCTACTTTGACTTTGGCTCATACCAAGAGCGCGGTTCTGTCAATGCTATGGGGGCCTGCGGTGTCGATGGTTCCAATGAGGGTGCCTTCGCCGGGATGCTCTGGGATATCTACGACTCCAACGATGACGACTACAGCGATGCCACCGACTGGGGGACACTGCATCTCGGCCCCAATCCAGACGGTCGGGGGGACAACTTGTCGATGGGAATCGATGAGATCCTCGATGTACTGATCAATGACGACCGTATGGTCGGTTGCGATGATCCCGACGGTTGTCATCCGCAAGACCTGCATGATTTCTGGCACTCCTGGTTCCAGGAGGGCCCAGACCCCAATTACGATCTCAATACGTGGGAAATGGTCGACATCTGGTATGAGCACGGTGTGCCTGACACTCTTGGTTGCTGCGTGGGAACTCGCGGTGATACCAATGGTGATGGTACGGTTTACCCGGATATCGCCGACCTTTCGTACTTGGTGGATTACATGTTCCAGAACGGCCCTCCTCCGCCGTGTTACGCCGCACCACCGGCAGGTTTTCTCGAAGCCGATGTCAATGCTGATGGCGTCAACAATGGAGATCCGGAAATCGGTGACATCATAGATCTAGTGTCATACATGTTCCAAGAGGGAGCGGACTTGCAACCGTGTCTGCAGTATGACCGCTGATTAGTGTCACTTCGGAACTGATGTAGCGATTGGGCACTGAAGGAGGGTGCCAGGGACAACGGGGGTTGATCAAGCAAACAATAACGGGAGAACAGCAAGTTGCGCGGCCTAGTATGTTGTATGCTCGCCCCCCGTCATTCTGCTAAATAGCTGCCGGGCTCAGAGGGCGGGGCACCTGCTTACGCAGGGCCCCTTCCCCAAGCATAAGCGTCCTCAACAATTCTCGTAGTTGGGGCCTTCTCCACCCTGCGGCACCACCCAACGGATCACCTGGTACGGATCAGCGATATCACACGTCTTGCAGTGCACGCAGTTCGATGGTGTCAATTCCAACTTCAGCTTGCCCGGCCGATCCGGATCATCAACCATCTCGTAGACATGCGCCGGACAGAAGTGTTGACATGGATTACCGTACTCTTCGGTGCATCGATCGGAACAGATGTCGGGATCGGCGATCTGCAAGTGTGAGGGTTGCTCCTCTTCGTGCATGGTGCCGGATTTGTAGACGTCAGATAGTTTGTCGAAAGTGTACTTGTTGTCGAACTTGACCCTTTCTTTGTAGAGATCCCGCCCGGTGTGACGTCCGAAGTCCTCGATCTTGAGCATGTAGGTGTGGTCAGGGGCGTTTTCATGGCGATTGAAGAAATTCATGCCGTACATCTGGGCCGCCCCGTGGAAAAGACCACCCATCAAGCCATCCCTGAAACCAGCATGAAAATTGCGCGTCTGGTATAGTTCGTCACGGGCCCAGCTGCTATCAAACCGTGCCTGGTACTTCTGGAGAGCGGCGGCTGAGAAATCATCACTCTTAAGACAATCGAAAACCGTCTCGGCAGCCATGATGCCTGACTTGATCGCGAGGTGTATCCCCTTCAGCTTTTGCGGATTCAGCAATCCTGCTGCGTCGCCGCAGAGAAGCAGCCCATCGTGCGCGAGATGAGGAATCGAATGATAGCCATTGTCAGCGACAGTCTTGGCTCCGTAATGGAGCATGGTACCACCCTTGAGGATCTCCTGTACGACCGGATGGGTCTTGTAACGCTGGAATTTCATGTGGGGATCGTTGGTCGGGTCGGGGGAGTTCAAACCGACGGCATAACCAACGGAGACCATCGTATCACTCATGCCATAGATCCAACCACCGCCATATTCGGTGCTCGGTTGGGGCCAGCCGACACTGTGGATCACCTGGCCAGCTTTGATCCGTCCTTCAGGCACTTCCCAGACTTCTTTGACGCCAGTCAGGTACGCCTGGGGCAGGCAATCCTCGGTGAGCTCGGGGATTTTCTCGCGGGCTATTCTGGTTAGCGAGCCGTGCACTCCCTCGCACAGGATGGTAACCTTGGCCTCGATGACCGAGCCGGGCTCAAAGTTCGAGCGCGGTTCACCCTCCTTGTCGAGGCCCATATCTACCGTCTGAACGCCCGTGACGCGACCATCGGCTACAAGCAGATCATACCCGGCCAAACCGGCGTAGATATCGATACCGGCCGCTTCGACTTGCTCACCCATCCAGGCCGTAAGCTTGTTGAGGGATACAATATAGTTGCCGTGATTGTCGAGGGCCTTGGGGAGAAACGGGATCCGGAACTGCGAGTCCTTCTGCAGGATGAACATCTTCTCACCGGTGACAGGAGACTCCATAGGGGCTCCCTTGTCGATGAAGTCCGGGATCAATTCAGCCAGACCCCGAGGCTCCATTACAGCCCCCGAACAGGCGTGGGCACCAACATGAGAGCCCTTGTCCATGATCAGGATCTCGGGCATCTCCACAGTGTCATCGGCCGCGATCAACTCGGCCAGCTTGTACGCCACCGCCAGACCAGCTGGGCCGGCACCTACAATAAGAACATCTGTGGGAAGGACTTCTCGCTCTACGTTCATACCATCATCCTCAGCTTGTGGATCCGAGTTTCTTGGCAAAGAATATAGGGCGGGTTAGCTCAAAAGAAAAGTAAAACGATAGTCTACCGGGGGCTCCGTGATGGCGCTCGGTGTCCCTTCTTGTTGCTGTTGTTGTTGCTGCTACGATGAGCCTGGCGCGGTTGAGGTACATTTTCGATGGCACATTGGCCAACTTGCAGCATCTCGGTAATGCGCTTCTTGTCGGAGCCGATGGTGATCAGCCGTGAGGCCTTAATTATGGGACGACGAATCAGAGTATGATCCTGAACCATCGCTTCGATTGCTTCCTCTCGAGTAGGCAGGCTCTTGTCCCAGCCATTCTTGGTATATGCCGGAGCCATAGTATTGATGAAGTGACCGATGCTCAGCGTACCGACCAAGCGATCAAGTTCAGCCTCAGACAGAGGATTCTTTTCTATGTCTCTGCTATCCACGATCACCCCAGAGTCCTCGATAAATTTCTGCGTGTCCCTGCAAACTTCATCATCACCATAGCACAGGAACATCGCACGTTTGGGAGCCATAAGACCTCCAGTATTTGGATAAAACAACATGGCACCATTAGTGGTACCGGCGATGTTTTCACTTCCTGCACAAGCGTCTGTAAGTTCCTCCACGGAACTCCCCTCAACAGTCAGCGAAAACGGAATCTCAATTTTCGGGCAGGCACTTATCCCAAGACTTGAGAGATTCAATTAAAACGAGTTTCTACTCGCTTTGTCAACAAGTTTTTGCAATACCTGAATGTATTCAGATCCCTTGGATCTCTTCTTAGACTAACCATGAGCGTAGAGCCAAACCCTCAGCCAGGTCAGTTAATCCAGATATCGGACAGCCCCTATCGGCCTGTTGGTCACTGGCTCGAAACTGAAAGGAATCGTGACAAGATCCTTGTGCTGAGGATCGCCCTTGGTAATACTTATCGGGATGAACCGGCTCTTGCTTTAGGTCCCATACCCTGAGTCTTCTACACCTGGGGTGTCAAATGGTTCAACACCGAAGCTGCTCCGTAGTGCCCGGATAAATACGCACAAGTTGTTAGGTTTTTCTCGACTGCGACAGGTTTCAGAAAGCGGTGAAGCCGTCGTCCTTTGAGGGCCGCTTGACCGGTTTGGCCGGCCTTACAATCTCGGCCTCTCCCCCCGAGAGCTCAACAAGGCGATCGATGACTTCTTCGACCAAGTGTTTGGGTGTTGACGCTCCGGCCGACAGACCGATAGTCTCAACGCCGCTGCCCTCAGCAAACCACCCCGGATCAACATCGACGCTCGATCCAATCAGTTGGCCCCGGCCGCAGGCTGCCTGGGAGATTTTGACCAACCGTTTGGAGTTGGCTGAGGTACTGCTGCCGACCACCAATATCATATCTACCAGCGGGGCCAGTTCCACGATGGCTGCTTGTCGCTGGGTGGTGGCATTGCACACAGTGTCGAACAGGCGAATCTGGGGCCATTTGGCTAGAGCAATCTCCTGGACTTGCTGAAACTGCGAGGCGTGAGCTGTCGTCTGGACCGTAAGGCAAAGTTTGCGATCCGGCCAGTCCGGCAGCTGAAGCATCTCCTGCTCACTGGCGACCACCGTTATACGGTCGGGCGCATGGCCCACAATGCCGGTCGTTTCATCATGATGCGGTTCGCCAAAATGGATGATGTAATTATCCTCGGCGATTGCTTCCAGAATGATCTCGTAGATCCGACTCACCAGCGGACAGGTGGCGTTGACGACCTTGAGCCCCTTGCCCTCCGCCTCGTTGACAACTGCTGGCGACACACCGTGTGCCGAGACGATCAGCGTCCCCTGGTCAACTTCCTCGACCGTCGAGGCTTGCCCCACCTTGCGCAAACGGAACGATTCTACCACCGCTTCGTTATGCACGATCTCCTTCAGAATGGTGACTTTTTCGTCCGGCAAACGTTCGGCGGCAGTTTTGCTGGCGATGTTGATGGCTCTCTTGACACCCATGCAAAAACCCATATGCCGGGCTAGAATGATCTTCTTTATCATGATAAATCCGCCGGTTTGACAAAATGATCGAGGAAGTGACGCAGCAACTGCGTATCATCGTCGAGCTCGGTGTGAAAGGATGAAGCCAGAACCCGGCCCTGCGCAACGAGAACCGGGATGTCCTCATACGTAGCCAGCACAGAAACGGACTCGCCGGACCGAGTGATCCGCGGTGCCCGAATGAAGCTGGCCAACAGGGTTGTCTGCCGACCGTTCAGACGAGCCTCCAGCGGCTGCTCGAATGAAAAGACCTGACGGCCGTAGCCCATGCGGACGATGTCGATGTCAATCAGATCCAGAGGCACTACGCCCGATTGGTTGTCCTCGATGGCATGGGCGACCATAATCATCCCGGCGCACGTACCCCAGATGGCATGGGTCCTGGCATACGCGAGGAGCGGCTGACGCAGCTCGAAGCGATCCAACAGATTGTTGATGGTGGTCGACTCTCCGCCCGGAATGATCAGAGCGTGGAGGCCATTGAGATGGGCCGCTTGACGCACCTCGACCGGTTGAGCTCCGACCAGGTCAAGCTGGTGCTCATGTCTGTGGAAATCGCCCTGAAGAGCAAGGACACCGATTGTCAGTTCACTGTAACTCATACACTCACGAGAAAAGGGGCTATTGGCCCCTAAGAAACACTTGATGGCTCAAACAGTCAAGACCTGTCGGAGGTTCGCGGTGGATTGACAGGGAGATCGCTCGTGGGGCCACTCAGAGCGTCAGCTGATACTGGCCGTCGGCGAAGAGCTTTTCCGGGACTTCGGAGTACAGCTTGCCCTGCAGAAGTCGCCCGGCGGCCTTCTTGTGAACTCCCCCCCACTGCTTGAAGAAGAAGGCAGTGCCCTGACGGCGACACTGGTCACGAATATCGAGCACCCATTCCTCCTGTATCGGACGAGCTCCAGGGCCCGACTCTCCCCCAACAATGGCCCAGTCGATACCGCTCAGATCAAGGTCCGGCAACCGCCCCAGAAGCGGCTCCAGTGACAAGAAAGTGCCCGCGGCACCCACCAGCCGAAGGTCATCGATACGGGAGTAGAATCGATGGCTCTCCACGGTGACACCCATCCAGATGTTATCCGGCCAGGGCAGGCGCGGCGCCAATTCGAGCAAACGTTCGGAGCGCTTGGTCAGGATCTGGAAGATGTGCCGGGGGTTCTGATACATGGTCATGAAAATGCGTTGGATGAACTCCAATGGGACTTCAGGGTGGAACATGTCGGACATGGAGTTGGCGAAAACGAGCCTCGGCTTGCGCCAGGAGAACGGTTCTTCGAGCGTCTCAGAGTGCAACCTGACTTTGAAGCCATCGCGGTACTTGGCCGAACCCATTCCTTGCAGCCTTCGGGCCATGCGCTCGGCGTAGCAATTGGTACACCCGGCACTGACCTTACTGCACCCGGTAATCGGATTCCAGGTGGAGTGGGTGTATTCAATACGGGAAGCCATGGGTCAATATAGGAAACTGAATGCGCCCCGCGACATCACAAATTGGCTTGCGGCCTCTTCGCAGATCCCTGTACCCCACAAAGAAAGCAGGCCGTTTCCGACCTGCTCATAGAATTATCTTCGAAGAATGCGGCTGTATTGTCTATCGAATATTCAGCAGCTCTTCTTTCGGGATGGAATCAACCTGGATACCTTTCATCGCCTTGCCAAGCCCACGCGAGGCCTCGGCAACAATCTTGGCATCCTGATAGTGAGTCGTCGCGGAAACAATCGCCTTGCCGCGCTTCTCCGGATTGTCCGCCTTGAAGATTCCTGACCCCACAAAGACCGCTTCGGCGCCCAGGAACATGCACAGAGCGGCATCGGCGGGAGTCGCGATACCACCGGCGGCAAAATTCGGAACTGGCAGCTTGCCGGTCTTGGCCACCATGCGGACCAGATCGATCGAGACGCGGTGTTCCTTGGCGACGGTGTAGAGTTCATCCTGGGGAACCGTCGTGAGCGCTCTCATGGCCGTGCCGATAGTGCGCAGGTGCTTGACTGCCTCGGAGACATCACCGGTGCCGGCTTCACCCTTGGTCCGGATCATGGCGGCCCCTTCGGAGATGCGTCGTAAGGCTTCGCCGAGCGTGCGACAACCGCATACGAAGGGGACTTTGAAACTCCATTTGTCAACGTGGTTGGCGTTGTCGGCCGGAGTGAGGACTTCGGATTCGTCGATGAAATCGATCTCCAGCGTTTCAAGAACGAGGGCCTCGGCGAAATGGCCGATGCGGCACTTGGCCATGACCGGAATAGTGACGACCTTCTTGATGTTATCGATAATGTCGAGATCAGCCATGCGGGCCACGCCGCCCTCAGCTCTGATGTCGGAGGGTACCCTCTCCAGGGCCATCACAGCGACAGCTCCGGATTGCTCGGCGATTTTGGCCTGCTCGGCATTGATGACATCCATGATGACGCCGCCCTTGAGCATCTCGGCCAGGCCGACTTTTACTTTGTGTTGTTTGTCATTGAAATCGAACATCCGTGGCCTCCAGGTCCTCATATTCAGAACACGGGTGGTCCGCGGGACGCCGCCTAACAGCGTTCGACCGGAGCTGCCGTACCCGTGTTGGCTTACGTTAACGAATCAATACGGCGCTGGAATATAACAACGGATCTCGGGCCGGCACAAGTCCGAAGATGGCCGCCAGAAGCCTATCTCCGCCACACCCGGATCGACAAGAAAGACAGGCTGCATTCAGAAAACGCAGCCTGCCAATATTTGAAGCAAAGATCGCTGGGTCAGAGCCAGATCGGCCGCCAGGACGCTACTTGCGAGCCCGACGATATCGACCAAAATGCTGCTTTATTAGTGCCGTGCGGAAACTCTTTTCTTGAGTGGCCCAGAAGCCACGCAAGTCGCAGGTCTTGTGGTTTTCGCAGCGGCAACGCCCCTCTTCGGTGCAGAGATTCAGGTGCAGCGGCCCATCAATGGCTTCGATAACATCCAGGAAATTGACCTCTTTCGGCTCGCGAGACATGGAATAACCGCCCTTTACTCCCTGGAAGGACATCAAGATGCCGGAACGGGTCAGGTCCTTTAGGATCTTGGCCAGAAATTCGCGCGGTACCGATTCGGCCTCCGATATGGAGTTAATAGAGCCCAGTTTTCCCTTCGGAAGACCGGCCAGATGTCTGACGGCCCTAAGGGCGTAGTCTGATTTGCGGGATAGTCTCATAGGTATGAACCCCTCACAGTTGTGATTGTGATTATTTCCATGTAATTTGGAGACTTAATTCTCCACTTGTCCGTTTTCATTACCTAGTATACAAAGAAAGATGGATACAGTCCACCAAAAAATGGTAAAATCGGCCCTTTTTTGCGACGCAATCCTGGTCCATATTTAGCCGTATCTCACTCAATACCAGAAATCCCGATCAGGCCAGAAAGGCCACGGGGAAAGGATAAATAGCCGCTCGGATCTGCCGACATACTGATCAAGAGGAATACGTGTGAAATTTGTGAAAATACAGCCCTCCAGATTCGTCGCCGGATACTCATTGGTCGAGCTTCTAGCCGTGATTGTCATAATCAGCATTCTGGCCTCGATCGCGATGAAATCGTTGGGGGGGATCAATAGCATTGTCCGTCTGGAACAGACCCAACAGGAGATGGACCGCCTCGCCCACGCCATCGCGGGCGATCCAGAGTTGGTCTCCGCCGGCACTCGCCCGAGCCTGGGTTACGTCGGCGATGTCGGCGCCCTCCCGCCTGATCTCGACGCCCTGGTCAGCAATCCCGGCTTAGGTACTTGGGACGGCCCATATCTCTCCGATGATTTCTCGACCGATGGCTCGAGCTCACGCTATGACAAAGATGCCTGGGGACAGCCTTATGTCTATTCCGGAGGCATAACCATCACCTCGACAGGCGGCGGTGAGGGGAACGTTACCCGAACAATCGCCAAGTCAACCGATGACCTGCTGTACAACGCGGTCATGGCGGTCGTGGTTGATCTTGACTTCACACCACCGGGACCGATCAACAAAGACTCGGTTACTCTGGCCCTCACCTACCCGGACGGTTCCGGCTCAACCAACACCGATACCCAATCGCCGGCGGCGGATGGTTTCGCTCGTTTTGATTCGATTCCCGTCGGTCAGCATACGCTCGAACTCATTTATGAACCCACGAATGATACCATCGCCCGCGTCGTGAGTATCTCTCCCGGCGAGGACTTCTACGCGGAGATTCAGTATCACGGTGACGTATGGAGCTACAGCGGTGGTGGTGGTGGCGGAAGCCTCACCTTGAGACCATCAGGCAGCGGTTCGATGGCCAATCTCATCGGCTCCGGATGCGCCTCCAACTATCAATGTGTTGACGAAGTGACTGCCGACGAGGGCACTTCGTATGTTGGTCGCTGGGCCAACACCTACCGCACCGACGTGTACGCACTCGACAATCCGGCGAGTCCCACCGGCACGATCAGCCGTGTGACGGTCTTCTGCCGGGCCCGAACATCCAACATGCAGGGCGATGTCATGCCCACGGTGTATACCGGTTCCACAGAATACAACGGCACGGCGCAAAGCCTCACTGGCTCGTATGCCGACTACAGCCACCAGTGGACCATCAACCCGAACACCGGGGTAGCCTGGACCTGGAGTGACATCAACGGCCTCGAGGCAGGCGTTCGACTCCGTGGCCAAAACGGAGTTTGGCCAGCCTACTGCACGCAGGTGTGGATCGAGGTGACCTATGGTCCGTAGGACGATCCTGCCTGCCCACGCCAACCGACCGCGCCTGACCGGCGTTTCTGGATTTAGCCTTATTGAACTGCTGGTCGTGATTGTTGTAATCGCCATGGTTGCTTCGATCGCAATGCAATCTATGACCTCTGTCGGCCAGGACACCCGTCGCACAAAGACGGAGCGAGAGATGGAGATGCTTTCCGGCGCAATTGTCGGTCAACCCGGCCTGACCCAGGACAACCAGCGGTCCGATTTCGGCTATATTGGCGACGTCGGTGCATTCCCGGCCAATCTTCAAGCTCTCTACCAGAACCCGGGTGGCTTTGCCACCTGGGACGGACCCTACTTCCCCCCTGGTTACACTCAAGACAGTACCGGGTTCAAACTCGATGAGTGGGGTGCCCTATATACTTATTCCGGCGGTACTACAATCACTTCCGGGGGTGGTGGAGTCAGCATCGTCAAGCGCTTGGCGGCAGCGGCCACCGACTATCTTCAGAATACTTTTGACGGGTCGATCCGCGATGCCGCCGGAAATGTTCCGGGCGCGAGCCAGGCCGACAGCGTGCTGATAGTAATCACAGTACCCGATGGCTCTGGATCAAGCATCAGCAAGAACTATCGCCCTCTGTCGTCGGGGGCGTTCACTCTGGACTCCCTGCCGGTCGGCCGTCACTCACTGAACCTTATCTACGAACCGGAGGCAGATACGCTCCGACGCTATTTGACTATTCTTCCTCGCCACCGCTCCAGCAAAACATACTATTTTGCCAGTGCCCATTTCGCGCCGGATACATCCGCCGCTGGACCGTTCCTGGACACCATCCTCGTCTCCACGGACGGCGCGGAAACCTTGGGGGGACTTGACTTGGAAGACGAGGACGTGGGCCAGTACCAGGGACCATCCAACGCCGCGACGCTCTTCCTGGATGGAAGCGCTCTCTTCACGGCCGATGAGAATATCGACGCTGTTCACCTCCTGACCAACGGCCATCTGCTTCTGTCCACAGTGGGATCCGCCAGCCTGGGAGGACTATCGTTTGATGCCGACGATGTGGTCGACTACGATCCGGTAGATGATCTGGCGAGTGTTGTGTTGGACGGTAGCGCGGTGTTCGGCAACAACGCCAACATTGATGCGATCAGCGTACTCCCCAATGGTCACTTGCTCGTTTCCACGTCCGAAGCTGAGACCGTCGGGGCCCTGAGCGTTAGTGATGAGGATTTGTTCGAGTACGATGTACTGACCGGCACTGCGTCGCTCTATTTCAACGGCAGTGGCGTCTTCACCGGAGCGACCGACCTGAATGCTGCCCATGTACGTAGCGATGGGATGATAGTTCTGTCGGTGAGTGATCCCACCGCCCAGATCGGATCTTTGAGTTTTGGCCGCGAGGATCTGGTCATCTATGACCCGGTAGGCGACTCTGCCTGGCTGTACTTTGATGGCGGATCGTTCTTTGCCGGCTTGCCAGCCGATATCGACGCCATTCATGTCGGCACAGGATCCGGTTGTGGTTGCTGGAGCATGATCGGCCACTGGGCTTTCAATGAGACCAGCGGTACGGTGGCGCAGGACTCCACGGTCTACAACAACGACGGCTTGCTGACCAATATGTCAGGCTCGGAATGGGCCGCTGGAACGATCGACGGCGCTTTGAACTTCGATGGCACCAATGATCACGTCGTGATCGGCAGCTCACCCAACATCATCGACTCGATGACGGTCATGGCTTGGGTCAAGCCGTCCTCGGTCGGTATTGATCGCCAGATCATGTCCGATGGCAACGGCGGCGGCATGACCCAGTGGGAACTGAAGACCTCCACGTCATCGGGCAAGATAGACTTCCGCAAATGGCAGGGCGGAGCAGTGGGCGTCACCTCAGCCGACTCATTAGCTGCTGGCACCTGGACTCACGTGGCCAGTAGCTATGACGGAACCAGTTGGCGGATCTATTGGGATGGCACTCTGAATAACACCAATACGGCCACCGGGCCAGTGGAAACGAATCGGCGCCTGATGATAGGCGCGGTTGATGTCAGTGGATCTTCGCTGCAATACTGGTCGGGCGCTATCGACGACGTGCGGCTTTACGATTGTGTTCTCAGTAACAGCCAGATCAACGAAATCTATAACGCCGGATTGATGATCCCGAATCTGGTCGGACACTGGAAGCTGGACGAGACAAGCGGAGACACGGCGCACGACTACTCCGGGAATGATAACCACGGTGTGCTGACGAACATGAGCGGCACCGAATGGACCACCGGCAAAATCGGTGGAGCGCTCGAATTCGACGGCAGTAACGATGAGGTGATAATCGCTGACGACGACGTTCTCGATGACACCGACCAACTGACGATGGCGGCCTGGGTGTATGCTCATACGCTCGACAACTTGCCGCGCGGGCCGCTCTCGAAACGTGTCACACACTCATCGCAGTACTCGTACTCGATGTTCTTCTATGGGAGCGATCGCCTCAATGTGGATATCAACACCCAGAACAATCGTTTCGCGTGCCCTACTGCATTCAACGAGGGCCAGTGGTATCACCTCGTTGTTGCCTTCGACGGCAATCTGGCTAGCTCCGTCCGAACCAAGGTGTATGTCAACGGTTCGCTGTTTCATACTGCATACGAGACCAGCAGCTCCATCCCGAACCTCAACTCACCTCTGGTGATCGGCCAGCTCAACGGCAATACCAGCGGCTTTTTCGATGGCCTTATCGATGATGTTCGGATTTACGATCGAACTCTCACCAGTTCGGAAATTCAAACGCTGTACAATATGGGTAACTAATGATAGGGCGAATTCGACAACAATCCGGTTTTACGCTCATCGAGGTGGTCGTGGTGGTTATCATCATTGGCATCCTAGCTGGGGTAGCGGTGAAGAAAGGCGCCAACCTCTACGAAGCGGCGAAAATCGAAGAAACCAAGCAGGAGATGGATGCGCTTGCAACAGCCATAACTGGCAACGCGGAGCTGATGAACAACGGCGTACGATCAGACTTTGGATATGTGGGCGATGTCGGCGCAATGCCACCGAATCTCGATGCGCTCTATTCCAACCCGGGTGCCTATGCTACCTGGAACGGTCCCTACGTCGGCAATCGTTTCACCCAGATTACCGACGACTACAAGAAGGACGCTTTCGGCGCCAACTACTCGTATGGCGCTGGAGCTACGATTACCTCGACCGGCTCCGGCTCGAATATGGTCCGTCGCCTGGCCACTGGTACCGGCGACCTGCTGCTGAATACGATCGCCGGCAACGTATATGACGCCGATGGCACTCCCCCGGGCCCTGACTACGCCGACTCCGTGCTTGTCGCCATAGCCATCCCCAACGGCGCGGGCGGAACAATCACCAAGGGCCAGGCCCCCGACCAGGGCGGCTATTTCGCATTTGACTCAATCCCGGTCGGGAACCATGATCTAACGATTGTCTATGAGCCAGATGACGATACGCTCACTCGTTTCGTGTCGGTCATCCCTTCCTCAAACGGATATGGTGAGTACCGGCTACCTTCCAATGTCTGGTTTCTGGCCAGTGACATCACTAATGGCCTGGTAGGGCATTGGAAACTCGATGAATCCTCGGGCACGTCGGCGGCGGACAACGCCGGCGCCAACACGGGCACTCTGAGCAACATGAGTGGCAGCGAGTGGACTTCTGGCCAAGTTGACGGGGCTCTGGAGTTTGACGGCTCCAATGACTACGTCGGTTGCGGGAATGGCGCCAGCCTTAAGATAACTGGCACTGAGATCACTATGGTGGCCTGGGTGAAGTGGGACTCCAATAATGCCTGGAGCACCATCGCCATGAAGACTTCCAGTGGCGCTTGGACGGATGGCTACGGATTGTATGCCCACTCCAACAGCACCGTCAATTTCTATGTCACGCGCTATAATCAGAACCGCGCCACGGCAGCCTACGCCGCCGACGGACTCTGGCATCATGTGGTCGGGTCTTATGACGGATCGAACGTTCGGATCTGGGTAGACGGTGTTGAAGGTTCCCCAGATAGCTACACCGGCAGTATCACTGACTCCAACCATGCCTTTGAAATCGGCCGTGGCTACAGCAACTCCTACAACTTTGACGGCTCTATCGACGATGTTCGAATCTACAACCGCGCCCTGTCCGATGCGGAAGTTCAAACCCTTTACAACTTGGGCAAGTGATCATGAGACGGCTTAGACAACAGCACGGCTTCACCATGGTCGAACTCGTAATCGTGATCCTGATCATCGGCATAATGTCCTCAGTGGCCACCATGAAGATGAGTGAGACGGTTGACACGACCATGTGGGAGCAGACCAAAACGGAGTTGGACAATCTCGCCAAGGCTGTGGCAGGCAATCCGGAGCTGTTCGCCGACGGCGCGCGGACTGATTTTGGTTTCGTGGGCGACAACGGCGTGATTCCAACCAATCTTGATTACCTTGTTACCAATCCGGGCGGCTGGGCCACCTGGGATGGACCATACATTCAGCGCGGTCTCAATAGTGATGATTTCAAGAAGGATGCCTGGAATGTCAATTATGTGATGACTGGCACTCTACTGCGATCCACGGGCTCCGGCTCAAACATCGACAAGCCGTTTGCGTCTTCGGCGGCGACTCTTCTGGCCAACAGTGTGACAGGATGGGTGGTCGATGCGGATCGCCAGCTACCGCCGGCAAGTTACCTCGATTCGGTCGAGGTAGTGCTCAGATACCCGGCTGGAACCGGCAACCTCGTTGACTCTGTCCTGAAGCTTGATAGTCGGGGGCGGTTCAGCTATGCCAATATACCGATCGGCTCGCACACCCTCAAGGTGATACACTTGCCAGCCAATGACACCGTCAGCTATTCGGTCGTGGTCTATCCGAACCGCGATGTATCCCTGGACATCACATTTCCCGCTGACCTCTGGTAGCGGGCCGTTGGGCTCAGTCCTTGATGATCAGATTGATTCCGCGCTTCTTCAGCTTAGGGATGAACAGGGACGGATTCACAGCCAGCTCCTGAGGTTTGCAGCCTCGTGCCGTTATCTCTCCCGAAGCAGCCATTTGGGCAACGATTGCAGCCGGGAAAGCGGTCGTGCGCATCATGGCTGTCAGCCCGGACTTGGCATCCTGGCGATCGACAATCTCATAAACGATGGTTTTGTCCTGGCCGTCCTTCTCCCCCTCGACTACTACTCGCACGAGGACCATATCCAAATCACCAAAGCTGAGGGTCTTATCCAGAACCGCCTTCAGGACGGCTCGTGGCTCGACTGAGACATCGCCAATCTGGATCTTGCTCCTGGAGGCTAGACCGATCTCGAGCATCGGCTTAAACAATGCACAGTGGCCCGGATAACGAATGGTCTTGTAGTCGAGAAAATCGATCTTGCCCTCGTACGTGTCGGGCAGGGTCGAGGTACCACCGGAAGTGTAAAAGGCCTCCAGTTTGCCGATGCCATCAAATTCCAGCAGTTCGACCGCCGACATCGGATTGACAGTCTTCTTCTTGCCGTTCTCAAGAATGACACATGGCTCCCAATACTCGTTGATGAGTCCCTCGGCAGCGAAGACCATCTGGTAGTTCAAAGGTGGCCGCGGGGATTGCGGCAAGCCCCCGACGCGGATTTTCAAGGAGCTGACCTTGTCGCAACGGGCGACTCCGTCGGCAGCCAGGACAGCTACCATGCCCGGAGCAAGACCGCAGTCCGGAATGATGATCACGCCGGCGGCTTCAGCCTGGTCGTTCATGTCAAGTTGGGACCGCACGGCGTCATTGTTGCCGCCGAGGTCACACAGATGGCATCCAGCCTCAATGGCGGCTCGGGTCAGTCCGGGGTTGAATCCGTACCAGACGCATGATACTGCGGCATCGTAATCGCGCAGGATAGTTGTCGCTGCCGTTTCGTCGGAGGCATCCAGAATGCCACTGATAGCCTTACCATAGCCGAACTTGCCGGCCACTTCCTTAGCCATCTCGCCGTCAATGTCAAAAACTCCGATTTGCTCAACATCATCGTTCTGGGACAAGTCGTAAACTGCTGCCCGCCCCATCAGTCCCGCACCTATTACCGCAATCTTCATGCCTTTTGCTCCTTTGGTCATTCGAGAGCCAAATATACAACGCCACTATCGGGACGCAAGGCTTTGATAGCCTACTTTTTCGCCATTCTATCTGGTACCGGGCGTTTTCCTTGACTATATTCTCAGTCGAGAACCGCATCAACAGGTCTCGGCACCTTTATCCGGGGAAACAGCATGGCCGACGAATCGACAGAAAGCACCGCCGCCGATCGGGAACTGTGTGAGGAGTTTGAAGCTTACTTGAGACTTCGACCCTATCTGGGACGGCTCTTGAAACTCAACCACGATATCAACAACTCTGTCTCTGGAATACTGGGGAACGCCGAGTTTCTGTGCGACGAGGCGGAGAATCTCACCTCCGATCAGCGTGAGTTTGCGCAGCAGATAAAGGCGTGCGCCGATCGGATTCGCAATTCCATTGAAGAGTTGTGGCAGCGAAGTTTGACCCCGGAGATTGCCCAGGACCTAAGGTTGTTGACGAAGGCTCTTCAGACGCTTGATTCTTCAGATTAGCTGATTTGCCTTGCGGATAATCCACTCCGTAGCCAGGGCAATAATCATGGTCAGCAGCAGCCACGGAGCTCCCCAGAGCGGCAACTCGGAGCTCGTTACCATCTCGGCCGGGGCCAGCTCCAACTCCTCCAACGCCCGCTCGAAATCCTTAGCTCGATAGTATTTGCCGCCCGACTTTTGAGCCAGCGTAGTCAGGAGAGCTGGATTGCCGCGCCGGTCGGACTCTTCGAGAGAAAAGGACTCCACCAGTATCTCGCCACTGACTTCTTTCAGAAGACGACCATCTTTGTCGAAGCGACCTTGGTAAGTGTAGGCTCCAGGGGCCAGGCCGCTGAATTCGGCCGCATAGATGCCCTCGCGAACCGCAATCAAGTCGGCTTCAATCGGATCCTCCGCCGCCGCTGATTCCAATCGCACATAGCCGGTCGCATCCGGGAGCGGGCGGAAACCCTGATCGTACGCGAAACCATCGAACCGCACCAGCTCACCGCGCGTGAAGACCTTCTTCTCCGGGAAAATGCGGATCGGATCGGAATCGTCGGTCACGGTCAGCCAACTGGCGGAACCTTCCAGAAATCGATTGTAGTTGGCGTCGTCTTCGCCCAGTCCGAGGTTGACGAAACCCCACGGCCAGAATGGTTGGGCCGCTGAGGCCAGGACCTTGCCGGGGCCAACTCGGCGATAGCCAAGGACGGGCAACTGCGTAGGACTATTTCCCGCACCGGCCACTTGGGCAAGCACGACCGCGTCGGGTGCAATCTGATCACAAGGGACGAGCGATTGAAAAGGTGGCTGATCAGCCCAGGCAGCTCGAATCGAATTGCGATCCTCACCGAGCCGGAGGGCCGGATGAAACAGATTGCCTTCGGCTGGCTCGGCCCGGAATTCTCGCTGAACCAGCCGGGTACGCTGGGATGGCGCAAACGGCAGCAGGCTGCTGAACCAGTCGCTGGGACCGCGAGCGGCGTAACGTCGCCCCATCATGACCCAGACGGCACCACCCTTGTCAGCCAGATATGAGCGAATGATCTCTTGCCGAGACTCGAGCATCCGGGGGTCCGGATCGTGCAACACAATCAAATCATACCGATTCAAGGCGGCCGCGGTGGTCGGAAGTCGCTGCCCCAAGTTGCCCGACTGGGAACCGGTCATGATCAGCTCGACCTCGTACTTATCTGATTTGGTCAGGAAGCGCTTCAGGAATCCGACCTCGTAGTCGGGCTCTTGCGTCACAATCGCCACCAACATACGGCTCTTGAGAACTTTGCAGGCAAAGGAGCGGCGGTTGTTGTCGGTTGTCTCCTCTCCGGATAGCGGCACGATGTTCACGGTCAGTAGCTGCTGGCCGGGCCGCTGCGGAGTGTACTTGAGGACAGTTTCGCCCAGGGCGGCATCGGCCCCAATAGTGATCGTCTGTTGATCAAGAACCTGGTTTTCGCGCTTGAGTTCAATTGTGGCCTTGCGATCCTGGCCGCTGTGCCAGGCCATTGACACGGCGACTTCGGTTGGTTGGCCGGCAAAAACAACCGGATTGAAATCAACCGAATTGATGCCGATGTCAAACTCGCCCGCATCCATTGACAAGTCGATCGCAATAACCGGCGCCGATGAAGCTCGGGCAGTCGTGGCAGGCTCTTCCCCCGCGTTGGATCGTCCATCGCTCAGCACCAGTCGATAGTCCGGCGTGGCACCAAGCTCCAGCCGATCCAGCTCGTGCAGGGCGTCACCAAGGGCAGTGCGATCGGAGATGAC
>CAZHDS010000049.1:0-18784 GCA_964531495.1 uncultured Ignavibacteriales bacterium
GAACAAATGAAACTTCAGCGAGCATTAATAGTCCTGCACACAGATCATATAGAGCACATCCATGACAGGAGCCAGGTTGGTCATGGTCCAGACAAACGTTGTGATGTGCCGTCCGTCACTATAGTCCCGGTCTATCTTGTCACTCACGACTGGATCACGGAATGCCATGGGGATGTTCTGGTACGAAACATTGTAGTCCCATCCCTCAGACACGATAGCGGTCAACCGTGACTCCACCGTGTAAATACCGGTTTGAAAATACCATGCACTCAAGGAGTGGTACTCACTGTAAAGGCGGTACTGGTACTCAACTATGACGCCCGCCGCAAGCTGCGGAAAAGTGAAGACCTTTTCGCTCATCTCATCGAGTTCCTTTTCGAAGATGGCTTCCTTCTCTATCTTGTGCTTCTTGCCGTCGGGCGTAATAGTGTGGGCCTTGAAGCCCTTGAGTTTCCGTGTTTCTGCCCAATACCGGATACTGTGCTCTCCAGCCTGATCGACACCATCAGCGGTGAGGATCTTTATCCGAACATGGCGACTGAATATGTCAGCATCGTAAGTCACTTCCATCTCACCATGATCGAAAAGTACGATGGCGTCAGCCTCGGGATAGTCCTCGGGAGCACCCTGAGCCCACTCCTCGTCCGTAATTTTGCCGAAATCCTGCGCCTGGGCTGCGACTAGCAGAATGGAGAGCATTAGAATTGTCAAAACCGCTATCCGTAGTGAACTTCTTCTCAGCATAGCTGCCTCCTTGGTCGACATTTGCGTCTGATTTCCCACTAAATCCGAGCGTGGCCCCGGTACTCTCTGCGTCGAGGTCCTTTGTCAACCTCCATCAGGTCTTGGCGTCCCATTGCGTCCAAGGTAGCTCCGTGGGCTGAGTCTGTCAACACTCCAATTTGGATCAAATCGTCGACTGTCGCAGACCTTTATTGTTGCTCCTTTGAACGCTAATTTGCTAACTTGACGGCAAGAAAAAAGGGATATGCGAAAGGACCTTAGCAAGATGGATTACACGCGCGAAAATACTCGAGCCCTGATGCTCATCCTATCGGTCATAGTGGCGTTGGCCCTGGCTCTGGCGCTGCTGTCGTGCCAGAGTGGTGCCGACAAGCCGGAGACGACCGGACCAGCCACGGCCAGCGTAACCTCCTCTGATGGTGTCAACATCGTTTACGATTCCTATGGCGCGGGCGACCGAGCCCTGGTGCTGGTCCATTGCTGGTGCTGCGATCGCAGCTACTGGGATGCCCAGGTCGAGCGATTCAGCCAGCAGTATCAAGTAGTGACGATCGATTTGGCTGGTCACGGCGAGTCCGGCGATGGCCGCGCTGAATGGACGATGGAAGCCTTCGGTGATGACGTGGCCTCGGTAGTCAAAGAACTCGGCCTGAAAGATGTCATCCTGGTCGGCCACTCGATGGGTGGTCGCGTGTGCATCGAAGCGGCCCGGCGCCTCCCCGGAATCGCCAAGGCGATCGTCGGCGTGGACAACTTCCATTCTCTGGTGTCGGTGCCCGGTGCCGACGACATAGAGAGCTTCATCGGACCCATGCGATCAGATTTTGCAGGCTTCACGAACCAGTTTGTGCGCACCCTATTCCCGACGGGTTCTGATTCGGCCATGGTCGAACGGGTCGCCACCGATATGGCCTCCGCACCGCCCGAAGTAGGGGTGGGAGCCATGGAACAGATGTACGCCTACAACCGAGCCGAAGCCCTGAAGGAAATGCGGTTACCTATCCGCTCGATCAACTCCGATGCGTTCGCGGCGGATGTCGAGGGTAATCGTCAGGTGACGGAATCGTATGGCATCGTGACTCTTAGCGGCGTGGGGCATTTCCTTCATATGGAAAAGCCGGATGATTTTAACGACATGCTGAGCATGACGATCGAGGAGTTCTGGCCGAAGGCGAACGAATAGCGGACGCCGGGCGATTCCGGCGATCGGAATCACTTTGGCCTCAAGCGCATTTCGGACTTGACGATCCTGGACCAAAAGTGCATATTGCAGACAGTGAAGTGGTTGTCGGGAGCGACAGCCTATGCAGGAGAATCAATAGTCCTTTCATTACGATAGAAATCGCAACACAAGAGGTATCGTAACGCGGTCGACGCCGCACCTGTTTAAACTGCTAAGGGACTGCTACAGCTTAACCGTCCGGACCACTGGTCACAAAGGAGGAGAGTATGTCCTTTAGGATTCTCACGCCCGCTGCCTTGATTCTCGCGTTGCTGTTTCTGTCCGCAACACCACCTATCACAGCCCAACCAGCCCTGACTATTGACGTGGAAGACATCGACGACTGCGTACTTAGGTCGCAGGTTGAAATCGACATCTTTCTCGACAATCCGTATGATCAAATTGCGGGCTGGAATCTGTGGGTGCAGTTGGACCGCCCGGATTTGATTCGATTCGATACTCACCTCGATACGATAATCGACACCACCTACTGGTACTGCATTACCTGGGATGGAGCGAACTGCATTGACTCCACTATCGTCGATCCCATGCAAGAATATGATTGGATTGTAACCGATACCATTGAAGTCGTCGCTGGTGGTATCGATACGACGGGCACGTTGGTTTCCGGATGGGATTATGTCGAAGGACGCTCACTCTCGGGCATCGACACCGATCTGAATATGGTCGGATTCTACAACTTACCTGGCGGAGGAAACCCTCCCTGGATGGAACCCCAAGAGGGCGGAACACTGATTCGGCTGGTGGCCAATGTTCTGGATGTTCCCGATTCGCTGACCGACCGCACGGTTCAGATTATGCTACAGCATGACTTTCAGCATCACTTCGGCTTCGCCCGTCCCAACGGCACCTCGATCGGCCTGACCACAATAGAAGTGGTCGACACGGCATGTTTTGTGTGCCAGTTGTGGGAGGGCGACGTGTGCCTGAGTTGGTCCGAGGTCAGCATGCCTTCGCCGGAAGGGTGTGACTCGATTTGGATCGAGACCTACGAGGTTCCGATTCTCGATACATCTCAGGTTCACATATTCGACGGCTCGGTGACTGTCGGCAGCATCGCCATGGGTGACTTCGATGCAAATGGCCTCGGCACCGACATCGCTGATTTGGTCTACCTAGTCAGTTTCATGTTCCAGGATGGCCCCGCCATGGAGTGTGTTGCCGCCGCGGACTGCGATGGCAGCGGCGGCGATCCGAATATCGCCGACCTGATCTGTTGGGTGACCTGGATGTTCCCGCCCCCCAAATAGGAATTCAGATTTCTCGCGGTCAGTGGGTATTAGAACCCACTGACCGGACCTTGACCGCCGAATTGTGACCACCAATTGGAGACGCCATTTACGACAGCTAAGGGACAGTCCGAACAGACTCGACAACCCTGCAGGAGGTTAACATGTCCTTTCGAAACCGTATGGTCCGCTTGCTATTGGTCATCGCACTCCTAATCATGAGTATGGCTGGCGCAGCCGGCGCCCAGCCAGACATTCTAGTCCAACTCCGCGACAGCAGCATCGGTGGCTGCGAACCACCGACCGAAATCGAAGTGGCTGTCTACCTCAGCAATTTCTATGATACAGTGGAGTCTTTTGAGCTCTGGTTTCAGCTCGACCGGCCTGATCTTGTCCGGTTCCCTACTCATCTGGGATCAGTTTTTGACACAACCCATTGGCTCTGCACAGAAGTATCCGGAGCGGACTGTGTCGACTCACTTCTGGTGGTAGGTGAAACGCTCTACTTCCAGTGCAACGAATGGGACTCAACAGATTGTAACTGCTTGGATTCAACGTTGGTACCGCCCGACAGCGGGTATGATTTCAGCCGCCCGGCGCTCTGGTCCTTCACCCATGTCGATACAATTGAGGTGCTGGCCGGCGATATCGATACAGCGGGCAGCCTGATTTCTGGCTGGGAATGGGTCGACTCGCGATCACTATCGGGGTATGGTACCGAACTTCAAGTGAATGCTATCGCTGATCTGGACGGCGGTTTCGGTCCCCCTCCGCACCCGCCCGGCATCTTCCCCCAGCATGGCGGACGGCTGCTAACCTTGCCGCTTGAGGTCCTGGACATCCCCGATACGTTAACTGATCGCACCGTCAATATCCTCGTCGGTCCTCTACCGGGGGGCTTCTTCGATCCCCGCGGTAATCCTATCGGATGGATCCCGGAAGAGATTCCGGACACGAATTGCTGGATGTGCATGGCCTGGGCGGGTGAGGTCTGTCTCAACTGGAAGCGCGTTAATAATTATCCTTGCCGAGAGTGTGACTCGATTGAGGTCGGGATAGATACAATCTACGTCGCGGATACGACCTACTACCAGTCCGGATCGATCACTATCCTCGGATTCGCGGTCGGAGATGTCAACGACGATGGCACGGCCTGGAATATCGCCGATCTGGTCTATCTGGTCAACTTCATGTTCCAGGAAGGATCTGCACCGCCGTGTGAAGCAAGTACCGACTGCGATGGTGACGGAAAAGGGCCAGACATAGCCGACTTGATCTGTTTCGTGAACAGAATGTTTCTCACTCCACAATAGCCTGCAGTCCACCCGCTTGCGCAACTATACAGAAAGACCCGGCAGACAACTCTGCCGGGTCTTCACTTTTGGTCAAGGGTGGTACGGAACGACCTATAAATCACCCTGGACGGCAGCAGCCTTTGGTGCTATTGCACAACCAACTCGAATCGATCCGAAGGAGAAAAGCACACGATGTGTCTCTGTCAGTCGTTGATCTTCTTGGTCAGGAAGTCGATCAACTCTGGCACCTTCATGCGGGTCTGCTCCATCGTATCACGGTCACGGACCGTCATCGTCTCGTCTTCGAGCGACTGACCATCAACCGTCACACAGAAGGGCGTCCCGGCTTCATCCATGCGAGCATAACGACGACCCACCGCCCCGGAAACATCGTAGAAGATCTTGAATTTCTTGCGCAGATCGTGATAGACCTTCTCCGCGAACTCCGGCATACCATCCTTCTTGACCAACGGCAGCACAGCTGCTTTTATCGGGGCCACTTTTGGTGAGATACGCAAGAAGACCCGCTTCTCCCCTTTGATCTCGACTTCATCGTAAGCATCCACGAGGATCGTCAACAGAGTCCGATCACATCCGGCCGATGTCTCAATGATGTACGGCACGAATTTCTCGGCGAAACGCTCATCTTTGTAGCCCATGTCCTTGTGGGTTGCTTCCATGTGGCGACTGAGATCGAAATCGGTCCGGTTGTGCACGCCTTCAAGCTCCTGCCAGCCAAAGGGGAATTCATACTCGATGTCATAGGCTGCTTTGGCATAATGGGCCAGTTCGTTCGGGCCGTGCTCATGCCAGCGCAGTTTGTCCATGTTGATACCAAGGCGGCGATAGAACTCCCAGCGCTGCTCCCGCCAGTACTCGAACCACTTGCCGTCTTCCTCAGGATGAATAAAATACTGCATCTCCATCTGCTCGAACTCACGGGTGCGGAAGATGAAATTGCCGGGCGTGATTTCGTTGCGGAAGGCTTTGCCTATCTGGGCTATGCCAAACGGAATCTTTTGCCGCGAGGAATTTTTGACATTGAGGAAATTGACGTAAATCCCCTGCGCCGTTTCAGGACGCATGTAAATCACGTTTGAAGTGTCCTCTACCGGTCCCATGAAGGTCTTGAACATCAGATTGAACTGCTTGATCTCGGTCAGCTCGCAGCCGTTTTCGACGGGACTCTTCGAGGGCTTATTGGGGCAGCGCGCCTCCTCGAGTTTGTCGGCCCTGAACCGGGCCTTGCAGGTCTTGCAGTCGATCATGGGATCATTGAAAAGATTCACGTGACCAGATGTATGCCACACCTGGGGATGCATCAGGATAGCCGCGTCGAGTCCCTCGATATCGTCCCGCCGATTGGTCATCGAATCCCACCAGAAGGTCTTGAGATTGCGTTTTAGTTCCGCCCCCAAGGGACCATAGTCCCAGCATGAGGTCAACCCACCGTAGATCTCGGAAGATGGAAACACGTAGCCCCGCCGTTTGCACAAGGATACGAGGCGATCCATCAGATCATCTTTGTTCTTGGCCATGATCGTCTTTCTATTCGCTCAGATCAGTATTTCTAAGTTTTTCGAGGAAGTCGAGCGACTTCAGGTCACCCTTGACTCCGGCCTGGTGGCTGAGAAATCTCGTCAGAACTTCCAGGATCCGCGAGGCCTGGCCGAAGCTGACCGCAATTGAGGCCGCCTCACGAAGCGAAGCGGACTGCAGGGCCACCAGCGGCTCGAAGCATTCCACGGACAGAGGAATATAATAATCTGTGGGGGATTGGCAAGTGCTGCAAACGACTCCGCCTCGTTCAGCGCTGAAGCGGACACTGGCCCCGTTGTGGGACGAAGCAGGAGCCACCTCCCGGCCGCAGGCGGTGCAGTTGCCCAGCGAGGGATGGTAACCGAGCTGCGAGAGAAGGTGCAGGAAGAAAGCCAGAAAGACGCCCGCCAGAGATCGTTTGTCGACTTCTTCGACGTATTCGAGAAATGTCGCGAAGAAGTCATACAGGTTCGGCAGCGGTTCTTCCTCGGGCAGAAGCTTATGGAGCAATTCGCAGCCCGCCGATCCGAACGCCAGCCGACCGAGCGAGCCGTCCCCCTCGAACGACCAGGCCTTGATCAGATCGACGCCTGAGATATATCCGCTGCTCTCTTTTTCAGTGTTGTAGAAAGTGATCTCCATCCGGGCAAAAGGCATCAGCCGCCCCCGTTTGGACTTGAAACTCCGTCCCCCTCGATCAACCAGCGCGATCCGCCCAAACCGGCGCGAAAAAACGACGACTGTCCGGGATGATTCGGACCAATTGTACGACTTGAGCAGGATCGCTTCGGTTTTATCGAGCGACATGGCGGCTAGCGGCCACGGAGGAAGTAGATTGTTTCGTTCGGATAGACCAGGTGGTACCTGGTCCGGGCAAGAGTTTCAATATAGCGCCGGTCCTCGCTGAGCATTCGGCGCACCCGGTCGCCATCGATCAATTCCACGAGGATGTTCTGGTTGGCCTCGGTCAGATCGTTCTTCTCCATCTCCAGCCGGATAATCCGGGGAATGCTATAGGTGCCAATCATGAGGGAGCAGAAAAAATAGAAGCCAATCAGGTAAGAGCCGATCCTGACGAGTTTTCGACGCAGACGGGCATCGGAGTTAGAGAGGCGCCGCGTGAGATTATCGGTCAGCGGAGCCAGGAGTGATCGGGACTGTTTCACACGACGGGGCATGAAACGAATATGGCCGGGTGATTATACCGCGGCAACAAAAAAGGCGGGAGGGGGGCTTGAGGAAAAGCCTATCCGGAATCCGGAACCGCAGGGCCTTATCCTCATATTACACTCGCCGCGCTGCCTGAACCTCACTTCTTCTCCGTATCTTCTCCCCGTTCTGCGTCTTCTGACTCTCTTGATTGCAGCAATTTCTTCTCTTGACGAGACGCCGCAGTGAGCTTCTTAAGGGACTTTTCAGCGGGCAAGTCTTCGGGCATGGTCCCGCCCAATTCCTTGATTGTACTTCGGACTGCTTGGCCGACCTTCCGGTGTGTTTCACGAGCGTTTACATCACCCTGAACTTGGTCGCGCTTCAGAGCACCCTCAGCTTGTGTGATGCGGAATTCATTGGCCGCAAGCTCAGTACGGCCTATTCGATCGAGGAGATCTTCCTTTTCGCCGAGCCCCTTGCGTCTTTTGATATCGCGAAGTCCAAGGCCGTATAATCCACGATAGCCTGCGTCATGGAACAGTCCGTAGTTCTGGACGCCAGCCTCCTTTGCGGCCACGCCCAAGTGCTTATTGGCACTCTTGACTCGATCCCGCAATTCTATGCGTTTGTCAACATCCCTCGCTAGATCGGACAACTCCTGCCTGCGCGTCTGTACGGCGAAATAATTCTGCGCCTCAGCAATCTGGGGCAACCTGGGGTTTCCGTTCATGGCAATCAGGTATGCAGCGTAGCGTGATACTAAGAAATCGTTCAGCTCACGTTGCGCACCCTTGCCTATCTCTATCATCTTCGTGCTGGGGTGAAAATGATCAGCCGAGTCAACGCCGGTACTCTCGCACGCCATAATAGCCTTCTCAATAACACTTGCGAACTGCTCCCACCTCACGTATCCTAGCGGCAGCTGCAAATCGCGCGCCGCCCAATACTCTACGCCATTGGCGGACAGCCGCTTAACCGTATCAAGCGACTCGTTGACCGTCTTTGACACTTCCATTTTGTTCCTCCGATCTATTTGTGAGTGTGCCACCAATACTACCAAGAGTGACGAAAAACGCAGCTTATGTCAAGTACTAATATGCCACTTTTTACGCTACGCCACTCTTTTTGCTTGTGCGTCACTTCGCCCACACCTATACTTGTATTGGAGGTACTGTATATGAAAGTTGAGCAGGACATTGAGAAAAGAATCAGGGCAAAAAGGGACGAAGCCCAAGAGCTGCAGAAGAAGCTCTCGATGGCAGAAGCCTACATAGAGGCCCTAGAGGAATCACTTCGCCTAATCAAGAGGACATCCAAGACAGAAGACGGCGACGGCATCAGGCTGGGCAGTATGATCCAGAAGGCGCAGATGGTCTTGAGGCAGGAAGGCAAACCCCTCTACGTTGGCGATCTGCTAACGCGAATGGGGAGAGAAGCGACAAAGATGAACAGAATGTCACTAAGTGGCTCTTTGGGCAACTACGTGAGAAATGGGCATGTATTCACTAGACCAGCACCTAACACGTTTGGACTAATAGAGTTTGGGGAGTCGGATGATATTGCAGGCGAGGACCCCCTACCTGAAGGATTCGGCAGGTAATGAGTGCTGATCTCCATGAAGCGGCAACGGCCACCTTCGGAAGGAGGTGAAACGACTGACAAGACAAAACACGCAGAATAAAGAAAACGCCTGATCAGCAAGAACTGACCAGGCAAAATCATAACGGCGTAGTCACCAGCAAGTGAGATCTACGCCATCACACACGCCCTAATATGTCAGATATTAACGATTCTGTCAAGGGCAAAGGAGGCATACATGCGCCCATCAATTCTACGCTCAAACTGTTCACGCACGCGTTTGTCGACACAGCCTCTATCTTTCATGGCGTCTATGCCCTATGGGATGGGAATGTGATAGTCTACTATGGCAAGGCCGAAGGCATCGACGGTATTCGGGGCCGGCTCCAGGACCACAAAAGGGGCAGCGAGGGACCTTGTACTCAGAATGCAACAGCATTTCAGGAAGAAGTGAACTTCGCTTCCCAAGCGCGAGAGTCGCAGCTACTTCGTGAGTACATGGCGCAGTTTGGTCGACTCCCTCGGTGCAACGCCCTGATGCCGTAGTCGCTGTTCTTCTTCCCTTGAGCGCGGGCATACATCCAAGTGTGCCTGCGCCCCTATTCCATGTCGTCTCTCACCTCTCCGATCCCCTCGATGTTTGCCGGACCTGTCCGGGAACTAATTGATCCAGAGGGTTCGACTAATTGACATGCTGCCAACATAATGGTCCGTGTGCTATAGGGTTAGAGTCTCGGCGCGTCGGTGAGTATTTTACAATGTAGTCATTAGTATTTGATCAACCCCCACCCCCCTCAAGCTTCTGACGAGCTGTCCGATAATGAAGGATGGAACTCACGCCAAGGAAAGTCCGCTGATATGGCCAAGATAGACACTCTTCTGGAAGTCGTGAAGAAGGCCGAAGCCTCAGATTTGCACCTTGTGCCGGCTTCGGTGCCGATGATTCGCGTCGAGGGTCAGCTCGAAAAGACCCGCCACAAGCGCCTAACCAGCGAATCCATCCAGAATCTGATCTATGAAATCCTCTCCGACGACCAGATCCGGGCTTTCGAAAAGAGCGGTGATCTGGACTGCTCCTACGGTATTGACGGCCTGGCTCGCTTCCGCATTAACGTATACAAAATGTACCAGGGGACGGCCGCCGCCGTGCGCTTGATTCCGGACGTTGTGCCAGATATGTCGAAGCTCGGCTTTTCCGACAATATCGCCGAGTTGGCCGAGCGAAAGTCAGGTCTGCTGCTGGTCACCGGCCCCACCAACTCCGGCAAATCAACCACTCTGGCGGCGCTGGTAGACCATATCAACACTCATTTTTCGCGCCACGTAATCACCCTGGAAGACCCAATCGAATATATCCACGAGAGCAAAAACTCGCTGATTTCGCAGCGCCAGATCGGGCTGCATAGCAGCTCTTTTGCGGCGGCGCTGCGGGCGTGCCTGCGTGAGGACCCGGATGTCATCATGGTCGGCGAAATGCGAGACGCCGAGACAATCGCCCTCGCTGTCACCGCCGCCGAAATGGGGCTGTTGGTGTTGGGTACGCTGCATACTTGTACCGCAGCGAGCACGGTGGATCGGATCGTGGATGTTTTCCCACCGGAGGAGACCCAGCAAATCCGCATCATGCTGGCCGAAACGCTTATCGGCGTTATCTCGCAGCAACTGCTCGGACGGGCCAGCGGTCTTGGGCGAATCGTGGCCTATGAACTCATGGTGGCGACGAAGTCGATCAAACCGCTTATCCGCGAAGGTCGGACGCATCAGATTCCGACCGTAATACAAACCGGCCGCAAGCATGGTATGCGGCTCTTAGACAGCCACCTCAAGGCCCTGCTCGATGCTGGCATGATCCCGGTGCGCGAAGCGATCCGTGTCGCCACCGAGCCCAGTGTCTTCTGTGATAGAGCCCTGGACAGACAACCGGAACTAGTGGAAGCATAAATGTCATCAGACTCGCAAAGACTTAGGCTCGACGAGATTCTCATCCGCGAGGGCGTCATTTCGCAGCCGCAGATCAATGAAGCCCTTATGCGCCAGAAGGCTCATGGCGGCAAACTTGGTTCGCAACTCCTGTACCATCGTTATATCGAAGAGGCCGATCTGGTCAAGGCTCTCGCCCTGCAATTCGCCTGCGAAGGGGTAGTACTGGATGGTATCGAGGTCGCTCCGGAAGTGATCGACAAGATCCCAAAAAAGGTCGCGCTCGCTCGTAAGGTGCTTCCTTTTGGCATCGACAAGAAAACCGGCGCGCTCATGATCGCCTGCGAAGATCCGACCGATGAAGGTTTGATCGATGAGCTCACGTTTTTGTCCGGGAACACTCGTCCGAAACTGTACATCGCGGCCGAACTGTCGCTGATCACTGCTATCTCAAGCTACTACGAAGGCCACGATAAATCGCTGGAAGACAAGTTGCTTCTGGAGTTGCCCGATACCGGTGGCGAGGCGGCCAGTTTCGATTTCGGCGAAGACGATACCCCAAATGATCCGATGTTTGCCCAGTCTCCGAATGCCCGGGGCGAGATTCTTCTGGTAACCGATGAAGAATACTCGGGACCGATGCTGCGCTCGCTTTTTGAGCGCGATAACTATGCTGTGACGACAACGAATTCTGCCGATGACGCTATTGAGATGATACAGGGTCGTTCGTTTGACGCTGCCTTCATCAAAGACACGGTGCCGGGCGACTACATTGACCTGATCGACCGCCTGCGCAAAACATCACCGCGCACAAAAGTACGTTATTACGAGTCGAGCGCATCGTTGCTTCTGGACCAGGATACAATCACCAGCGAGGGTAACCTACTGGCTGGCAGTCTGGAGATATTCACATCGCTCTTGTCTCTACTGGAGCGCTTGCCCGGCAATCATAGCGGTGGGGTCGGCCAATGCGCTGATCGTCTGTGCCGCAGACTGGGACTTCCGGACAAGATCCGCTTCCAGATCATTACCGCCGGATATCTTCATGACCTGGCCCGGTATTATTACCACCTCGATGCCAATCTGGATCAACGCTCGACCATCAAGCTGACGGCCAAACTGCTCCAGAGCATCAATTTCTCGCCGGTCATCACGGAAATGCTTCGTTCGATGTATATGAATCTCCAGGGCAAATACACCAAGCGCCTTCCGGTCGAAGTGTTTGGCGGCAATATTCTCACGATCTCCGATCTTTATTGCGAAAGCATCGATCCCACCGAAAAACTCGCTCTGGATCGGTTTGAGTTGGTGCGCGTGAAATTCCATGAGGTCACGGGCAGGTTGCTTCTGGCAGAAGTGGTGGATGCCTTCTTAGAGATGATCGAAGAGGAGATGCTGAGCTCTGAGGATGATGCGACGCCCTCCCAGGTCATGATTTACGCTGACAATCCGGGGGCAGTGTTCCCGATTCTGAAGCGGCTCAAGTCAGACGGTTACAATCCTCTGATTGCGAACGACAGCACAGAGATCGTCCAGCTATGGCAACGCCGTCAACCTGATTTCCTGGTGCTGGCGTTGCACGGTACCGCTGCGGCGGCCAGGGTCACGGTCGAATCGCTGATCGAGTCCGGTGTCAACCCCGAAACCACCCCTTGTTTTGTTCTCGGATCTGGATGTACAGCAGCCGAGCTAACCGGCTTGCTGGATCTGGGCGTGCGTGATGTTCTGGAATTTGACCTCAATCTGGACCTGCTCGCCAACGGCCTCAACAAGGCTCGCGAGGAAATGGTCGAAATCAGTCGAAGTCAGGCCATTGCCGCAGCTGCCAAAGAAGGCACCAAGGGGCGTCTGGCCGATATGAATCTGATTGATCTGCTGCAGGCGCTGGGGCCCTCCCGCAAGACGGTGAAGATCGTGGTCCGATCAAGTGATCCCGAGCTTGGCAAGCTGACGATGTACCTCAACAAGGGCACCATTGGCTACGCGAAGCTGGATCACAATGAAGGTCCCGAAGCCATCTACGAAGCTCTGGCGTGGGAAGAGGGGACTTGGACGGTTCAGCCTATCGATAGGTCCGAATTGCCACCGGCGAACAACGACCAGCCCAATGAGTCGATTCTGATGGAAGGATGTCGCTTGTTGGACGAGAAGATGCGCGAGCAACGGGCGTAAAACCCTACATCCGACCGGCGCGCTTGATGTAGGCCAACTTGTCTCGCTGACGCAGCGCTGTGGAGGACGGGATCAACTCGCTGTAGTTTCGTACTTGCCGGGCCGCCGCGACAGTACGGTCCCGAGATCCCAACTCCTGATAAGCCATCACCAGATTGAAGTCGCACTCGATCAGATTGTAGTAGTTGCCCGGCTCATCGACCATCCGCTCTCGCAATGTCTGATAAATGTCTATCGCCTTGACCGTTTGACCAGCGGCAAAATAGGCCTGCGCCATGGGCCACAAGAAGACCGTTCCGCCCGGATACTCCTCCAACATGGTCTGGCAGGTGCTGATCGTGGTGTCAAACTGGCGACGATCCAACCAGATCCAAATCAAGCCGTTGCGGGCGGCCTCCCGGGAGATGGCCGAAGAATCAGCGGCCAGCTGCAATTCCCCGAGACCACGCTCAATATCATCTGAGAAAATCCCGATTTGGCGAAGCAGCCCCACCTTGGCCGATTTCCAATAGTGGTATAGCCCCAGACCGAAATACAGATCATAACAATATTCGTCCTCTTCCAGACCAGCTTCGTAGTGATCTTTGGCTTCCAGAGCTGTTCTCAGGGCTGTAACCAACGAGCCGAAACGTGCCTGATGCAAAGAACGGTGCGACTGAGCATGACCGCAGAACAAGTGCATCCAGGCGGCGGTCCCTGATTGACAGGTGTCCATGGCCTGAGCGGCCAACACCATAACGCTGTCCATGAGATCTTCGAATTCCTCTTGGGCGAAATTATCCTCATCGGCAAACATGTGGCTGAGAAGAGTTGCGCCCTCGCAAAACGGTCCGGCCGGATCACCCGGGTAGGCGAGATTCAACATTTCTGATAGAGAATCGGCGGCAACGAAGTCATCGCGATAGATCTCCTCCTGGACCTGAACAAGAAGGTGTTGCTTCAAAGAGTCGAGATACTCGGCCGAGGCCAGTGACACAAGTGTCAGGGCCAGAACCGCTGCTCTCGCGACGGTGGTGATGAGGATCACGAAGCGACGCTGAAGACCGGTGATTCTTGACGATGATGCAGGGGATGATCGACTCATGACCGTAAGATCGGCGATGAGTCGGTGAAGCGGCAAGCTTAAAAGGCGGTGGCTAGAGTCTCCTGATGTCCCTCCAAGAATTGCCCCAAATCCACCTGCCCGGTGCTCTCGGCCGCCACCAAACGGGCCTTGCCGCAGGCACCATAACACAGGTTGCAGCCCGGACACTCATGAGTCTGATGGCCACGCTGGTCAGCTATGGTGCCATCCGGTACCGCCATATCAGCTTCGCGGCAGACAAATAGCGATACCGTGACAGAAGCATCACGATAAACAAAGTGACTGACCTGAACATGGTTGATCTCGGTGACGATCCCGCCAACCATTTTGAGATCACCCGATGAGGCCAACACACTGAGGCTCGTACTGTCTTCCGCAAAGGCGACAGCCGAGCGGGTGTTTTCCGGATCGGCAAACTGGTCGGGGTGATCGACACTCTGTTGATGGGCCAACTCCAGATGGTGGAAGTCACGATAGTGCTCGTAGTACCCGGCACCCACATATGTTGCAGCGATGACAAGAACCACAACCGCTGCCGCCGCCACTGTTCGATATATCGTGCCGGTAATGCGGGTACCAGCACCAGGCGCCCCGCTCGCGTCCTGCCGACTCAACTCTTCGCGCACCCGTCCTCGCAAACGCCCCAAGGCCTCTGATTCAACGGCACCGTCTTCTTCCAATCTCTCCGAAAGATATCGCTGCCAGGATTCCTCCACTTTGAAGATACCGCTGCAATTGCAGCAGCTCTTGAGGTGTTCCTCGACTTGGGCGTGATCTATTTCTGAGGCCTCGTCGTCAATGATATCGTAGAGTAGGCTCAGGGCTTCCTGACAATTCATGGGCTGTGGTTCCTGGTGTTTCGGTTCTGTCCGCGACTCCCCACCGTCGTTTCTGTAGCAGTTATCGGCTCCGCTTTCCGGCAGCAATAGGCATTAACATAGCTTCAATAGTCTTGGTTCTCCTCAGGTTTTCGTCTCGCTCTACATTTGTCAGTCGCAAGGCCAATAGCAGTCGATTGTGTGTTCGTGAAGCGGAAACCGTCCGTCTTCGCTGTCTGATGTTCATAACATATCGCTTCAGGTCCGGGTTCCCACGTCAACACACAAAGGTCGTGCCCCGGGAATGGTTCTCTTCCACGCCGAGAGAGCTAATAGGAGTGATTCCGAAACTTGAGAATTCGTCCATGGGGGCGGAGGCTGGGGGCACACTGGGGTCAGAGCCGAGCAATGTCCTGTGCAATAACTGCACAGGATGAACTGGCGAAGGCATCAACAGGCAGAAAAAGAGGCCGGGATATCCCGGCCTCCAAATCCAAGCTAGCGTACACTGTAGGTCAAGCGGCCGCGGCGGCCTTCTTCTTGTCACCGCGCAACAGGCTGGCTTTCAGCGCTGGCGGCGTTACCAGAGTTGTGAAGATCACCATTATGACGATTGCTGAGTAGGTTCCAGAGCCTATCACCGGATGGCCGTCGAGCATGAGTTTGGCCCCAATTCCGGCGAAGATCAGACCGACTTCGCCACGCGGGATCATGCCCAGTCCAATCGCGATGCGGTTAGTGTTCTTGTCGAATATAGCCAGCGAGCAGGCCTGTTTACTGATGATGGCGGCGATTGTCATCACTGCCGCAAAACCGAGGATCTCTATCTGAGCGAAAGTACTCAGCTCAACCATCATGCCCATCCTGACGAAAAAGATCGGCACCAGGAAGACCGAGATCGGTTCGAGAAGCTCTTCGATACCGTGATCCCCGCGCTCACGAAACTGCTTGTACTGGACCTCTTCCAGGATCAGTCCGGCTGCAAAGGCGCCAACGATGGGAGCCAATCCTACCTGCCCGGCCAGATATGACAGCAGAAAACAGATCATCAGACAGACGGAGAGAAAGACGCCTTTGACTTTTAGCCGGAAGGCAAGATTGAAGAATCGAGGCAGGACGAAAGCACCGGCGACAATGGCACCAACGATGAAAATGACCGCCTTGGCAATGATCCACAGAACCTGACCGGAGCTGATGCCATCACCGGCTCCAGAGTTGACGGCGGTAATGACGCCAGCCACGACGGCCAGAATCACCAAGCCCATGATGTCGTCGATCACAGCCGCACCCAGGATGATCTTGGCCTCCCGCGATCTGATCTTCCCTATATCTTTGAGAACCCGAGCCGTGATCCCGACTGAGGTCGCCGTCAAGGTAGCTCCAATGAAGATGTGCACGTAGATGGACTCATCAGGCAGGAATACTGCACCGACGGCCCAGCCCAGAAAGAATGGCGCGATGACACCAAAGGCGGCTACCATGAAGGAGGCAAGTCCCACTTTCATCATTTCTCGGACCGAAGACTCCAGGCCCACTTCGAAAAGCAGAATTATGACACCCAACTCGGCCAGCACTTCCAGGGTTATGTCGTGCTTGAAGGGCTCGAAAACGTCTAATCCGATCAAGTAGAGATTACCGATAATCATTCCCATGATCAATTCACCAAGCACCGCCGGCTGTCCGAAGCGCTCGAAGACGTCTCCCCCAAGTTTGGCCGCCAGCAAGATGACTATAAGGGCCAGAAGGATTTCCAGCACCGGCCCGCCGTGCCCTCCACCCTCGTCGTGGGACGCTTCCTCGGCTATCTCATGTGTGGTGGATAGAACCGTATCCTGACCCAGGGCCAGACCGCAAAAAATATAGGCGCCGATGATAGCTATCAGCAGCACCAATCGTCGGTGTGAAAGTAACCGCACATTTCCTCCAAGGCATAATCAAGTTCGTTCGCAAATCGCACAGAATCTACGTCTCAGGTTGTTTATCGGCAAGCCTTTAACAGACTCCACCCCCGGTCGAGTGACTGTGAGAGCTTCAGGAATTGGCCGGTTCTGTCGAAACAACAAGAAGAGAAGAATATGTGGTGTTCAAAACCTTCAGAGATTCGCAGTAGCAGCCTATGTTTGCAATCATCGGAGCCTTTGTTGTAGTCGGGTCAGTCCTTGGCGGATTCATGTGGCACCACGGTGATCCCTTAGCCCTCAATCAACCGAATGAGGTCCTGATCATCTTCGGAGCCGCCTTCGGAGCGCTCTTAATCTCAACTCCGATCCGGATCGTGAAGGGTATCGTCTCGCAGGCCATCGGCGTCCTCAAGGGCGGCTACGGGAGCAAAGACTACCTCGACGTCCTGGTCATGATGTTTGAGATCTTCAATATCGCTCGTCGCGACGGCCTTGTTGGCTTGGAAAATCACATCGAGCATCCTGAAGAGAGCGACATTTTCCAGCGCTACCCCAAATTCCAATCTAGCCACGAGGCCCTGGCCTTCTTCTCTGATACGATGCGCGTCATTATTTCCGGAGCGGTCCAACCGCATGACCTGGAAGAAATGATGGACAACGATATTGAAGCCCTTCACGAAGAAGAGATGCAGCCAGGTGATGCCCTGGCCAACCTGTCCGACTCACTGCCGGGTTTGGGAATTGTGGCGGCCGTATTGGGTATTGTTATCACGATGGCCAGTATCGATGGCCCGCCGGCAGAAATCGGCAAGAACGTTGGCGCGGCCCTGGTTGGAACGTTCCTGGGTATTCTGGCGTGTTATGGTTTCGTCGGTCCGTTGGCGGGCAGCATGAAGCTCCGAGTCAACGAAAACACTCAGTACATCAAATGCATGAAGCACGCTCTGCTGGCCTTCAACAAGGGCGTGGCGGGAGTCATTGCCGTCGAATTCGCCCGTCGTGCTCTGAGCAATGACGTCAGGCCTTCCTTTACGGAACTCGAAGATGCTTGCAACGAGTCCAAGCGGAGATAGACGCCGTGGCTGACGACGAAAAACTTCAACCGATTATAATAAAGAAGATCGTCAAGGGCCATGGCGGCCACCACGGTGGTGCCTGGAAAGTAGCCTTCGCCGATTTCATGACGGCCATGATGGCCTTCTTCATGGTCATGTGGCTCGTGGGACAGAAAGCTGAAGTCCGAGAGTCCGTGGCCGGGTATTTTCGCGATCCGGGAAAGTTCCAGTCCTCCGGTGGCGCTGGTATGCTCAAAGGCAGTTCATTGCCGATCAAAGGGGCTGACGGTGCGACAGGCCTGAAGGCGATGATTCCTCATCACAGCGGGGGCGGCCCGACCGATGCCGAACGGAAAGAACTCGAAAGTGCTGCCCAGCAGATAATGGGTCAGTTGCGCCAGCAAGAGGCTTTTCGCCGCCTGAAGGACAATATCAAATTCGACCTCACGGCCGAGGGGTTGCGGATCATTCTGAATGAGTCCGCAAACTCCGCTGCCTTCTTTGAACCAGGATCAGCAAAGCCCCTTGCTCAGAGTGCCAATATTCTGATGACAATCGCACGAGAGTTGGGCCAACTGAGCAATCACCTGGTGGTCGAAGGCCATACTGACGCCAATTACTCGGGGGGCGGGGACTATGGCAACTGGGAGCTATCCGCCGACCGGGCCAACACCGCTCGTCAGCTTCTGGAAGCCTCCGGCCTCTACAAAGAACAGGTGCGGGAGGTGCGCGGTTTTGCCGATCGTCATCCGATGATAAAGGACAATCCAGCTGACGCCCGCAACCGCCGCGTGACCATTGTGGTACTCTATAAGTCGGTCGAATCGCGCTACGATGATCTGGAGCTCGGTGCCGAGCTGATGGAAGAGATGGGCGGATAGGTTCCGTTCGTCGGCAACCGGCCCCAATCTCACTTTCTCAAAAATATTGATGACCACTGTCTACTCGCGTCGTATAATGGCGAGACGAGAGTAATCTATAGGTCCCCCCCGGTCGTGTGAGACACAGGGCTTATTGAGAAACACCAACAAAGACACAAGAAAACCATATGAAC
>CAZHDS010000050.1:0-18259 GCA_964531495.1 uncultured Ignavibacteriales bacterium
CACCGGCGAAAACAAGCAGCTTGACGCTGTCATCGCCGCCGAGCGCCGGCATGTGCTGGCGATCGTGAGGATCTTGCCGACCGATGCCAAGTTCCGTGGTCTGGGAGACACGTTCTAAAGCGACGGTATTCTCCATCAATCGAATCCAGCCCGGCCGGTCCATTGAGACCAGCCGGGTTTTCTTTTGGTCCGCCGGGTCTTCAGATATTGCATAAACACCCTATCCACACTATATTATGACGTGTGCGCAGGAGCCACTACGAAGGGAATAGATACAAATCAGAGAGGTCCAAAATGAAACGACTCATGCCGTTGATCGTGCTCGCCAGCCTGATCTTTGCGTCAGCTATGGCCGCTCCACCAATTCCAAACAACTATCAAATGTCATCACCCTCCGGCTATCTCCAGAACGAAGAGCAGATCTGGGTCAGTCCGATTGATAGTCTCGTACTAGTCGCAGATTGGCGCGACTTCCAACTCGGCTACCGTCAGGTCGGAATTGGCGTCTCCTGGGACGGCGGCGACAGCTGGTTCGCGAACCTGATTCCACTCGGGAACCAGATTTTCGACCGTCAATCCGATCCAACTCTGACGGTGGACAACGATGGCAACTTCTATGTATGTGTTTTGGACTACGACGCATCCGCCGACTACGACTCGTCGTACATCACGTTCCTAAAATCAACCGACAATGGCTGGACATGGAGTTCGCCGGTAACAGTAGAAGACAGTATCGGTCCGTATTTCGAGGACAAGCAATTCATCACCTGTGATCGCACGGGCGGTCCGTATGAAGGCAATATCTATCTAGCCTGGGCGCGCTTTCCCAATCCGACCCGGATTATGTTTGCCCGCTCCACCGATGGGGCGGCGAGTTTTGACGATACCCTGATTGTCGGGCCGTCCTCGTACGACTCCTCGTCCTGCGGCTACGGCGATATTGACGCCGGGCAATTCGCCTGTCCGCTAGTGGGCAGCAATGGTGATGTCTATGTCAGCTGGATCGGGACGGATCTGGATACCTCGACCTGCTATCTTACCAATGCCCTGCGTCTGGTCAAATCCACAGACGGTGGCGCAACTTTCACGGACCCGCGTTCACTGCTCCCTACAGCAGGCAACTGGTGGCAAGTTGACGGTGGGGTCGATGTCTACAATCAGCCGACAATGGCGGCCGATCTGACCGGCGGGCCGCACGACGGTAATCTTTATATCGCCTACGCCAACCTTGACTACATTGACAACCCTATATACGACCACAATATTGAGTTCATCCGCTCACTGGACGATGGTGAGACCTGGACAGAGCCTATATATATTAATGATGACTACACCGGTGACAGTGCCCTGTTTGATCAGTTCCATCCCTGGTTGTTCTGCAACGAACAAGAGGGCACACTGGTCGCCATCTGGTACGATCAACGCACCGACCCCAATCACTACCTATTCGATGTTTTCGCAGCCTATTCCTTCGACGGCGGCGAGACCTTTACGACCAATCATCGGATCAGCGACGTTTCAATCGATCCCGACCAGCTAGCAAAATCAGCTGACGAGGCCGACGATCAACCACGGATTAACGATCCGGCCATGGCGGTAACCCGCAACGATACCCGAGCGGGCCTGATCGCTGAGTACATCGGTGTGACTGCCTTCCGTGACCATGTCAACGCCTGCTGGACCGACACGCGCTATGGCCAACAGGATGTCTTTGGTGCCAACTGGGTGATTCCGTTCATGGAGCCACGATTGGTATCACCCGAAGACAGCAGCGCTATTCCGGATCCGGCCATAGATTTTGTCTGGTCAACCTGCTGGAAAGAAGACGACGATCACTATCGTTTGGAGGTGTCGTCGGACAGCGCTTTCACGAGTATCGACACCTGTGAATCCGACGACAACACCTACACCTACTCCGGGCCAAACGTACAACCAGGTTACTGGCTATACTGGCGCGTCAAAGCCTTCCAACTTTCCACCGGCGATTCGAGTGACTATTCAGAGACGTTCGCCATGCTCAATGACTTGCCAGATTGCTACTCCACCGTTGATATCGACAACGATGGTCTGACCCTGTCCGCAGGTGACTATGATTATCTGGTCAATTTCGTGGAGGGCCTCGGACCGGCTCCCGAAGCACTCTACCAGGCGGACCTGAATGGCGACTGCAAGGTCAATCACTTCGATGTGGCTTTGTTTGATGACTACCTTGAGTTCGGTATCGGTGTATTCCCAGAGTTCCCGATCCTATCGTGTTGCGAAGTGGATACCGTGCGCGGCGCGTGTTGCGTCGGTGATTCCTGCTACACACTTGATGCCCCGGGCTGTGATGAAGTGTACTCCGGGACTTACATGGGTGATGGCATCTACTGCGCAACCGATCCCTGCCCGGTCACTTGCTGTGAAAAGAGAGGTGATATCGATCACAACGGTTCCGATCCAGACATCGCCGACTTGATCTATTTGGTGACCTTCATGTTCCAGGAGGGGCCGCTGCCGCCGTGCGATGAGCCGTTTAGTCCCGAGTGCCCAGAGCACTATTTCCCGGAGACAGACGTCAACAACGATGGGGTTTGTGAGCCTGATATCGCTGATTTGATTTATCTCGTTACCTTCATGTTCCAGGAGGGCCCGGCGCTGGTGCCATGCCCGTGAGTTGGGTCAATACTGAAGGTCTAAATCGAGCGAACAAAACGCGAGTCAGGACTGTTCCTCAGTTGAGTCCGGCTCACATTCGCATTTTACCGGGGCAGTATGTGATTTGCATCTCGCTTCGATCAGAATATCTTGTCGGGCCAACCAAAGAACTGACTTATTAGGAGACAGAAACATGTCAGATCAGAAATCAGCCCACGGTACTTTCTGCTGGAACGAACTCATGACCCGCGATGTCGATGCCGCCAAGAAATTCTACTCCGAGCTGATCGGCTGGGAAATGGCCGACTCCGGGATGCCCGGCATGGATTACACTATGATGAAAGCCGGTGACAAAACGGCCGGCGGCATGATGGCTATGCCGAAGGAAGTCCCCGATATGGTCCCCAGTCACTGGATGGCATACCTGACCGTTGACGACGTTGATGCTGCCGCCAAAAAGGTCGTCGAACTGGGCGGCGAGCTGTTGCACGACATTATGGACATCCCCACAGTCGGCCGCTTCGTCACGATCAAAGACCCAACCGGCGCGGCGATAGCTCTGATTACTCTGGCGTAGCAGTCGGAAGGACATCGACGCAGCGGCTTCGGGCTGCGCCAGTCATCGCTGGCTGTTCTTTTCTCGTTGTGAGCAATATCTTCCCCTCCGCTGGCCTTGCCGAAATCCACCCCATAGTGTATAATGGCGTTTGATGCAAACAAGTCGGTAAATGGATACTATCGGAAACAATATGCGAAGCAAAAACGGTGGCGTGGCCACGGTTGCCCCAGTGGTGGTGATTCATGGCGGCGCTGGGACTATCCTCAAGGCCCGGATGACGGCCGAGATCGAAACTGAAATCCGGGCGACCCTTTCACAATCACTCAGGGCGGGCATGGATGCACTTAGGGGAAACGGCTCCGCTCTCGATGCTGTTCAGCTGGCAATCAATGTTCTGGAGGACTCACCGCTCTTCAACGCTGGCAAGGGTGCCGTCTTCACGCATGATGGTATCAACGAGCAGGACGCGACAATCATCGATGGATCCACGGGCAAAGCCGGGGGAGTGGCCGGAGTGCGACATATCGCCAGTCCGATCAATCTGGCCCGAATGGTGTTGGATCACTCTCAGCACGTACTGCTATCCGGAGAGGGGGCCGAGGTGTTCGCCGCCGAGCAGGGCATGCTGCTGGTCGATAAGGATTACTTCTACACCGAACGTCGTTGGAAGCAACTCAAGCGTACCCAAGCCCTAACGGCCGAAACTGACGATAGCACCAAGGGGAGGCTCCGCCTGTCGGAGGACGATAAGTGTGGCACGGTAGGGGCTGTGGCGCTCGACAGCGCCGGGCATCTGGCCGCCGCGACATCATCCGGGGGCATGACTAACAAACGCTGGGGACGGATTGGCGATTCGGCGCAGGTGGGCGCCGGAACCTGGGCCGATCAACGTGTCGCCGTCTCCACGACCGGCCATGGTGAGTACTTCATGCGAGGGGTCACCGCGTACGACCTGGCCGCGCTGATGGAATACCGTCAGTTGTCTTTGGAGGAAGCGGCTTCGACCGCGATCCGTAAGCTCACTGAGCGGGGTGGCACGGGCGGCCTGATTGCGCTTGGTGCCGACGGTTCCCTGAGTATGCCGTTCAACACCACCGGCATGTATCGTGGCTTTTTGCGCTCCGATGGTACCATCAGTATTGCCATCTTTGAGGACTAGATCAGGAGAATCATCATGCCGCACGACGTCACCATCGTTGACCTGAACTACTTCACCATCTACGTCAAGGACTTCGGGGCCGCGGTCGCTTTTTACAGCACCGTGTTCGGCAAGCCGGAGTATTCCGAGGACGACGGCCGCATCCTTGGCTGGCCGATGGGTCAGACGTATCTCACGTTGATGACTTCTGACCAGGGT
This sequence comes from uncultured Ignavibacteriales bacterium, assembly GCA_964531495.1. GTDB lineage: Bacteria > Zixibacteria > MSB-5A5 > GN15 > FEB-12 > DAOSXA01. The sequence goes on from CAZHDS010000050.1 coordinate 4,554, forward strand.
CCGGAGCGGGACAAAAACCCTCGCAATGCTGAGTTTGCGATTCAGGTTGCTCAGCCGGAAGAAGTTGATCGCCTGCACCAAACGCTGGTCGAGGCTGGTGCGACCGATTTCTGGGATGCTCGTGACACGGTCATGTATGTTCCGATGCGATATGCTGTTGTCGATGACCCCTTCGGCGTACGTATCGACATCTACTGCCCGTTGCCAGGGGCGGAGTGACTTAGCCACCTACTGTCAGTCAAAGATTTCGGCGACTTTCTTCGTCGCTCGGAATGGTCGCTCTCGGCCAACCTTCTGGGAGGACAAGAGTCCGAGCTGCTCCATCTCTTCAAGATCCTTACGAGCTGTGGGGCGTGAGACACTGTAGACGTTCGAGTGCGCCACGGTAGATCAACATGTGAAGTGTTTACGTGTACTTTACATATGGTTTACATGTCGGCTCGGGACATAAACCGTTGTCCAGTACTCGAATTCCACACGGAAACAATGACCGCTTTATAACCAACTGAATACCAAAGAAATCGAGCCTAAGCCTCTTCGTGCGGCTGGGCTGCCAAATCCTCCAATATCTGGTAGGCTCAAAGGCTATCAGATCGTATAATACAACAATGCCGCAAGATTATCGCCGATACTTAGATCCCGAGACCGTCTCCAAGCTGAAGGGGCTCGAAATGAAGGCCCGCCTGGTGGTCGAGGGCTTCATTGCCGGACTGCACAAATCCCCCTACCACGGCTTTTCGGTAGAGTTCGCCGAACATCGGCAATATATGCCGGGGGACAACATCCGCGACATCGATTGGAAAGTGTACGCCAAGTCCGACCGGTATTATATCAAGCAGTACGAGGAAGAAACCAACCTCAAGGGCTATCTGCTGCTCGATTGCTCACGCTCGATGGCTTATCAATCGGGCGATCGGATTTCCAAGCTCGATTACGCCGGACTGCTGTGCGGCGCCCTGTCGTATATGATGCTGCGACAACGGGACGCCGTTGGACTCGTCACCTACGACGAGAAGATCCGCAAATATATCCCGCCCCGCTCGAAATCCGGCCATCTGCACATCCTGCTCAATGAAATCGCCGCCCAGACACCCTCGGAGAAGACGAATATCTCGGTAGCGCTTCATGAAATGGCGGAACGGATCAAACGTCGCGGCCTGGTAATCATATTGTCAGACTTGCTCGATGATGCTGAGAAGATTGTTTCGGGGTTGAAGCATTTTCGTTACAACAACCACGAGGTTGTTGTTTTTCATATTCTGGATCCGCGCGAACGGGATTTTGCTTTCCCGCGCGAGGCGATTTTCAAGGATATGGAGACGGGGGAGGAGATGACGACTTCGCCATACCAGATCAAGGGTGATTTCGCACGGGCGGCGAAGGGTTTTGCCCAGAAGATCCAGCTCGCCTGCCGGCAAAGCAATATCGACTACTTCCCGATCGACACTTCGATGCCTTTCGACAAGGCACTGTACGCGTTTTTAGCAAAGAGAGAGCGGTTGTACTAACTCAGTTTTTGTTGATCGCACCTCGATTTCGCGCTTGTCTTAGAAACGCAGCCCAATAGGGCCTTGGGAATTCAGGCACGAAGATGTGATGGACAAGCTACCGAATTTGGTGCTAGATTGTATGTGAAGCCGAGCCGCGACGATAATACAGATATTGTTCCAAGATTGAGAATGACCAGCCAATGTCAAATGATAATGTCTTAGAGCAGAAAGACCCCAGAGAGTTGGTCGAGGAGAAGCTCAAGTCCAGTGCCAGTAATCGATTTCCGGCTAGTGTGGTACGTGACGCCGTACACGACATAATTGACATAGAGTACGACTTTGTTCTCGACATCATCGATTCGGAACCATTTCAGCGACTGCGCCGAATCAAGCAGCTTGGGGCAGCTTACCTGGTCTTTCCGTGCGCCGAGCACACACGGTTTTGCCATTCACTAGGAGCTTATCACCTGGCGGGCAGGTTCTTAGACCAGATAGGAAATGTCAGAGATTATGACAAGCAGGTTGTGCGTGTTGCAGCCCTTCTCCACGACGTGGGACACGGACCATTTAGTCATCTGTTTGAGCGGACTCTCAAGAAAGCCAATTATGACCACCGCAAAGGACATGAAAGCTGGACAAAGAGGATCATTCTGGAGCACCCTAGAATCGCGGGTGTTCTGGACGACTTAGGCCCCAAAGTGAAGCAGGATGTTGGGAGTATAATTGACGGGACCTATGAACCGAAGCATTTGTGCTCCATTGTCAGCTCACAACTTGATGTCGACAGGTTCGATTACACTATTCGTGACTCCATGTTAACTGGCGTCAACTATGGTCGTTTTGATCTCAACTGGATGCTCAAGAACCTGAAGCTGGATAAGACACCGTTCATGGACGAGGATAACGGAAAGTTGGTGGTCAAAGATCGCATAGTACTTGATGCCAGACGCAATATGAGTACGATCGAAGAGTTTCTGCTGGGTAATCTCAATCTATATGAGCACGTGTGCTTCCACAGGACAGTCCTGGCCGCAGAGGAAATGCTCATAGCCGCTTTGCTTCGCGCCATTGAGCTCCTAGGAAAGGGCGAGAAGATCATTGTGTATCATCCGGTCCTTAAGAAGATCGCGGATAACGAACCGATGGCCCTGGATGAATACTTGTCTCTGGATGACGGTGTGGTTCTGTCATGGATACGTGAATGGCGTAATGACAAGGATCCAATCCTGAAGGACTTGACAGAACGGTTCTGGTCTCGACGCCTTTTCAAGGCCATTGATGCGGAAGGCTTAAGCGGTCCACAGTTCTCCGATGCCGAAAAAGACATAACGGGCATTCTCACGAAGAAGAAACTGGATCCGGAGTACTATCTACTTAGAGCGGAGTCGAATAGACCAGGGTACAAAGGCGTGGAAGCGGATGAAATTTTCGTCAAGCAGGGTGGTGATGGACCAATAAAGTACTCAGAAATTATCAAGAAAAAGGGGCACGAAGTGAGTAAGGCCATTGTTGGACGGTTGGAGGCTTCCAAAACATACTTCATTGTTCCTGATGATGTGAAGAGCGAGGTCGAGGAGATAGTGGAAAAGGCGAAATCATGATTAAGTTTGAGAGATTTGACAAGATCCTGTCCCTGCTGAATTCAGTCCCGGATGGGAAAATTAGATCGAAGAAAAAGCTCCATAAATTAGTGTACTTGCTTCAACAGGCCAGAGAAGACTTTGATCAGGATTTCACTTTCCACTACTACGGTGTGTTTTCGCCCTCGCTGGCGAGAGATATCGACTCCGCCAAAGAACTCGGGCTGATTGGGATTGAGCAACACCAATCAGGCTATGGATATGACATCAGTTTGACTCCCGCTGTCGAAGTGGGAAAGATCGCCGAATTAGGCTCGCGCGGACAGGGGATTCTTGGTGACCTTGCGGACAAGGACGCCCAGTTACTAGAAGTGCTCAGCACGATTGTCTATCTGGATCGGAATTTCTATCACGGTTCTGAGCTAAAGCAGAAGTTGAAGGCATTGAAACCAGATCTGAGTGTTCACTATGAAGAGGCATATGGACTTGCTACCAAGTTATTTGCAATTGAACTGACGGATCGCAGTAATGATTTGGCGGAAAAGCAACGCTAGCCCTTACCCCTCCATCCTAATCCGGATGAGTTTCTTGATTAGCTCGACTTGTTTCTTATTGGTCACGTCTATTCTGATCGCGCGGCCTTCCGGGTATTTTTTGGCGTCCTTCACCATTTTTTTAATGTCCGCAGGCAAAGTGCTCTGTTGCGCGGCCGCTGTCGCTTTCTCGGAGTACATGAAGCCGGCCCGGAAAAACTTCTCCGAGGGTGACAAATACAGGAGATTGAATTTCTTGCCGCGTAACACAAATGTCCAGCCGGACTTCTTGGTGTAGAACTTCCACTCGGGTGTCACCGGGCCATACTCATCAATCACAAACACCTTCAGCGTATCCCAATGCGTTTTGGGTCGCCCGATCACCTCGGCGAGATCTTCGTCGGTCGGTTGGTGGGTCTTGTCTACGAACGGATGCGGGATTTCTTCAGGCATTAGACTCTCCTGTGGTTTCGGAGCAAGGTAGGCCGAGGCATAGGCGCGGGCAATCACATTTGAGTTGTCAGGATCACAAGGAGCCTGGCCTACTTGCTGTCCCAAGATCGAGATGTCAGCCTGAGCGGAGTCACACAATGACGTTGTCGAAGGGTGACTCGTGTCAGGTGGCTGCCATGCTTCGACTTCGCTCAGCATGACGCCCTGGATTGTTGGAATCTCTCTACCGAGGGGCTATGCCCCTTCTTCCAACTCCACGCCGAGACCGTCGGCGATACGATTGACGTAGTTGAAATAGGCCGTCACCTGGACAATGTCGTGGATCGCACGATCATCGAGCCCCTGCAGACGCAGCTGTTCAACATCCCAGCGCTTGATGCTGGCCGGGTCCTCGGTAAGTTTGGCCGCAAAGCTGACGATGACCCTGTCAGCCGGAGCCAACGGTGCCTGAGACCAGTCCCCCACAAGTTGCTCTTTGAACTTCTCATCGACCGCATCAGGCCCTTCCGGGTGAACGGACCGCAACGCGGTCCAATGATGCTCAATTCAGTAGTGACACTGGTTGATGCCGCTCACCACAACCGCAATAGTCTCCTGTTGAACGCGGGTGATACCCATCTCGGTGCCAACCGCGCCGTGATAGAGGGCGATGTGTCCCTCCATGGCCTTGGGGCTGATCCCGGAAATGCGCAGAATGTTGGCGGGAGTATGATCCTTGCCGCCAAACTTGCGATATAGTCTTTGCAGTGTCTCGGAGGCTTTTTCAAAGGGAATGTAGTCTATAAAGGCCATGTTAGTCGTCGTCCATCGTTGCGCATCTCTACGGTCGCGTATGTTTCGCCGTCTTGCCGGATAGCGAATTGTCTTCTGGTGTCTAGCGCACTATCGTAAGGAATTGCTCAGCTAGTTCCCGTGGAGGGGCTGTCAACGGAGCCGTGGTCAGCAGGTTGACATCGGAGACCTCTATCAGTTTCAGGAATTCTTCCGACTCCATGGCCGCTGGAGGGGCCAGCACGAACGTTGGCAGCTTGACGCCTTTGATGTCCTCGATCTTCCGATAGGGAGCGGCGTAACTGGAGCGGATTTCGTACCACCACCACATCACAGTGCGGAAAAACGGAATCCAGTAAGTATTGTGGCGTTCCTTCAGGCGATCCTGAAGCCGTTTGGTTGTCAGATATGGATCAATCGCCACCACGCGGTCCATGCGGACTTCCTCCAGACCAGCCAGCATCGCAGCATCACCACCGAGGCCGAAACCAATGACTGTCACGGGGTGCTGTAGCCGTCCGCGCAACTCGAGCCACGCGATCAGGGTTTGGAGATCGCTCGCTTCGTATTGGCCATCGCCATGGTACTCGGCCGAAGAACAGCCACTGGCGCGCTGATCATAAGTGATCACGACGTGATTCTCCTGAAGGAGGGCTTGGGCCAGCCATATGAGAGAATCGCGGGTACCGATCGCAGCCGGAATCAGGATCACGGTTCCCAGAGTCGTGTCGGCGGGAGTCCTGACGACTACCGTAGAATCGCCGGTGCTGTCGATCATTGCCCCGCCCGGTGGCAAGTACAGACCGGCCAGGGTTGTGAGACCATCCGCCTCGACTGAAAACGTGTCCGGTATCAAACCTGCTTCGTACCAAGCCGAAGCGTCGTTGGCCGGCAGGGAATCATCGCTGAAGTCGTCGGCATTAGGTCTGGCCATGACCGCCTTGGTTCGATTGAGAGGGTAGCCAATGAAGACTACGATCACGGCGCCAAGAATCAAAAGGAACAGAATCGTATTAATGATCTCTCTGGTTTGTCGGGATATTTTCACGAATTGCTCCTGAGTCCTTGTATCGTAACGGCTGACGATTATCGGCGGTGCTCTCAGAGCACGCGCCGCATTTGTTCGAGGCTAAAGATAGGGGATGTGACCCAAGGGTCAATATGAAACTTTGGAAGCCTGCCCGAGCCTACTAATTGGCCCAGGCCCGGGACGGCCTCCGATCAGGCCGGAGGAGAGGGCAGGTTATTCCGTCGCCAGCTGGCGGTAGTGGTTGCGCTCAAGCACCATGGACGCTTGGCTGGCCAGAGAGACGACCGAGTCCATGGTCTGGTCGTTGATAGGTGTTTGTCGATCGGGCATATCCAGGAAGGCCACGAATCTGACCTGGCCGGCGACCCCCACCGGAACGACCGCAAAAGCATCGGCCTCCAGTTGATCGAGCTCGGGAGAATTCACAAGCGGGCCGTACAGATTGGCATCGCGCGACACGGCCTGGAAGGGCTTGCCCGTATCGAGCAGATGACGCAGCAAACCATCGTCCCCGGCCGGGAAGGCCAGATCCAGCACTGCCTCGCTCGATTGCAGGCCAAAGGCCAAACGGCCGTCAAACGAATTTGTCGCGCTATTGTATTCCAGAAGGATCACCCGGCCAAGCTGAAGTCCCAGGAAGGCGGTTTCACACATGACAGAGAGAATGGTGTCTTCATTATCAGCCATTGCCAGGGCGGCGCTGGCGTTCTGGAGACAAGCCAGCTGGAGTTCTCGCTGGGTTTCGTGGCGCTGAATATCGGTCACATCTTCGCCGCCATCCGGCGCGCATTCGAAATCGTCGTCAATGACGACATTTAAGTCGCGAGCAATTTCTGATATTTGCTCTCGGCACGCGGCGGGAAGATTTCTCATAGCCTCGCCGCCAATGCCTATCAGGGCCTGAGCTTGATTGCAGATATCCTTATAAGGACGTGTGCCAGCGGGCTTGCTGGTTAGCAGGAAGGCGTAGATGACATTGCCCAAATAGACCAGATCGGTCAGAATCTGCTGCGACTTGCTCGTAGTTGGCAGATCGGCGCGATGGTGTCTGGAAATGGCCTCGGCGAGGTCGTCTGGCAAACCCCAGCGCATGGCAATGTACTTGCCCGCCTCTTGATGATCCAGGCCTATAATGGCTTTTTCCGTTCTGTAGATATCGAGATCGCCAGCGTGCTCGGAGTTGATCTTCTCGTACTCCCTCGGAAAGCTACGGGCCAGAACCACTTGCCCGACATCGTGCAGAAGGCCGGCGATGAAGGCTATCTCAAGCAGCTCCGGTCGCCCGATTTTCTGGACCATGTATTTAGCAATCACTCCGCAGCCGACAGAACGCGCCCAGAACGACTTGATATCCAGGCTCGATTCCCTGGAAAGCTTGCTGATTGCACCGTAGACCGACATGGATACGGCAATGTTCCGTACGGCCCGGAAACCCATTAGCACGATGGCTTGGGTGATAGTACTGACCTTCCCCGAGAACTCGCCGTAATAGCTGGAGTTGGCCGTTCGCAGGATTCGGGCCGTCAACTGCTGGTCGGAGAGAATACAATTGGCTAGGTCAGCTACCGACGATTTCGGGTTTTCCGAGACCTGCCGGATCTGTATCACGATCTGCGGCAGCGACGGCAGCGTCATGTGCTTGTCTAGTCGGGATAAAACATCAGCCGTCTGCACTTCAGTGTCCCTCAAATATGCCGGCTTCGGCTTCGTAGAATTCCTTCGTCTGAGCGAGTAGCTCTTCCAGAGCAGATTCATCAAGCCCCAGCGCCTGGGTCGATTCCAGCGTGGAGAGATCCTCCACCCGATAATCTCTGAATCCGACTTCCAGCCTCTTGGCCAGCTGGTTGCCGAGGTCGATCACATAAGCTATCGGAACCGTTCCTTCGCCCTCGAAAGCAGGAAGCTCATGGTGTTGAGAGACGGCTTCGGCGAGGTTGTTGGGAAACGACCACTTCTCGAGTAGGATGGTGGCCACTTGAGCATGCGTGAAGCCTAGTTGCTCCTTTTCGACACGAGCAAAGGAGCCATGATTGGCCTCAACACTACCCACTAGTTCGAGGTATTGTGCCCCCAGGTTTTTCAGAAGGACCAACTTGCCAATATCATGCAGGAGGGCGGCGATGAAGATCTCGTCCTTGTTGGGATGGCGAATATGAGCCGCGATCTGCCGGGCCGCTATGGCCGAGGACAGTGAGTGGCGCCAGAGCTTGGCCTGCGGACTTTCCGGCCCTTGATCTTCGAACATGCTCCTGGTTGACGTTGCGACTACGATCGATCTTACGGTGAAGAAACCAAGAATCAAGATCGACTCCTGGAGGCTGCTCACCTGCTTAGAACGACCGTAGAATGAAGAATTGGATAGCTTGAGAACTTTCGCGGTGAGCGACTGGTCGGTCGACATCACCTTGGAGATCTCACTTACATCGGCATTTAGGTTGGATGTCAGGCCCATGACGGCGCTGACAATTGCTGGCGAAGACGGCAGCTCACCAATCGTATCGGCAATCCGCCCAATCGCCTTGTCAGAATCAATGGTTACTTGTGTCACAGCTCCCCCATAACGTTTTCGATATTACCACTATACTCTATATCGGTGGCAGGCGCTAAACCGTTAAGCTCAACAGCAAAATCGACCAGACCCTGGGCGGCATACTCATATTGTGCGCACGCTCCGAATGTCTGGGATACGATTTCCCTTGCCAATACCGGCTATTGCAGAGATATTGCATTACTCATGAAGGATGATCTGGCAGCAAATCTGACTCAATTGCGCGGGCGCATCGCTCAGGCCTGTGACGAGAACGACCGTGATGCCGACGATATTACGATCGTGGCGGTGACCAAGACGCAGCCTGCGCAGGCAATCAAAACTGCTGTGGCAGTAGGTCTTCACGACATTGGCGAAAGCCGGATCCAGGAAGCTCAGCTAAAAATCGAAGAAACCGGGCATATTGCCAGGTTTCACATGATTGGCCATCTACAGACCAACAAGGTCAAGAAGGCGGTCGAGCTTTTCGATGTTATTCATTCCGTCGACACTCTGAATCTGGCCGAGGAGATCAATCGCCAGGCAGGCAGCCAGGAGCACACTATCGAGTGTCTGATTGAGGTCAACTGTTCCGGCGAGAGCCAGAAGTTTGGGGTGACGCCGGACGCTTGTTTGGAGCTTGTGGCTCAGGTCGGCCGACTGGAAAACGTAGAGCTGGCCGGGCTGATGACGATTGGCCCCAACACCGACGAGAGTGAGGCTATCCGGTCTGCCTTTGCTCAGTGCCAGGAGTTGTTCCGGCGTGGCCGGGATTTGGTCGGCGACGGTTTCGATGAACTATCAATGGGCATGACTGGCGATTTTGAACTAGCGATCGCCGAGGGTGCCACCATCATCCGTGTAGGTACACTGCTCTTCGGCCCCCGTCAGGTCTGACTTGCGGGCCATAAAAAACGGCACCGGACAGAGTCGTCCCGGTGCCGCATTATTCAGAGAATAGGTCTCAGTCGTATGACAGACCCTGCGTGGAATTCAATTACCAGGTATAGGCATAACTGACTTGGTTGAGATACAGACCGACTGTGTCGGCGCCGTCCACAACCGCATCGACCCGGTAGATAATAAACCGCTCGCCCCCATTCAGCCATCCCCCCGTGATCGTCTGGCTCGGATTGTATATGATCCAGCCATCGGTGCGGTAGCTCCAGCTTTTGTCGGGCGTATTGGTGGGATTGACGGTTGCCACAGCACCGTTGTAATTGGTGGGGATGTTGCTCAGATCGTCAAATGGATTGTGACGAACAATCGAGCCCCCCTGAAGAAACTGCTTCGAGGTGTACATTCCCAGCGTCGATTCCAGGCTGGAGACCATGGTGGCCACCGCTGCCTGCTCGGCTTCGGCTGTGATATTAAAGAGTTTGGGAATCGCGACTGCGGCCAAAATACCAAGCACCACAACCACAACCACCAGCTCCACTAACGTAAATCCCCTCTCGCCCCGTTGCAACGACCAGATCCTGTTCTGCATAAACCTTACCTCCGAGATAACGAATTGTACCCATCTTGCTACTGGCTAGTGATCGACAAGAACCCATCTTGGCTTTAGCCCCTAAACTGCCCGAAACAGGCTTCGAGGGCTCAGTTTATCCGCCCGGCGGGTTAATTTTCTGAGCAAGCTGATCGATAATAGAGATAAGGGCAACCGGTGGCGGAAGGCGCGATCAGTAGGCGGCCGCAGGTCCCGACATTGGCTCAGAAAAGAAGATGTGAACCACATATTGCAAGAGAGTGACTCATGGCTCTGACCCCCAACGATATTCGGAACTGCGAATTTTCGGTCCAGATGCGTGGCTACCAGAAAGAGGAAGTAGACGATTTTCTGGAGCACATAGCGGTATCCGTGGAGGCCGAAAAGGAGGCTTGCCTGAAGCTGACGCTGGAGATCGATTCGATCAGAACTCAGTTCCAGGCTCTGAAGGAGCACGAAAACGCCATAAAAGACGCCGCCATTGACGCCCGCCGCAACGCCGACAAGACGATCAGCGAAGCCAAGGCTGAGGCCGACGAAATTATGGGCCAAGCCGAAGCAGAATCGAAACGTCTGATAGGCTCCAAAGAAGCGCAGCTACGGCAGATTGAGGAGCGCATCATCCGGGCTAGGGAAATCCAGGACTCATATCTGGTCAAGTTGCGGGAGCTAATTGAGAATCATCTGGAAATGGCTGACAAGATGAGCGAAGCTCATACTCAGAGTCAAGCGACCCAGGATGCCATCGAAATCACCGACTCGAGCGAAGTTTCCCGTAACGGCATGGAAACACTGGCTACCCAGCCGGAACCGGCTGAGCCGATTGACGAGGAAGAGGACCGATCCTCCGACACGATGGTAGGCGTCGCTGTGGCAGCAGCAGTGACCCCGGAACCGGAACTGGTTGATGGTGACAGTCCCGAAAGCGAAAGCGCGGTTGATCCTGAACTCTCGGCTGCGCTACAAAGCTATCAGTCGTCCTTGAACAAGAGCCCCGATGCAGCTGACGAAATCGAAACTGCTCCGCCACCACCGATCGGCCAGATTGTTGAGACCACGGCGTTGGCCAGTGACGTTCCCGATGGATTCATCTCCGAGGATCAACATATTGACGATGAAGCCACCGGAAAATTCCAAGCCCAGGGACGCCAGGCGGTGATCCAAGACCTGCCACACTCCGGTCCCGACGAGTCCGACGCGGTTGACGCGGAAGTCCTGGCCGATGAGCTTGACAAAGTAGTGGCCAAGTTCGAAGAAGAAATGGACAAGGCCGAGTCTAAGTAACGACTGGCCTCATCCGATGTGCTCAAAGGGCTCCGGTCATCACGACCGGAGCTCTTTTTTGATTGGGTGGGATCATATCCCTGAGGGGCACACGAGGGCGTCTGCCGCCCACTGAAATTGAGGCCGGGTGGCCCACCTGTCCTCGCGTAGGCTCTTCAAAGTCAGACAGATCCCACAGCAGACTGTGGGCCACCGAAACCCAGCTGTCTATGTTTCCGAAGCATGCTATCGGCTCCAAAATAGAGAGGTGGATTCACCCTCTTGGATGGGCCAACCGGCCGTAGCTGATTGCCTTTTGGTGAGATTGTATTCGACCGCGAAGCGGCAGGTATCGTTCGCGCACCAGTTCTCAACCGAACTCAGACGCAACTCGAATCCGCCGTTGGGCGTGCTGATGATCTGTCCAATATACTCAGTTGTGTCGTAGTCAACACATACGGCGGAAGGGCCATCTCCTCTGGTCCAATCATTTACCTTGATCAGCTCAATACCCAGCGCAGGGTAGACCTTGCCTGTCCACTGGCTGTAGAAGAAGTCTTCGCCAATGGTCACTGTGCCTTCGGCCCCAACCTGCCAGTACATCCGCGTGTTGGCGATGAAGAGCGTATCTTCGCCGTTGATCTGGCAATCACCCCTTCGAACAAACCTCACATCGCCATCCCAAGTACCTGCGAGCGACCCAAGGTTGACCGATGATTTGGCAGGATTGCTGGATTCGTTATCATCGCTGGAACAACTTGCCAGCACGAGGCCAAGGACAATCACGACCATGGAGCCAACTGATACTGCTTTGCCCATTTCAACTCTCCTATCTAGATTTGGACGGGTGGCCCGCCGTTCAGGCGGGTCTCCTGTTTGCGTTTTTGCGAGCGCCGCTTGTCACAGTTCGAGCCGTCCCTTGGTTGTCCTAATAGTGGAGCTGCGCCATCGTGATCAATATAGCATTCGACGGATCCCAAGGCAAGCTGCGGAGCACCCGCCCTGTCCTACCCTGACTGCGGACCGTTGCCGTCTAGTTTAGCTCGTATCTCGGCAAGGAAGCCCTCACCATACTCCCGTACCCAGCCCGTGGCGAACTTGCTCTGCAGCATCTCACCGAGGATTCGATGAGCCTCGACAAGATTGCCTACTCGATAATTGGCCATGCCCAAGTAGTATTGGTACTCCGGCAAGTCCTCCTCCGCGGGATCCTCAGGATCAATCTGTTCGAGCAGCACGAGAGCATCATCAAACCTCGAAAGATCGAAGAATGTCATTGCCAGAGCGAACCGGAGAAGATATGGCGTATGACCTGAGAGAAGGTTCTCATCGACAGATCGCAGCAAGGGGAGCGCCGCTTCGGGTTGATGGTCCAGGAGTAAGGCTTGGCCAATCTGAAAGTCAATCAACGCGTAGTCCTTGGGTTGCGCCCATTCAGAGGTGTCAAGCTCACATCGAGCCAACTTGAACTGCTCCAGGGCATCCTTACGCCCCCTCACGTGGAGGAGGGATCGGCCTCTGTTCAGGCGATAGAGATAGCGATCTCCTGACCACTTCTCGCCAGGCACCGCAGGAAGATGCGGTTCTGCTCTCTCAAAGTAACTACAAGCCTCATCGTATTTACACAGTTTCCACAGACAATAGGCTGTGTCTTCGTAGATATGGAAACAATGCCCTGCAGGCTCAGTGCATGTTATCGCCTGTTCAGCCACCCTATAGTGCTCCAACGCGAGTTCGAATTGTCTCTGCTCCACACAGCACATACCCATCCACTGACGGACATTCCAGGGTTCAACCTCGTCAATGTGGTCGATCAAGACCTGCTCCAGCAAGCTTATGGCTCCTGAGTAGTCCTCGGCTTCGTACTTCTCTACGGCCTGGGTGAAAAGTGCAGGTCTTGGTATTGGCTCTTCCGATTCAGTCTGCTTTCGTTTCATCGATTCTCCGAGTCTTCCGGTCGTAGTCGGGTTCTAAATTATCAGCCAACGGCGAAGATGGATCCCCGCTTTCGCGGGGACAACATCATTCTGACAATTACTTTCCTAAACGGCCCGACAACCAGTTTACTTCCCCGAGCCTGACGCCTTGGCGCGGTTTGATAGTTGCTCGACAGCATTGATCCCCAAAGCTTCAAGAACCGCCGTTCCCCCCGATGCGTTTTCGCTCAGGATGATCTCCGGCAGAATCGGCTTGCCGTTGGCCAGGGCTTCAGCGATTGTCTTGTGCTTCGACTTTACCGCCGCGAGCTTGATATCCAGGTTGCTGTCGGCCTGTTGGAGCAGGCGCTTTGAAGTCGATTGGCCACGCCCCATTTCCTTCTGGGCCTTACCATCCCATTCCTGGGCTTGCCGGTCGATCTTGGCCGCTTCCGCTTCTCGTTCGGCGAGGATCGTCTGGACCTGCTTCTCCATGCTAGCTTCGATCTCTTCGTGTTTGTTGATCACCAGCTGCATGTAGCGCTCAGTCTCAACATCCCGTTCACCTTGAGCCTTCTTCGTAATCTGTTCCTGCACCCGCAAGCCAGCTTCGGACTTGGCTACGATGGCCTTCATCTTGGAATTCAGCCGCTG
>CAZHDS010000051.1:0-6023 GCA_964531495.1 uncultured Ignavibacteriales bacterium
ATCACCACCACATCCCCACAATAACAGAACTACTATGTGGACTACCACTGAGACCGACCAACCCCGCGTTGTTTTTGACCTCGTTTCTCTCCACAGTAGCTGTTTGAGGGTCATCAGGGGACCGTCCTGAACCATGGGATCGATCCCGACCGGCACCTACCGCCTGATAGCGTCTCCGACTCTATCAGGCGGTACTCATGAATGCAGTATGGAGACGACTGTTCGTTCTATCAGTTGCGTACCATAACGTATTGACTTCGCTCTGTACGGCGTTGATCAGCTCGCCGAAGATCAGTCGCACGATTGGGGAGGGGGCCCCGATGAAAACATATAGGCCACCAAATGAATCAAGTCGTCAATGGTCAACTGATCATCGCCGTTGATATCCACCTGTGTCGGACAGGGTGGAGCTACTCCGTCGTGGAACATGTACTTGACTAGATAGATTAGATCCAGGATGTTGATGGTTCCGTTCGGATCACGGTCCACATTGCCACGGATCTCACAGCAGCCGGGGATGTCAGCGAATTGGATTTTGATCGGAATGTGACTCAGACCGTCATACGATGCTATGGCGGACACAAGCGTACCCTCACCGGTGTAAGTCATAAACGGATCCTGATAGAAGAGAGTGTCGCCGCCGGAGAGGAAGCTCTCCAACAGCACCTTGGTGAACAGACCGTTGAAAGGTTGGTCAGGGTGGTCTTCCCAGTCCCAGGGATGAATATCCCCCACGAAAACCATGAACATGCCGTTGATTGAGTCGGGATAGTCGATGGTGATCACTTTGGTGACCATGTCCTGAGTGATGACCATAGTGTCGCCAACCGGAGCTGCGGGTGGAACCGGGAACGGTTGGGCGTCACCGACAATAACGCGTCCCAAATAGACAAAGTCGGCCAATTCCGGGCGGCTACCGTTGGCGTTGACATCTGTGGCAATCACCTGTGCATCGTGTGAGACGATAAACACGCTGCCACCATAGTAGAACCAGTTGGCAAACAGAACGTAGTCGGCGATCTCATAATCCACCCCGTTCAGGTTGATGTCGCCCCGAGCGATGGTCTCAGTACAGTCGATATCGACACCACCGCCGATCAAGTCAACTGCCCGAATGACATTATCTCCCGTGAGGCAGTCGCTGTTGGCACCGCCGTGTGTGGGGAACGGCTCGTCGACTGTGAAATTCCCCCAGGGACCATAATCTACGAAGTAGACACTATCAGAGACGAAAATCGTATCGCCCGTCAGAGAACTGATGACGTTGTGTGAACAGTCGCACCATAACCATCGCACCGGAGCGAAATGGCACTCGGCGGTGTCCTGGTCGGTAACCAGGAAATCCATCACGGCTAGTTCACCAGGTGTTTCGAGGTAACAGTCGGGATAGTTCTGGCCGTCGTTCATGTTGGCGACTGCAATGATTGCAACGACGGTTCCCAGGTCCGCCGTGTCGGGGCAGGCACTTGACGAGCCGATACTATAGGTGAAATACTCCCAGTCGCAATCGGTCAATGCCTGACCGGGACTGACGCTCTCTAACGTAAGTAAGTTGTCATCATACTCAATCAGGAAATCGAAGCCGCCCAATTGAAAGCCTTCAGCCACATCGATACTGGTAATGGCCACGTTGACATGTCCTCCCAGCGGAGTATTGTGGGTCTTCTCGATCTCAAGCACGACATCCGCCGCCAGAATGTTCGGTGAGAACACGGCCGCGAGTAATCCCACGATGAGAATTAACAACGAGTTTCCCTCTTGAAATGCTCGAAACAAGCTTCGCATAGATTCACCTTTCTCAAATTGAGATTTGGGTCCAATCGGCACTTATGCGTTAGCTACTGATCAATAGCTGATCCAATCCGATGTGAATTTGATATTTTATAGCAGTTGTACATTGCTAAAGTAGTCTATATCGTCAGCTTTGTCAACCCTATTTCCGTTGGCACTGCGAATTGATTCATTAACCCCGCCGATCATATATGCCACCGAGAAACAATAGCTTGCCTACCCGAGGGCAGCGCATGGAACCATCTTCTTCGTACCGTGTTTCTATTGACAGGATTGTATGAAAATCGAATTGCGGTCATCATGTAGAGTCGCAGAGTTCAAATGTGAAACCGATAGATCCAGCAATCAAACAAGACGAGGAGTTAGAATGATCAAGGCATATGCGGCAAAAGAACCAGGTGGCAAACTGGAATCGTTCGAGTACGACCCCGGCCAGCTTAGGAAGGATGATGTTGAGATCGATGTCGAGCACTGTGGTATCTGTCATAGCGATCTGAGCATGATCAACAACGAATGGGGATTCTCGCAGTACCCCCTGGTGCCTGGCCATGAAGTAGTCGGAACAGTCTCGCAGGTGGGCGAAGACGTGAAGAATGTTCAAATCGGTCAGAGAGTGGGACTGGGCTGGCACTCTGGCTACTGCATGACCTGTCCAAGTTGTATGGGTGGTGACCACAATATGTGTGCCAACCAGGAAGGCACTATTGTTGGTCGCCATGGCGGATTTGCTGACAAAGTTCGCGCCCACTCGGCGAGTGTGTTCGCACTGCCGAGCGGACTTGATATCGAAAGCGCAGGACCTCTGTTCTGCGGAGGCATAACGGTTTTCAATCCCCTGCTGCAGTGCGATGTCAAACCAACGGACAAAGTTGGGGTCATAGGTATCGGCGGGCTGGGACATATGGCTCTGATGTTTCTGAATGCCTGGGGTTGCGAAGTCACGGCCTTCACTTCCAGTGAATCCAAGAAGGCTGAAGCGATCAAGATGGGCGCTCATGCCACGATCAATTCACGCAGTCCCGAGGAGCTTGAAAAGGCAGCCGGGCAGTTTGACTTCATCATTTCGACAGTCAACGTCAAGCTCGACTGGAACGCCTATATATCAACTCTGAAGCCAAAAGGCCGTTTGCATATTGTCGGGGCAACGCTGGAACCTCTGGATATTGGAGTCTTCCCATTGATTATGGGTCAGCGATCAATCTCGGGGTCTCCGGTGGGCAGCCCAGCAACCATTGCCAAGATGCTGGAGTTTGCAGCCAGGCATAATATCAAACCAATAATCGAGAAATACCCTCTGGACCAGGTCAACAAGGCTCTTGATAGACTAAGGAGTGGGGATACTCGGTATCGCATCGTCTTGAGCAAGTAGGTGTCCGCACTGCAGATTTGAATAGATGAAGTTTTGGAGCTGTCGGGACAGCGGAATGTGAACCTGAGGGTTTCCATGCTCGCATTTCGAAGACATCGGCTCGATCAGCATGACTGTGGAGGAAGCGGCTGTAGCAGCCCAACGGAGCGGCTCCCGGACCCACTCGGGATGAGGGGCGTTCAATCAGACCGGCGATGTTCAGGAAGTGAACACACCTTTCCCCCAACAATAAATATGCCATTTTCCCCGTATCCCAGAACGGTTGTCTGCCGATAATCTATGCAACAACGGGCATAGCCTTCGCGGGCGGGGAGAATTTCAGAAGATGGCCAAACCAACTGGTGTTCTGTCAGGGAGTCATGGTGCTGCAAGTCCGGAGAACTCCGGGACATGTGTCGCTGCAACCATGGAGCCAATCGGGCTGAATCTGCAGCAGTATCTCAACTCAATCCCACGCATACGTCTGGTGATTGACATTGAGGGTAAGATTCGATTAATCAACCCGGCCGGATGCAAGGCCCTGGGCGGTGCGCAACCGGAAGAAGTGATCGGCCTGAACTGGGTGGACCAATGTGTTCCCGCCGAGCAAAGAGCAGAAGTTTCGGCCTTGCTCGACCAGGTTCGGAACGGAACCGTCGACGCCTCGCACGAACACAGAATACTGGCCGGCCCGGCAAACGGACGGACCGAAGGCATCCAATGGTCCCTTGTCGCTCTGACGGACTTCGATGACCACGTCGTCGGAATCGTATGCTCGGGCGAGGAAGTTGGTTTTCACGTTGGGGCGGAGGAAGTTGTCAAGGAACATGAAGAGAGGCTGCGTACTCTCCTGGAGTCATCCATTGATGCCATCATGCTTCTGGAGGAAGGAAACTTCATCGACTGTAACGCCGCCACGCTGGCCATGTTTGGTTGTGCCAGTTGCGATGAGTTTCCCTCAAATAATCTGGCGGACCTCTCACCGCCCAACCAGCCCTCCGGCGAAGGCTCCGAGACGCTGGCCCAGAGGTACATGAAGACTGCGATGGAAACCGGCTCGGTCAATTTCCCCTGGGTCCACAAGCGCCTTGACGGCCAAATCTTCCATACCGAGGTTCTGCTGAGTCGGATGAACATGAGGGGACGCCAGGTACTGCAGGCGGTGATTAGAGATGTCTCTGATCGGATCAAACATGAAGAAGAGCACGCTCGTACAGTGTCGCAGTATATCGCCATGATAGACACTGTGCCAGCCCAGACCTTTCTGAAGGATGTCGACGGCCGCTACATTCTGGCCAATGCTGCCTTCTGCAAGTCAGTCAACAAACTTCTGTCGGAAATCATCGGCAAGACGGACTTCGACCTGGCCGAGCGCCACAGAGTCATCGCCCAACATGAGCTTGAAAACCAGGTCATGGAGGATAATCGAACCATAAGCAAGCAGGACAGCCGCTCGGTCGATCTGGATGGTCACGAAACCTGGACCAGCATGACGACAGTTCCGCTCCACGACCGACACGGCTCGGTCACTGGTGTGGTGGGTTTGGTGCAAGATGTAACTGAACTGCATCAGAGTCGCGAACAACTGGTCCAGGCGGACAAGATGGCTGCGATAGGCACTCTGTCAGCAGGTGTGGCCCACGAAATCAACAATCCGGTGGGGTTCATCAGCTCCAATCTCAATACCATGGCCAAGTACGTCGAGAAGATCCGCCGTTACGCAGACAAGGATCCCAATCCGGATGCCGAGGCTCGCCAAGCACTCATTGAGATGCTGGACGATTTCGCCGATGCGATCGAAGAGTCGAAGGAGGGAGCCGATCGGGTCAGGAAGATTGTGGCCGACCTCAAGAGTTTCTCCAGAATAGACAAGTCGCAGACGGAATTCTTCAATCTGAACGACGGCCTGGAGACAACTCTCAATATCGTATGGAACGAACTTAAGTATAAGTGCACCGTTGAGAAGAACTACGGTGAGATCCCCAATCTGTACTGCATCCCGAATCAGCTGAACCAAGTCTTCATGAATTTGCTGGTCAACGCTGGTCACGCCATCAAGGAGGACTCGGGAACCATCACTATAACGACCAGCGCCGACAAAGAGAATGTTTACGTTTCGATCCGCGACACTGGTATGGGGATCCCGCGCGAAAACCTGAAAAGGATCTTCGAACCGTTCTTCACGACAAAAGACGTTGGAAAGGGTACCGGACTGGGGCTGAGCATGGCCTACGATATTGTGCAGAAGCATCTCGGCAGGATCAGTATCAAGAGTACAATCGGGTCGGGTACCGAATTCATCATAACCCTCCCTCTGGAAGGACTGAAGTCAAGTGAAGCACAGAATCCTGATAGTTGATGATGAGGTCAACATCCTGAAAGCACTCAAGCGCCTGTTCATCGACACCGACTACAAGGTATTCACGGCTACATCCGGCGCCCAGGGATTGGAGTTGTGCACCACAGAAGACATAGCCTTGGTCATATCCGACTATCGCATGCCAGAGATGAATGGGGTCCAGTTTCTGTCCAAGGTGAAGGAGCTGTATCCGAGCACTATCAGGATCGTCTTGAGTGGTTTCGCGGATGTTTCCTCAATCGTCGAGGCCATTAACGATGGTGAGGTGTACAAGTTTCTCTCCAAGCCATGGGACGATCAGGACTTGCTGACGACTATCCGGCGCTCCCTGGAGCACTATGATCTCCAGAACGAGAACGCCGCTCTGATCGATAATTTGAGAGTCGCCAATGCGGAGCTACAGAAAGTGACCGATGGCCTGGAGGTCCAGGTTGAAGAGCGTACCCGCGACCTGGCCGTGAAGAACATTGCGCTTGAGACCACTCAGAGGTTGCTGTCCCTGATTCCAGCCGGAATTATCGGGAT
>CAZHDS010000051.1:6123-18014 GCA_964531495.1 uncultured Ignavibacteriales bacterium
CGCTTGAGACCACTCAGAGGTTGCTGTCCCTGATTCCAGCCGGAATTATCGGGATTCTCAAGGCTTTGAGGCGTGTCCTCAAGGAAGTCAACGCCCGATTGGTAATGGTTGGCAGCGGTCCCAAGGCACTTGAAGTATTGAGTCGGCAGAAAGTGTCTCTAGTTATCTCCGATCAGAAGATGCCGGAGATGACTGGCGTCGAGTTGCTGAGCAAAGTGCGGGAGTTATCCCCCGAGACAGTGAGGATTCTTCTGACAGGTTACGCCGACGCCGACGCGACGGTAGCTGCCATCAACAACGGAGCGGTTCGCTATTATTTGAGCAAACCCTGGGATGACGAGCTTCTCGTCAGCCGCGTCAATGACTCGCTGGAGCTGTTCGAGACCACCGCCGAGAACAAACGCCTGACTGAGCTTACGAAGCAGCAAAATGAGAAACTCCTTGAGTTCAACCACGGCTTACAAGAGAAAGTCGACCAGCAGACCGGCAGAATAAAGGAACAGCATAGCCTTCTAAAGAAGAGTTTCATGGAGACAATCAAGTCGTTCTCAACTATCGTCGGCTTGAGACTCAGACACGTCGCCAGCCACTCCCAACGGGTCGCGACGCTAACCAAGATGCTCCTCGCCGGATTGGACATCAGTGGCAAAGAATACCAGGATATCGTGGTAGCTGCTTACCTTCATGACATTGGCAAGATTGGCCTCCCCCAAAAGATCGCTTCCAAGAGTCAGGATGAGTGCACACCTTTGGAGCGGAAGTCGCTCTACAAGCACCCCTAGCTCGGACAAAGTTGCGTTTGCGGCATAACGGGATTCGAGGACATTGGCCTGATGATCAGACATCATCACGAGAACATCAATGGCACCGGTTATCCGGATTGCCTGACAGGAGAGTGGATCCCCATCGGATCGCGGATTCTGCGGATCTGCGATGCCTTTGACCATTTCGCTAATAGCGGTGAGTTTCCCAATCTTGCTGCGTTGAGCCGTGCCACAATCTTGCTTCAAAGAGGTGTAGGTACTGAGTTCGATGCGAAACTGCTCAAGCTCTTCAACGACCTTAACATCGCCAACCAGTTCTACAGCGATGATTCGCAGGAAGTGATTGGGGTCAGACCTTTCGACCTCAAGAAGGGTATGGTGGTGGCCATGGATATTCGCACCGTCAATGATGTCTTTCTTCTGCCCAAGGGCGCGCGGCTATCCCCCGGTATGATTGCTCGTATAAACAAGATCCATGCCGTGGACCCGATTATCGAGGCCATCAGAGTCTATAAAATGAGCGCAAATATGGAGACCAGCCATGCCACAGCATAGAATCCTCGTTGTCGACGATTCCCCTAACATCCTCAAAGCGCTTCGTCGCACGTTCGCTCTGGAGGGCCTAGAGACGGTCTGCGCATCATCGGCGGCCGAAGCCATCGGAGTTCTGGCAAACCAGGAAATTGACGTCATCATCAGTGATGAGAACATGCCTGGTTGTGTTGGATCCGACCTTCTGGAACAAGTCCGCGATCTCTACCCAGGAGTAATTCGCATGATGCTTACCGGGGAGACCGATATCGACGTCGCCATGAGAGCCATCAACCAGGGCGCCATTCATCGGTTCTTCACCAAACCCTGGGATGATCATGAGTTGCTGGTGGCGGTCATGCATGCTCTGAAAATGAAAGAGCTTGAGACGGAAAACAGGCAATTGAAGTCCTCCGTCAAGAAGCAAGAGCGACTCCTCAAGGAGTTGGAAAACGAGTATCCGGACATTGCCGACCGGCGGCAGGCCGAGGATGGCGCCTTCATTATCGATTGATGTAGATGTAGGAGAGGTGAAGTGACAAAGCAGGATACCAACAAGCAGCAGGCTTCGGTCGAACATCTCAATCGCTGCCTGTCCATGGTGATCTACCATGAGGAAGTGCAGATGATGGCCAATGCCATTGAGAGGATCTTGTCCAGCCCGAGGCCGACCACCGAAGTTTCTGAGGAAGAATGATCATGCAAGACATCGAAGAAGTCCTTTCGAAGAACGTTGTCCTGCCATCGGCGCCGACAATAATCCACCAGTTGACGACCATGATGTCGCGAGACAACGTCGGCAGCAGGGAAATCGCGCGTATTGTGGAGACTGATCAGGGTTTCACCGCGCGCATCATCAAGCTGGTCAACTCCCCCTTCTACGGCCTGGCCCGCCAGATCACTTCGGTTGACGAGGCCATCACCGTGGTGGGCATCGGCTCGCTGCAGCAACTGCTGCTCGGCACTTCGGTCATAAGCATCCTGGGCAGCGAAGGTAGTTCTCTGTCGATGGATGATTTCTGGATGCACTCTTTCAGCGTCGGTGTGATCGCAAAGCACTTGCTGCCTAGTGAGATTTCCGAGGAGCAGAACGAAGCCTTCATGTGTGGCGTTCTGCATGATATCGGCCGCTTGTTGTTTGTCAAAATGGATCCAGAGCGGTACGAGCGATTCTACGACGCCGGTCAGTCGGTCATCGACCTGGACAAAGAGATCGAATGGTTTGGAGCCGATCACCAGAAGATCGGCGAGGCTCTGGCGACAAAATGGAATTTCCCACGCCGGTTTGTGGCCGCAATCGCTAGTCATCACCATCCGGAGCAAGCGACTAATTCCTCCGCGCTGGTCGCCTCTATCCACGTGGCCGACCTGACCTGCCATGCCCTCAATTTGGGACAGAGCGGCAATCACTTCGTCTCCAATTTTTCACCGGAGAGCTGGAGCATGCTCAAACTCACGGAAGAGTCATATGAAAAGGCCATCCGCACGGCCCTCGTCGAGATCCGAGAGACTGAGACCCTCATCCGCACTTTCACCTGAGCTAGCCTGGCAGCCGAACAGATACGAAACGCCGCTCATTCATGGGCGGCGTTTTTTTGCCCATCTCCCCCGGCGGCAAGACTAATTGCATCGGCCTTGGCCATCATGCCCATAGAATCTTCTTTGAAAGAACGATATATATAACTATGTTCTGCATGACGGCTCGGCTGTCTGATACAACAACGCCCAGGGAATAAGACTGCACGACAGCTCATCGCGGCATTCGCCAGAGGAAGGGTTGATGGTCAAGCAGACGGAATCAAGGACTTGGGTCCGATCTATCTACATGATCGGGGAGGATGCTCAGTGAAACCGAATGCTGAAGGCCTCCACAGAATAGCCAACTGTGACAATCCACATCGCAGGGCGGATATCGTCTTCATTCACGGATTGTGGGGTAACTCGCAAGATACTTGGCAGCATGGTGATGGTGGTGAGAAAGGCCGCTTCTTCTGGCCGGAAGAACTCGGTAAGGATCTGCCCGACTGCGGCATCTGGAGCGTAGGTTATCCGGCCTCCGTCACTAAATGGGGCAAACAGGGAATGATCATCGACAGAAGAGCCGGCAACGTTGCCTACCGGTTGGCCCTTGCAGAGTTGGGAAGTCGACCGCTCTTCTTCGTGTCCCATAGCATGGGCGGCCTCATTGTGAAGTCCCTTGTCGTACACGCCCGAAACAAGAACTGGAAACGCGTAGCTAACAGCGTACGCGGTATCGTGTTCTGCGGCACGCCTCACCGTGGAGCGAAGATCGCAGATGCAGCAACTAAGCTGACGGCGTTCTTTGGCGGGAGCCAGGCTTACGTCAAAGAGATGCGGGCAAATGCCGACCAGCTAGACCTTCTACATGACGACTTTCTCATATGGCAGAAGAGCAGTCAGGTGCCGATAGAGAGCTTCGTAGAAGGCACCCGACTATACCGCAAACAGTGCTATTTGCGATGGTTGCCCATCGGCGTGGTTGTGCCCAGGGCGTCAGCCAATCCCAGCATACCTGATCATGTACTTTGTGATGTCGACGAAGATCACTTGACCATGGTTAAGCCGCCGGATCGCGATCACATCGTATACGCCGGTGTTTTGGACTTCATTGGAAGCGCTCTCAGCAAGACACCTGCCCCTGCGATCGAATCTGATCCCGCACCAGCATCGACGGCAGCCGCTCCCTTGCCCGCAAAAGACCCGGAACGTGGTGACTGGCTGACGGTGCAATCCTACGGACTGTCATCCTATTTCACTGGGCGCGCGAAGGAACGCAAGATGCTCACCGAATGGCTGAACAAGGACAAAAAGCATCCCCTGCTGAGCTTGCGGGCGTTAGGCGGGTTTGGAAAGAGCGCCCTGGCCTGGTATTGGATCAAGAACGATGTAGAGCCAGACGATTGGCCGAAGGTCGTCTGGTGGAGCTTCTACGGCGGCGAGGACGTTAGTTTTGACAATTTCGTGTGCCAAACGCTGGATTATCTCAGCGGCGGAAAGAACAAACTCACGCGCCCCACAGCTACTGACATCAAGACGCTCGTGGACATGCTCCATGCGCCCGGCACACTGCTGGTTCTGGACGGCTTCGAACGCCTGCTGCGCACCTATGGCGGCATGAACGCCGCCTATCAAGGTGATGAGGCTGGTGAGAAACCGACTGACCGCGATTGCGTTTCGCCGCTCGCCGAGACGTTCCTTCGCGATATAGCAACCCAGCCCGATATCGGGGCCAAGGTTCTGCTCACAACCCGGTTGCGCCCGCACGTGCTTGAGGCTCGGGACAGCGGACTGCTGGCCGGAAGCCATGAAGAAGTACTTGAGCAAATGCATCCCGACGATGCAGTAGACTACTTCCGGGCCCAAAACATACGGGGCACTGATGCGGAGATCAAAACGGCCTGCGAGTATTATGGCTACCATCCCCTCAGCCTGAGTTTGCTGGCCGGTCTGATCGTGAATGATCTCAAAAAACCGTGCGACATTGTGGTGGCCGAACGGGTGGACGTAAGCGGTGATCTGAAACAGAATAAGCACCACGTTTTGGAAGCAGCTTACAAAGGCCTCAGTGATGAGCGAAAGTCGTTGTTGAGTCACATCGCCGCTTTCCGTAACCCCATGGATTACGAGGCAATTGAGACCGTGGCGGAGAAGGCTCTCACCTCGGTCGCGACCCTTGAGGCTGATCTGAAAGACTTGGTTGCGCGTGACCTGCTCCACATCTACTCCGTGGAGAAGCAGAAGAGTAAGAGGCGGGACACAACCACTAGCCGGTTCGATCTGCACCCAATTGTACGAAAGTACGCCTATGATCGCCTTGTCGATCCCGATGCTGCTCACTCCCACATGCGAGATTACTTCGCTGCCGTTCCTCCGCCGGACAAGGTAACCTGCCTGGAGGACCTGACTCCAGTGATCGAGCTCTATCACCACACTGTCCGCGCCGGGCAGTTTGACGAAGCCTGCACACTCTTCCGCGACCGCATCGCCAAGCCGCTCTACTATCAACTCGGTGCCTACCAGTTGATCATTGACTTGCTGCGAGGTCTCTTTCCTGACGGCGAAGACCAGCCGCCTCACCTGCAAGACGAGAGTGCCCAGGCCTGGACGCTGAACGTACTGGCGATTTCATACAGTCTGAGCGCCCAGCCACGCCGCGCCGCGCCGTTGTTCGAACAGACAATTGCACTGGTCGAAAAGCGGGGCGACAAAAAAGGCGTCGCCTCCGGCATGGGGAACCTAGCTACGCAGCAGCTGACTATCGGTGCGCTGCGGGATGCCGAGACCAACCACCGTCGCCGCATCGCGATCAGCCTGGAGACTGAGGACGAATCCAGCGAGGCGATTGGGCGCCAGGAATTGGGTCGGCTGTTGGCCTATCGCGGCGTCTATGCCGAGTCGGGCGCGGCACTGGCCACTGCGTTGAAGATATTCGAGAAGCAGACGGAAGTGCAGTCGCAGTGCATCATCTGGGCCTATCGAGCCCAGCGCGAGCTGCATCTTCTTCGCTCAGAGCCTGATTCGGAACAGCCCCCCCTGAAGTCCACACTCCAATCGGCTCAGCGCGCGCTGGAACTGGCTGAGGGAGGCGACCCCAACATTGGCGGCGCGGTGGTCCCGCGAGATCTCGTCCGCGCCCACTGGCTACTAGGTGCAGCGCACTGCGCTTCCGGACAACACAAAGATGCCGAACGCCACCTGAGCGAAGCGCTGGAACGGTGCCGCGGCATCGGTGCCGTAGATTCCGAAGCTGACATCCTGATTGACCTGGCGCGGCTGAGTTCCGCCAAAGGCGCCCCGAAAGAAGCGAAGCGCCTGGCTGAAGAAGCGCTGTTCATCACAGAGCGCAGCGGGTATGTACTGCAAGGTGCCGACGCTCACCTGGAATTGGCCAAACTCGCCCAAGAAGCTGGCGACAAACAGACCGCGCTCGAACATGCCCGGCAGGCCAAAGACTTGGCATATTGTGACGGTCCACCGGATTACACTTACAAGGCCGCCTACGACGAGGCGTGCGAGCTCGTGGACAAACTGCAGTCCTAGTCAGGTCTCATATTGTTGATTTCTGGGCCGGTTGAAGGCCGGGCCAGGGACACAAACAGCGGCGGCAAGCGTATCGCGCTGTACAACAACGCCTTACGTTAATAGTCGCATTTAGGGTGAACTTCTGCCTCAAACGGCCGTTATGTTCTTTGTCCTTGACATTTATTGATTTAGCTGTTTATTGCCTCGACTGCAGATAGACCGCATAACTTATTACCCAAAAAGATTAGAGAAAATTACTTGAACTTGGACCAACGATTACATGACTCTGCTTTGGATGGCCACAGCATTATGAGCGACATTACGACCATACCGACCGACCTCGGATTCCGCGACCTCGGTATTGCCCCTGAATTAATCAAGGGGGTCGACCGCCTGAAATTTGATAAGCCGACGCCGGTTCAGCAAGAAGCGATACCGATAGGCCTCGAAGGGCGAGATATTCTCGCCAATGCCCAGACTGGTTCGGGCAAAACCCTCGCCTTCGGCATCCCTATGCTGCAGCGTTTGTCAAAAACAAGACGCGGCGGTGGACTGGTATTGGTTCCGACTCGTGAGCTGGCGCTTCAGGTGAATGAATCCCTGCAGTCATTTTGCAGCATGGTGGATTTGCGTTCGGTCGTCGTGATCGGTGGTGCTTCGATTTCTGCCCAGCGCATGGCGCTCAAAAAGAACCCTCGCTTGATTATTGCCACCCCGGGTCGACTGTTGGATCTCATCTCCCGAAAGAGTGTCAGTCTTGAGAATATATCGGTCCTGGTGTTGGACGAAGCAGATCGCATGCTCGATATGGGTTTTGCGCCTGATATCAAGAAAATCATCAAGTTGATTCCTGAGGATCGTCAGACCCTGATGTTCTCGGCCACGATGCCGAAAGCCATCGAGACTATGGCCCATCAGATCATGATCGATCCGGCCCGGATTGAGATTAGCCGCTCCGGTGCCGCCCCGGCTGAGGTCAGCCAGGAGATGTATTTCATCAAGAAGCAGGACAAGAGCCGCCTGTTGGCCTTCCAGCTCAAGCAGTGTTCAGGTCCGGTGCTTGTCTTCACCAAGACCAAGTGGACGGCCAAAAAACTGACCGCCACGGTAAGTGAAATGGGTTTCGCCACAGCGCAGATTCATTCCAATCGAACCCAGGGACAGCGGCAAAAGGCTCTGGACGGCTTCAAGAAGGGACGCTATCAGATCCTCATCGCGACTGATATTGCCGCTCGTGGAATTGACGTCACAGGGATTGAGCTGGTGGTCAATTACGACATGCCGGCCAACTCCGAGGATTATGTCCATCGCATCGGCCGTACTGGTCGGGCTGGAAAAGCTGGCCACGCGGTATCATTTGCAACATCTGATCAAAAAAGATCAATTGGCGATATCGAACGATTCACGCAGACCAAAATGGCGATCACAGAGCTGCCAATATTGCCATCAAAGAAGCTGCTCGTGGCCAAGACCAAAAAACGGAAATCCAATGGCGAGACGTCGCAAGACGGTCGCCCCTCGACGATAAAAGCCCCAGAGAAGCGCACGACAGACTCCCCTGGTTCTGGCTCCGACAACTTCAAGAAATTCCTCACGAAGCGCTCGGGATCGAAGAAGAAGAGTTCCAAGGGCAAGCATTCCAAGCGGACCGGCGCCCCATCGCGCCAAGCCGGTAGGCAGGGCTGAGTCATGGCTGACATAGCTCGCATTCGCAACCTGGCCATCGTCGCCCATATCGATCATGGCAAGACGACCCTTATCGACTCAGTCTTCAGAGCTACGCGGACTTTCCGAAACAATCAGGAAGTGGCCGAACGGCTCATGGACAACAACGTTATCGAGCGTGAACGCGGTATAACCATTCGTTCGAAGCACTGCACCGTGTCATGGAATGACTACCTGATCAATATTATTGATACTCCCGGCCACGCTGATTTTTCTGGCGAAGTCGAACGAGTCCTCTCGATGGTTGATTCGGTTCTACTGCTGGTTGATGCCAACGAAGGACCGATGCCTCAGACCCGCTATGTGCTAATGCGCGCCCTGCGGCTGGGTCTTCGCCCGATTGTCGTAGTCAACAAAGTCGACCGCCCAAATGCTCGCCCTGACCATGCGCTCGACAAGACCTTTGACCTTTTCATCGAGTTGGGAGCGACCGACGAGCAGGCCAGCTTCCCGGTGCTGTACGGCTCCGGTCTCGACGGCTGGTTTGTCAAAGATCTCGACAAGGAAGCGCACTCTGGAATGGGCGCTCTTTTCCAGACAATAGTCGACGAGGTCCCTCCCCCACAGGTCAATCAGACCGGCGATTTCCTGATGCAGGTCAGTTCGCTTGACTGGAGTGACTATATCGGTCAGATCGGATGCGGTCGAGTTCTGCGCGGAACGCTGAAAAAGGGGGATGAGTTCACTCGCATCGCGACCAAATTGAACGATCCTCTGTGTCAGGACAAGGGTTGGACGGTAAAATCCTCCTCAAGGGTCAAAGGTATCCACATGTGGATCACGCGCGGTCTGAAGCGAGTCGAAACTGATGAGGTTTCGGCCGGCGATATCGTGTGGCTGGCTGGACCACCTGAGATAGGTATTGGCGATACTTTCTGCCATAACGAAGATACCAAAGAAGCGCTGAAACCGCTTGAGATCGAAGAACCGACGCTTTCGATGTTCTTCCTGGTCAACAACGGCCCGTTCTCTGGCCACGACGGCAAAGCGATCATGCTTCGTCAGCTGAAAGAACGATTGGAGCGAGAGCTCAAAGTGAATGTCGCACTTCGCGTGGAAGACCTCGGTCGCCCCGATGGCGTGAAAGTATCGGGACGAGGCGAGCTGCACTTAGCCATCCTGATCGAGGAGATGCGCCGCGAGGGCCTGGAGTTCTGTATCTCTCGTCCGGAAGTAATTACCAAGCTTGATGACCGCGACAACGTCCTGGAGCCAATTGAACAGCTAATCATAGATGTCCCGGAACAATACCAAGGTATTATCATCGAAAAGCTCGCCAAACGCAGAGGCGAGCTGACATCGGTTGAGAACGCCAGTGCCACCACCGTTCGCATCGAATACGAGATCCCTACGCGCGGCCTGATCGGATACCGCTCGGAATTCCTGACCGACACGCGGGGACTGGGCGTGATGGCCTCCCGATTCACGGGCTATGGTGCCTGGCGGGGCGAGATCGTCTCAAGAAGCCGGGGTTCGGTTATCAGTATCGAGACCGGTACAGCGACAGCCTACGCTCTGGAAGGGCTTCAAGAACGGACGGTCGTTTTTGTTGAGCCGACCGAGAAGATCTACACTGGCCAGATCGTTGCTGAAAACGCCCGCAACATGGACATGACCTGCAATCCGACCAAACGCAAGCACCTGACCAACCATCGTTCTTCGACCAAAGACATGGGTGTGAAGCTCGATACTCCCCGAAAGATGACTTTGGAGCAGGCTATGGAGTGGATCCGAGACGATGAGCTGGTCGAAGTGACGCCTAAGTTCATCCGGATCAGGAAGGCGATTTTGGATCGCGACGAACGCAAACGTGGTCAGAAGCAGAAGCTCGCTCTGGATGAAGAAGCCGACCACCGCATGCACCTAAGACCATCGGCCTAGCGCGTGTCATAACATCCGCTCGGCGGTCAAGCATCACGACCAATCGTGACTCCCGACCAGCTTGCCGCCGGCCGCAATGGGCTATGATCGATCTCACGCCCTAGAATAGACCCGCGATCTTCCAGACACTCTCTTCTTTTCGGTACAGAGCACCCCATCCCCCTTCCCAGGGTCCGCCAACTCCGGGCCAGTAGATGTAAACGTCGCCCTCCTTGGGGACAAACTCGTTCTTCTCGCAACCCGCCACAAATCTTTCATTCGCAGGCTCCTGACAAAGGCCATGGATGTATATCTCCTCCCCGCTGAGCCGAAACAGCTCATTGAGTCGCCTGTCATCGAACTCATCCGCGCGCATCGCTCGTCCAAAATCCTCAATGGTCCCCAATACCGTGCGAGCGTGCTCAGGGGGGCCTTGCATGAGAATGTCCCCCTCTCTTGTGCGAGCGGGCTCGCGAGCGGGCTCAGGGGTTCGTTTCACGAAGGTGGCAGAGAAACACTCGGCATAGCGATCAATATCACGATCCAACACGGCCAATACAGTTCTGAGGTGGGCACGTTCTACTTCAGCCCTGATCACGTCGCAAGTATCGATCTCCGTGTCCACACCAAGTTCAGCGCGGCTCTTCTGTCGCCGATTGCCATTCTTTTTGCTCTGGCCGCGCGGCGAATAGTCGGGCTGGAGGCTGAGCGTCACGATTGTTCCCCCATCGAAGCCCCTGGTGTTCAATTGGGCTGCTGTATCGGTCAGGAACAAGTGGTTGGTCCTGCTATTCATGGATTGCCCCGCTATCCCCAGTGCCCTAGTGAATTGGATCCAGGCCGTACTATCATCAATCTCCTTGATCAAGCGAAATGGAATGCAATCATAGTGAGCCCAGCCCACCGTAGGCCCAAACAGATCGCCTGGGCGGGCAGCGTACACGAAGATCTTGTTCGCAGTCTCATGGGGCTGCACACCCCAAGATGACCATCTCATCAAGTCTACCAAGAGCAAAATCGTAGAATCGCCTGGCCAATACGTCGGCTCCTCGTCCTCAGCACGGCGTTGCGCTTGAAAGTGCAATTCTACTTCCTTGAATGTGCGAAGATGCTTCTTTTCGACCATAAACCTCACAGAATCATATTGAGGATGCCAGGCGTTCACTTCAACTGACCTCAGCAGGCCCAACCCAATCGTGAACTTCCCCACGCTATCGGTCGATACGGTCTGGTTTCTCTCTTCACAGTAGACGGAGGCATTGGCAACTGGCTCTCCAGTGGCATCGTCGAATATCGTACCAACTATTTCGTTCTTTGGAAAGACGCCATCCAAAGTCAGCGTGTCGATCTTCACCAACGAGTCCACCGTCGGCTGGCTGGTGATAGTACCCACGCCCGATCTCATTCTGAGGGTTACGAGCAGAGCCAAGTCGGACGGTATGCGACTGCTATCCAGTACCACGGTTTGATGGCCACTGAGTTCGACTACTGGATGACGGTAGAGAGAATTCGCCCAATCCGCTTGCCAGTTTCGCACGGGTCGCGAGTACGTTCCATCGCTGGCCATCCAGCGCACAGCGACACTGTCATTCCGCAATCGTCCCTCCGAGTCAAAGACTCTGAATATCAGCAGGCCGTCCGGTTCGCCACTTCGGTCGTGCAGACACCGCTCAAGGGTCTTCTCGTCAAGGAATAGATGGTTGGACTCGCTCGCTGTTGCTGCTGCCTGAGACGCCAATAACAGGCATAGAATCAAGTAGATCATTGTCATCGAACCTCCGATTGATATGAGCCAGTCACTTCAGCGATAGTGAAACCAAAGTAGTGTTTCATTTTGGTACCCCTTCAGAACCAAAAAGATTTTTCACGCCTTAGAGAAATGAATAAAAACAGAGTAAAAGCATTTGGATTATTTGAAAAAAATATTAACGATCAATTAGCAATCTTTAAATCACTAGTAGAGAGTAG
>CAZHDS010000052.1:0-12696 GCA_964531495.1 uncultured Ignavibacteriales bacterium
CGCGTTCAGGGAGTTTGGATTTGTCCACTCCCATCGTTTCCAGGAGGTCGTCACTGGCGGAATAGAAGTACTCGACAACTTGTCGGAGTTCGTTCAGTTCCAAAGGTCTGATTCGTTTGGTGCTCATACTCGGATACGTTAACACGGTCTGGTGTATTCAGCAATTCTGTTCTTGTCCCATAAACAGACCCCGAACATGTCAGGCGCCTTTAGTTGGAAGAGAAACTTTCATCATAGCTCCTGCTCCGAAGGCTCCATCACATGTTGTCATCCAAGCTTCGTACTCATAGACTTTCGCGCCCGGGCGCCGGGCATGGATCGTTGAGATCAAAGAACCTTACAATATTCAACGGCTCTTTCCCACTCTCGGAATCCACGCCTTGCTCAGCATTGCGGGCGATATTTCTGGGATACGATCCTACTATTTCTTCTTGTCCTTTAGCACACCGGCGTCGCGCATCATGTGTTTGAGCATGAGTATCTGGCCGAAATGGGCTGCGAAGTGCTCAAGGACATGATAGAGCGTCCAGGTGCGAGAAAATGCTCTCTTGCCTACGGGATACAGCTTGTCAAGATCACGATCCTTCCACGTCTTCAACTCGCGGTGGATAGAACGCCGCACTTTAGTTAACACGGCGTCGTACTTCTTGAGCGAGTAGCCCTTGAGAAGCTTGCAGTGGCGACCTCTCGGCGATAATGGAAGTCCGTCGTCCTCAAAACCGCACTCCTTCTTGATGAACTTCTTGCCTTCGTCTCCCCAGGGTATCCCGTTGGGTGCCATCAATATCCACCAGACCTCGACCAAGGCATTGTGGGCGAGCAGCATGCCGATCGAGTTCATACCGAGCTTCGGCTGCCATTCAAGCTGCTTGGTCGTTAGACCTTTGACGTTGTTCTTCAGTCGCTTCAGCTGATCGTCCAACTGAGCCGCGAAGAGGCCGATCTTCTTCTGTGCTCTGGTGTCGTATCCGCGTGGTACCTTGATTTCACGTTTCGTCATGGTATACCTTCGGATCAATAGGGTTGGTTGTCTGATATCGAGGAGCTATCGGTTCGCGGGCGCAAGCTCCAAAACAACAGAGCTTCTCTACGTTGATGACAAATGCAGTCAAAATCACCATCGTTCACAAATCATCTCTATAGCCAATCGTGGTAGAGCGATGTACTTGTTGCTCGCAAAGCTCCAAAGGGCACGATGCGAGCGCTCGCGATCTGGTTCCCCACACTTATGCCGTGGCATAAGAGGTTCAGGCTCCCATTGAATTGCACTGAGACCGTCTTCAGACGGCCGCACAGCTATGCCCTAGGAATTTTTTTCGGAGTCTTATCCTGCTTCTGTTTTGCCTTCTGGGCTTCCTTGTTCTTCTTCTGCTTGTCACTCTTACTCTTATCTTTCTTTCCGCCCTTGTCACCCATGGTGTGACTCCTTTCCGCTTGAGGAATTCCGTTTTGTTATCTCTAAGGTTAATTAACGAGCATCAATGCCGTCTCACGCCTGAGTTTCTCCGGGGGGGATCGTAGCTTCAGAAGCGGTCGCGGTCAGGTCACTGGCGTCAATACCGATCTTCTTGAGCAGACCGGAGACATCAATACCGGACGCCCGAGCCTGCTCCAGGAACTGGAATAGAATATTGGGACCGGTTTGCGCAAATCGATTCAGCGCTCCCTTGTTGTCACTTCCACCGCCTGAATCGACCATGACCAGTTTGTCGATATTGCCTAGGGGGGCGGCGATCGAGCCAAACACCGAACCGAGTGCCTCGACCGTCTGTGGCAAGGCCTTGAGAACCTCAAGTGTCAGCGCGGCCTCGTTGAATTGTTGATACGCCTTGGCCAATTCGGAGATCGATACTGCTTTGGCCAAACCCTGCTTCTCTATCACGTCGGCATCGGCCAAACCGGTCGCTCTGGTGGCGGACGCCAAGCCGCCACCCTCCACGGTACGTTTGTGAGATTCAGCGTCAGCCCGAGCTATGATCGCGGCCCTATCACCTTCAGCCTTGGCGATCTCGGCCACTTTGTAACCCTCGGCGAGCCGCACCTCAGAGTCAGCTTTGGCCTTGGCCGGGACAACGACCTCGGCCTCCTGGGCCTTGCGTACGCGCATGACATTCTGCTCTTCCACGGCAATACGGGCCTTGGCCTCCTCTTCTTCGATCCTGACTTCTTGCACAATCACCGACTGTCTGGCTTCGGCCGTTGCGAGCGGCCCAGCCTGTTCGGCTTTGGCGGTTTCAGTCGAGACTTCAGCCTGGTATTGCTGCTTGGCCACGTCAGCGTTCTTTGTAGCCTCGGCCATGAGCCGTTCGTTTTCCTGGGACACAACTTCGGCCGCGCGCTCAGCGTCGGACGATTTCTTCTTGGCTTCAGACTGGGCTTCAGCCTCTCCAATTCGCGCATCTCGATGAACCTCGGCGGTCCGCTTCTTGCCAAGCGCCTCGATATACTTCATGCTGTCGGTGATCGACTGTGGGTTGAAAACGTCAATCTGCATGCCCAGCCTGGCCAAATCTTCTCCGGCCTCTTCGAGCACCTTCTGACGGAAAGCATCGCGATCCATGATGATTTCTTCGACGGTCAGTCGTCCCACGACTCCGCGCAGGTTGGCCTCAAGAGTTTCGCGGGCCGTGCGTTCTATTTCAGAGGCCGATTTGTCGAGGAATCTTCCGCCTGCGGCCAGAAGCGATTCGGCGTCGTCCTTGAACCGGATATTGGCCACCGCCTCGACCGTTACCAGGACGCCATCGACGTTCGGCATGTCGGCTACTCTCAGATCAGCGAGCGTGATTTCGGACAGGTCAAGAAATTTGACCGCCTCGATGATCGGCTTGCGAATCCGGCCGCCGCCGGTGACCACTATTGTGCCGGGGGGCATAAGCGTGCCGGCTTCGGCCTGCTGGGCTGTTTGGAGACCGCGGCGCCCACTCCGTGCACCGTAGAAATATGCGGCCATGTTGGGTGGCACCTTGATGTAAAACGCCGCCATCCCTTTGACCAGAGCGTAGAACGCTATGACCACCACTACCGCGATTATCGGCCACATAAATCTTGCCAGTACGTCTTCCATAAACCTACCCTCGCCTATCCAAACATTTGCCGTCTGCGTATCATTCAATCGGTTCTACAGTTACGATGTTTGCTGTCTTGGCCACAATCATTACCGGCGTGCCGCGCTTGATCGATTGGCCATCCTTTGACCGCGCCAGGAACGTGATTTCACGTCCGCGCAGTACGCACGCCACCTGTCCGCGACCGTCTTCCATGATGGCGTCCAACAGGTTGCCGCTGCTGCCAACAATATCCTGATCGACGATTGTCGAACTGGCCTGGCTTCGGTAAAACGTCCTCAATATGAAATAACCGACCAGACCCACGACCGCCGAGCCACCCACCCCGGTCATCGAGGCAGCAAACATGCCAGCATCAGTTGTGGCTCGGAGGCCAAATCCTCCTGCGCCGAAGCCAACCATAAACAGGGCGATCAGCTTGGTACTGAAAATGCTCGGGCCGTGATCAAGACCATCAGCATCGACATCGCCATCAACGTCGCCGTCGT
Organism: uncultured Ignavibacteriales bacterium; assembly: GCA_964531495.1. Taxonomy (GTDB): domain Bacteria; phylum Zixibacteria; class MSB-5A5; order GN15; family FEB-12; genus DAOSXA01. The sequence goes on from CAZHDS010000052.1 coordinate 3,557, forward strand.
GACCAAAAATCATGCTCAAAAGCAGGATCACGAAGCCTACTGCGAATATCGAAATGAACATCATCATAGCGTTCTTCCTCCGCCGATCTCATTGCCAGCTTCAAAGCATATTACCTACGGGAGTTCAGATTATTCAAACTCTCGTCTGCAATTAGCTGGCTTGACTTGTCTGCTCCAGATACGATAGGCCAATTGGTCGAATAAAGTCAACAAGTTGTCGTCAAGGTCAACGGAATCGATAGGTTGGGTCACCAGCATGTCTGAGGCGAGGGCAGCTGACGATTGAATACCGTTGCTTTCGCATTGTGCGGCAGCAACAAGCCGGTTTCCGGAAGCGCCTGGCGACTCCAGATTGCCCTACGATACCTATATGCGGTGGCGATGTCTGAATCAACACATACCAAGTTGAAACTGATTCCCAATGGGTGAGAAACCGATTATTGACTCACCGCAAAGCCAAAGACATCTGGCCTCGCATAGTGACCAGAGACATCAAATAGCCATTTCTGCTCAGGGATGCTACTGAGGTCGATGTCAGCGTACAATATTGACTGGGTTGCTTCCAGCGGCCCCGCCAGAATCTTGCCGCTCGGATCGACAATACAGCTGTTGCCCTTGTTGATCCACTCGCGGTCTTCAGGATAGAGCTTCTTGAATTCGTAGCGATCAGGGATATCGCTCGATTTCATACAGGGGGCACAGCTTATGACGAACATTCCGCCCTCTCGGGCGATATAGCGCATTGCTATCTGCCAGGCCTCCGATGAATCCCAGGTGGGTGCTACGTACACTTGTACACCAGCATTGTACATGGCATTGCGAGCCAACGGCATGAAATTCTCCCAACAGAGCAAGCCGCCGAGCCTGCCTATTGATGTGTCAAATGAAACAAGGGTGTCGCCACCGCCCTGTGACCACATGAGTCGTTCGCCACCGGTTGGAATCAACTTGCGATGCTTCCCGAGAATCTTCCCGTCCGGGCCGATGTACAGGAGAGTATTGAAGATGCTGGAGTTACTAGCTTCGCTGTTTCTTTCATTCACGCCGATGGTCAAATGAACGCCAGCCTCCCGGGCTGCCTCACACATCCGTTCGGTGGACTGATCCGGGATAGTTATCGCGTTTGCCAACAGTTCTTTGTACAGCTCATTGATAAGAGCTTTCTGCACCGGCGGCAGCACCCACACCCAGTCGGGATAGCCGGACACAAAAGCCTCAGGGAACACGACCAGAGATGCCCCTTCCTTCCCAGCTTCGATAGTGAGGTCGTATACTTTGTCTATTGTCGCCACCTTGTTCAGAAAGACCGGCGCTACCTGCACAGCGGCAACTTTGAAGACATGGTCACTCTTTGACATAGTCACTCCCTGTCACAATATTCAACAGACACACCACCTCGGATTTCCGCTGTACTATCGTGATCCTCACGTAACCAGCGGAATTGGAGCTCTGCAGTATTTGCGTCATGCTGCTTCCTTTTACTGTATACAAGTCCACCATCTATAACTCAGAGAACCAGGATAAGTGCCGCCTATGTTGACAGGGGGGCAGCACTATCGAGGAATGGCTCCAACGACAAGAGCGACCCGGCCGCAAAGCGAGACGGGTTGACGTCGGGGAGCTGGGGGTGTGAGGGAGTGCCGAGGGACTGTGCCTGTGGTCGGGAGTGCTGCAAACCCTCGCGGGACAGGCTGAGTTTCAGATAGTCCATTCGCAATAGTCTACACTATCAACAGAAAACCCACGCTGTCAGCCACTACATGCCAAAGCCAAAGGTGAAAGCGAAGTGATTCGCATTGTAGTCCGACAACTGCCAGGCAAAGGTGACTCTGCCAAACAGAGGAGGGATTCTGCCAAGGCTGAAGCCTATCTCGGAATAGGCCCGCTGAGCACATTGCGTCGACTCATCATGCGATGGCCTTGCGTCGTCTCTGAAGTCTGTCCAGAATGCCCCTCCGAAGATGCTCAGCGAGAATGGGATCTTCTTGATGAGTGGCAGGCCGCTCTTGCCGAAGAGCCAGGTCCCGAAGTTGTGGGACAGGTATCCCGCTGCCACCCGATCGCCAGCAAAACGTCCGGAACCGAGAGTCTTGAAACTCATCCCTTCACCAACTAAATCGTATGAAAAGCCCATATTGAAGTGTTTCTGCGGTGGCAGAAGCCGGCTCGATCCCCCGAGGGCGATTTGAAAAGTTGTGAGCCCGGGCAATATCGTGTGCCCGACGCTCACGAGACTCAGTTCATATCTGAGGAAATCGAAGTCATTGTCAATGAGATCAGGGGAGGCGAATTCAAACTCCATATTGAGTATTGTAGCGGCTGAGGAGCTGAGCTGATACGCTTCTATGCCCTTGATCTTTAGCCTGTTGATAGTGTCAAATTCAAAGGCGGCAGAGAACGATCGCAATCGGCCATCGTCAATTGCCGGGTTCAAACGGTACGTGGCATCTCTTTTGAGGATGTTATAGTCGGTGTTCTTGACTTCGGAGGATTGTTTGAAGTCCTGGTACATAAGAAAGATTCTTGCTTTGTTCAGAGGCTTGACAAGCAGGTGGACTCGGTAACCTCGCTCCAGGTAATAATCAAAGGGAGCCACTTCTGCGAAGAGATTCAGCAGAGTCGGATTGACCCCCGATGAGGCCGGGATGGTTCGGCGATGCCTGAACTCATTCCGAAACTGAATCCCTACCCCAAGTTGAGGCAGATGTGGGAGCTCATAGTTGACGCCGAATCGGTGTTGCCAGTATTCGAGTGAAAACGAATACCCGACCTTGAGATCCACGTCTGTACGCGGCACAACGTGGAAGAAGTAATTCCCGTAACCAAGATAGGCTCCTTCGACCCGATTGAAGTGAAACACGTCGTGATTAAAAGATAGCATCCCGAGCCACCAGGCGCCGTTCCCAAGGCGCTTGAATAGCGACGGAGGAATGGAGGTCACCGAATCGATTCGCCGATAAGCAGTCTTCTCCAGAGGGGTGAGCGGGATCAGTTGGTTCGCATACCAAGCCGCCGAGTCGACATCATCGGCATCTTCAGAGACCTCCAAAACGTAATCAAAGCATCCCGAAGGCAGGGCGGGGTCAAAAACGTAGTCATACAATGCGGTGACGTATTCCTCGTCAGCGCGCTGCTTCACCGGAAACTCTATCTTCTCGGTCAAGGTCAAACGAATCTCGGTCGGCATCCAATACTTGCCCTCGAACTCGCCAAATTTCTGGCTGTAATGGAAGTCCGTGACAAACGGCAGATGGATTCCTTTTCCGAGGAATCCGTCAATCCCAACCACCGCAAAGGTGGAGTCAGCGACATCTACCGTGCCTCTTACCAACGGATCAGTCTCGTTCTTCGGCTCAAACTCAAGCCTGAAGACAGGGTGACCATCCATGAAGACTGTATCCAGCAGGGTATAGTCATAATACTTGAGCGCATCCTCGGCTGTCGGCGAGATGATCGAGTAAGGGCCATACGGAATGCGATTCATGTTGAAGTTTGGTATTTGCTCGATGGTCACCAGGTTCTGTTCGGGGTTCACGTTCGACGTCTGTTGGCGCGCAACGATGATCTCCTTGTATTTGTCGGGTTGTTCCCAGAAGCACTGAAGCTGAGTCTCTTCTATCCCCATAATGCTCTCCTCACCGGACTTGTCTGGATCAACCGCTGTGCTTCTCGTGTAAGCGTTGCATCGGTAGCTGTGCAGCTGGGAGAGAAGAGCCTTTTTGTTAGCGATGGCCTGCAGAATAATCCGCTGAGCTGGGTCGTAGCCTCCACTGTGGACGGTGATTCCCATTACCGGTACTACCGCTGGACGCAACGCCACATCGAGGACAATCGCGGTGTCTGGGACCTCAAACTCGACCCATTCAGAGTAGTGGGTCACATGGCTGAACTTGAGGCGATAAGAGCCTGGCTTAAGCAGGAGTCGATATTCACCAACGTCGTTGCAGGGCATCGATCGACCGATGCCCTCGACCATTACTGTGACCAGTGATATTGGCTCACCATTCTCGAGGTCAGTAATCGTACCGGTGACGGAGGTTGCATTGGAACTCGCTGTGTAGACCAACAACAGCAACGCACACACAATGTGTCTCATTGGGCCTGTTACTCGCGGCAGAATGCCCGACACGATTGAAACATCATTCCACATGCTATCAGCCGTCCCTTCTCTGTCTGTGCTAGGCATCGTTGCATCCACTTACAGCCATCGCCGACCTATTGGTCAAATTAGCGTCTCTGACTTCGGGGGCAAGCATCAAATGATAGTCCATCCACAACGCCCACCGTTCTGGGGACTCAAGAATCTTCTGCTCCGCAACGCGATAAACAGCTTGAGTAATCTGATTCATTGCGTACCAGCAGGCGCAGCTCTGATCCAAACACTGGAAAACCATCCACTTCCTGGGAACGATAGACAAGTGTGAACTTATACTGGCCGGTCTCCTTGTTGAACATGAGACCTCGCTCCGGCTGATCGGTCCCAGCAGGGTCAAAAGGTACTAGTTGCGATGGCTCCACACCAAATACTGCGGCATGTTCCTGGCAGAAGGCCTCGGCTGAGTGTGCCGGGTTGCCTCCGGTGCCAAGGGCCTTTCCATATAGCCGGGTAACTCGTGTGCCACTGTGGAAGGCCTTGATACCGGGGGATTGTTGCTGAAGTTGCGTTAGTGCGGCTTGCTTGTTTGCGGTACCGGATGCAAGTGTGGTCGCTCCGAGTCCAAGAACTAAGGCCAGCAAGGCGAGACTGATCAGCGACCTACGCCAGCGTCCGACTATCCAAGAACGAGATGGTCTTCCAAGCATGATCTACTCCGTGTTGATCCTGTTTTGATTGTCTCAACGAACTATCTGATTGCCTACATGGTATTGTGGATCGCCCCCTTTCAAAGACCTGCGATACGCCTCGTCCGTCTTCGAGAGACGCAACCGTGGTTCCTGTGAGTGCCCTAGCAAGGTCGCGTCTTCCGTGCCCTGTCAAGGCCAATCGGGCGGTTGAGGTCCGTTAGCGGTACTGAACCACCCCTCAGAAGAACCCAGCATCATCCTCAGTGATCACAAGCCGTCTTCTGCCCGTTACTCGCCTTGATGAAAATAGAAAGAGGTATCCTGTAGAGCCTCCATGCGCCCCGGGAGCCCTTCTGCAAGCTCTTGGGCCGAGACGGGAGCGACAGCGGGATTTCGCGCGTGACACCACTGCACCCATTCTGTCTCGTGTGTACCTGCAACAAGTACAAGGTTTGTGGTAGGAGACCAACCTGCTACACTATCCAGTTTGCTCCCTCGCAGAGCTCTGCGGGCAGCTCGCACTTTGCCCCCCCCGACCGTCCAGCAGTATACAACGCCGCACTGCCATATCGTGGCAGTGGAACTTGAGAAAAATGAAATGATGGGTTTTTGCGACCGGACGGTGCCGGCTCTTCCACTACACATCACCGATCCGGCAAATCCGCCTAGATCACATGAGGCTGACGGCGAACGGCGAATGTATCGGACGGCAATGGTAGAGGTGGTGGCGGGCGAACCCCGGAGTAGCGTTGTGGAACAAGTACTTAGACTCTGCCGTGGCCCTATCGTGACCGTCTTGCTTGCTCTTGTGTCGAGACTTCAAACGGCGTTTGTTCTGCGATCTTGCGGCGTCTGAAGATGAGTTCCATCTCAACGGCGTATCTTCGGCAAGCGGGCTATTCCTCCGGCCATGCGCCCGTGGGAAGTTGCTCGCGTTCAGCTTTCCGATACTGCAGAACCGACCCGACCCTCAATGCTGCAAACCAGACATTCGCGCCTAAGATCCCGCAAACGGAGACCCGAAGATACCAACAGCAAGTTCTGCCCAAATGAGAAGAATCACTATCCCAATTGCGATGGCGACGGCGACTCGTAATGCGGTAGTGCTCATTTTCTTCGCTATGAGCTCATACGCGAGACCAGCGCTGAACAGGAGGGCACCGGCGACGGCGAAATCGGACACGTCCCAGACGACTTCATCGGTGAACTGCATCGCCAACAAAGGTATCATTAGTATGAACCCTGTCCCGAGCGCGATGTGAATGATGTTCTTGATCTTCACAGTCACATTCCTTACTCAGCAAATTCCAGAATGTCTCCAGGTTGACATTCCAAGGCTCTGCAAATTCCCTCCAAGGTTGATAGTCGAATAGCTTTTGCCTTTCCATTCTTCAATATGGAGATATTGGCCATCGTGATTCCAACTTTCTCAGCAAGTTCGGTGACGCTCATCTTCCTTTTGGCCAGCACCACATCGATGTTGATTATGATTGCCATATTCTCTCTTCAAACCGTGAATTCGTTTTCCGATTTTATGTCTATGGCGTCCTGCAAGAGTCTTTGAAGCACAGCCGCGAAGGTTGCTATCACGATTGATGCAAGAATAATGACAAATCCGAGTGCTGTGAAACCTGGGGCATCGTCTTTGTCCGCTACATAGACTATGAATGGCATCATTGCCGCATAAACTGCACTGACGGCAATTGCGCAGAGTTTTATGCTACTCAGAGCCTTTACCGATGAATCTGAGAAGGCTTCACGCTTGTCGATATAGACTAGCAACTTCAAGGTCCGATACAGCGCCAGGAAGAACGGTATCGCCGCTACATACATACCCAATAGAACGGGAAGAAAGTCTCTCGCTTCCTCTGAAGCAATCGCAGCCTGCAGCAGGAAAACACACAAACCTAGCACGACTATCCCGATGGTGGAAACTACCAACTTCAAAAACAGGGTTGAGACTTGTTTCATGAACTACCTCCTGAGTATTGCTAATAGTTGTATGTTAATCTGATATTTATCGTTTGTCGATATATTTATATCGTAATACAACAAACTCGGCGTGGTTGTGACGGACTTAGCGGTGACCATATTGTGTGCACGATCGGTGTCAATCTTCTCCGTCATGCTAAGGAATGCAGGCATACATAGGGTCAGGTGGTGGGGCGCGCAGACATTGCCCGGCCACCCATACTAGCGAGGTGACACAGGGACCTCCACCCCAGATGGCCCAATTGTGATACTTCTGAGGCCGCACCGGGTCCGGCGACGTTGCAAGGAGAAGTGTTCCGAGGGGAGAATAGGAGTAGGCATTACTCCTTGAAGCAATGCCAGTACGTTCTGCCCTGGTCCAATTGATCAGGCGTCTTTGCTGCGGGTCGGTTCCTGATATCGAAGCAGGGTCGATGACTCGGCCTGTCTCTTCTCAAATGCCTCAATCCCCAGCTGAATACGACTCTTGAATCCATGAGGAGCCACTCGGCCACAAAGGCCGGTTCCGTCGGCATTCAGTTTACACATCCGGAAACACCAGGGCGTCCGGTTTCTGGTCTCGGGGCATCCCAGGTATGTGCTGTCTTTGATACCCTTTTGGAATCCGACTCGTTTGCGATCTTCTCGGGGAACTAGCAGTGCCATTCTGATTACCTATTGTCAAAGTCCGTGGGCGGCATCTTGACCAGCCTTCGCCCAATGCTGCCTTTTTTGTCCGGATGTTTCCGGCTATCAGTAATTGAAACCGGAAACACAGACAGCAGTTCACTCTGTTCTACTGTTTCCTAATCGAGACGTCGGGGAAAGTGTCAGATCAGGTCCTGATACATCTCGTCGTTGAAACCGACTATCAGCTTGTTGCCCTTGAGGATTGTTGGAGCCCTCAGGTTTCCGGTCGGTCCCAGCATCAGTTTGATCAGATCAGCCCTCTTGGGTTTGTCCTTTTCCAGATCGTAGGAGACCACCTTCTTGCCCTTGGCGGCGTAGAAGAATTTGGCCTGTTCTATCAGCTTCGTGGCTTCCTTTTCGGCCATTTTGGTCTTGCGAGCGTCTTCTTCTTCCTTGACGGATATGGTGTTCGTGTCGAGAAACTCTCGAGTCTTTTTGCAACTCGTTCAGCCCTTGCGGAAATACATCCAGTCAATTGTCTTAGCCATACATCACTCCATTGAGCTCAAACTCTGAGTTGTTCGAATATGTGCTGCTAATCTAGTGGGCGCGGTGGGGAATCGAACGGGCATTGCCAGGCTCCCATAGCTCGAGTTGGGGCACAAAGCTTTCCACCCTATTCTAGCCCTAATTCTCCTGTCAGATACTGATTGATAGCTTCTTCCCAGTCTACCAGGTTATCAGAAAATATATGTTCGGCCTTCTTCTCAATCAGTTTACTACCATCATCATCTAAACTCGTCCAGTTGTACTCAATAAGTGCTGTTGTGGTGCTGTCGCTTGCAGCATCAATTTGGATATCTATGGTAGCTATATCGTTGTCTGAGAAGATTGCATATGAGACTTTGTTCCGTTCCCTTGAACGTTCCGTCATGACCCAATAACTGACCATGTTTGCATGGATACCATGACCCTTGTGTTCAACTCTAAAGACGTTGTTCTTTTCATCTGGTTTGTCTATGGGGTAGATAAATTCCGGCTTCCAATCCGGTTCCCATTTTTGCTCTTCCCGTGCGCCAAAGAGAGGTAGCACCTCATCGATGGTCCCGTTCAATGTGATAGTTGCGCTCTTAGTAATTCTTGTAGATTGGAAATCTACATTGTCCATTTGTCCACACCCTTGTATTAGTACAATTAACACTATTAGCACACTAAGTGATATTCTTCTCATCTAGTAATGACCTCCTGCTGACGTTCACAACACGCCGTCAATATAGAACGATTTTCGTAATGCGTTACGCTTCCTCATCGAGTTGGTGGCTGTCGGCTGCTGTGAGGCTCAACCCGTATACCCGTTTTATCTCATTGATTTTCTTAACGCTCTTCTCGTTAAAAGGTAACTTCCCCTCGAATGCATGAAGACAGATTCCTTCAATCAGATCGCCAAGGCTGATCTCGTGGTACGCCGCGAGGCCCTTTAAGACCTTGAGTAGTCGCTTTTCAATGCGGATGCCAGTCTGCGTTCGTTCAATGACTTTTCGTTTCTGCTTCCCAGGTTTTGGAGACATTTGCCACCTTCTCAAGACTGCTATGAAGGTACTATGGTAACAATGTACCAAGGGATAGTCAAGATGAAGTTATAGAGAAGGCTAAGCTACAACTATTGGAGGTGTATACACCGAACCTAATTGTCGACATAAAATGTTGTTGTTCGATGAGATAAGTATAAATGGAGGTGGGGGGAATCGAACCCC
>CAZHDS010000052.1:12706-17895 GCA_964531495.1 uncultured Ignavibacteriales bacterium
AGGCACAAGTCCTTTCTGGGAGTAATATAAGAACTTGTAACTGCTTGTCAAGTAGATATTTATGGCATAATCAAGAAAAATGGTGGAGGTGGGGGGAATCGAACCCCCGTCCGAATATAGAGTCAAGTTACCGTCTACGTGTGTAGTCGATCATTTATTTCTCGCCCCGAAAGCTGCCGAACGACAGGCCACCGGCAGGGCCAGCCTTTTAGTTTAAGCGAACCTTAAAGGCGTCAGTTCACCGATCCTTCTTTTATCGACGCTACTAGTCTGCCTTGAAGGCTAAGTCAGGTAGCAACGTGGCACTTTCCTAGTTAGACTAGGCAGCCATGGCGTAATTAGATTCGCCAATTAGTGTTTTGCCCGGTTTGTTAACGAGGCCCCAGACAACCCCGACACGCAAGCAACCCCCCAATATACCCGTCGAAACCAGTTCACCCCCAAAAAAGCGGTAAGCCAGATCTCCGGAAAGGGAAGTGCCTATGGCACTCCAGTTTTCAAAGAACATCCACCTATTAGTATACTCCTATCGGTCAGAATATTCAAGGTGGCAGTTATTAAACGTGAGAATAGGGGAGAAGTTGCAGGGATCGCGAGAGGGATCCCACGGACCGCTCTCAGGATTGACCCTGGCTGACCACATTCAAGTAGACCATATTTGGTGCCGACCTATTAATATCGTTATTGCTTTGTGCTAGCATATTCGAGGAGTGCTCAATTGTCAGAAAATCGAAATCAGCCCCGCTGTGTTCCGGCGGAACATCTCAAGGTGTTCGACCGTAACTCCAACGAACATATTGGCTTGTTGGCCAATTTCTCTACCGATGGCGTGATGTTTGTCACCCGCGACAAGATGAAACCTTCATCGGTACTCGAGTGTCGCGTTGAGTTGCCGCAGCCGATCTTGAAGCGGAAAGAAATCCTCTTTGATGCTCAGCATCTTTGGAGCAGGAAAAACGTCAGCGAAGGCTGGTGGGAATCAGGCTACAGAATTCGAGCGACAAGACTCAACAAGGAAATGTTGTCATATCTGAGCGTTGCCTATGCGGTTGGAAAGTGGAAAATCCCTGGTGTCAGGGATGCTAACACCTTCTCTCCAGCAGATCTGAGGGAAACCACAAGATATGATGTCCTTGATCGATACCCAGTGTATCAGCAATCCAGTTACCATGAAATCGGAAAACTGGCGGATCTATCAATGTCCGGGTCATCCCTCCTTACCGGGAAACCCGTCGAAAGAGGCAGTACTCTGAGTTGCAGAGTAAAACTGCCCAAGACCATATTCCAGCGCGACTACCTACTTTTTGATGCTGAATGCATGTGGTGTACGAAGGATGGAGAAACGGGTGAGTATCTATCAGGGTACAAACTTCACAACGTGTCAGAACATGACAATGTCATCATCCTGCATCTCATAATGCATTACTTGAAGAAGCAGGAAACCGAGCAGCCGGACCATATTGTGAACGCAGCCGCTGAGTCACAACCGATCAGCCTGCCGCAGATAGACCCGGTCTGAAGCCAGGTCCGAAAGCTCAGTGAGTCCCATCCGACTCAGATCCTCCTCTCAAAGAACGTCCGCCTATCTACCATACCCTGTTGAACAGAATATTCAAGGCGGCAATCATTTTGCGTGAGAATAAGGGAGAAGTTGCAGGCCGATGAGACATTCCCCTCGGCGATTTGTCAACTTCTGAAGACCTATTGAGGTGAAAACGTCAATGTCAGCACAACATTGTTATTGACACAGGCTATGCCTATCATTAGATTGTGTTAACGTATTAGGTTAATACTCCTTAGAATTGAGCCGATGCATTGAAGATACTGTTCAAGACTGAAAAACTACAAAGGAGGTGCAATTCGCTTGCAGAGGCCACAAAGAAGTGGGGGCCTGTGAGCGCAAAGCGGCTCAAACAGCGGCTAGACGACATGAATGCCGCCGTATGCCTTGCGGATACACGTAGTCTACCAGGAAGGTATCATCCGCTAGAGGGTGACCGTGCCGGACAATGGAGTGCGCGATTGGAAGGTCCGCTGAGACTAGTCTTTGAGCCAGCTGATGAACCTTTGCCGCAGCTGGAAGACGACTCCTTGAACACGGCTGCTGTTACAGTTGTTCGTATACTTGAGGTAAGAGACTATCATGAGTGAAATGATGACAAACCAGTACGTGCCCGACACTGTGTCTCCTCCGGGAGAAACCCTCTCTGAGATATTGCAGGAGAGAGGCATGAAACAGACGGAGTTTGCTGATCGGACCGGTCGAACCCCCAAGTTCGTGAACGAAGTGATCAAAGGAAAGGCGCCGATTACTCCAAGAGTCGCTCTGGAGTTCCAACGAGTGCTTGGGATTCCCAGTAGCTTCTGGAACAACCGTCAACGACAGTATGACGCGTTTCTTGCGGTGAAGCGCGAAGCTGCAGTCCATGACTCGAACTTGAGCTGGGCAAAGAACTTTCCTTATGCAGAGATGGCCAAACGGAACTGGGTGCCGAAGACCAGGGACAAACTGCAGAAGTTGACCAATATTCTCGATTTCTTTGGCGTAGCTAGTCCCAGTGCGTGGGACAAAGTGTGGGGAAATCTGAAGGTTCCGTATCGGAAATCAGCAACTCTGGCGGCGGATGAATTCGCACTAGCTGCTTGGCTGCAGAAGGGGGAGTTAGTAGCCCGAACCGTGTCCTGTCAGCCATTCGATGAAGGAAGATTCCGCGAAGCTCTCGCAGGCGCAAGGAAACTAACCACAACAGGACCGGACGTCTTTGTTCCTGAGCTTGTGCGTATTTGTGCAGCTTCGGGCGTAGCGGTTGCATTCGTCCCTGAGCTGCCGAGAACGGCCAGCGGCGCAACCAGATGGCTACACCAAAACACAGCCTTATTGCAACTGAGTTTGAAGTACAAGACGAACGATCATCTGTGGTTCACCTTTTTCCATGAAGCAGCTCACATTCTTCTGCACCAGAAGAAGGCGATTTTCTTGGAGCAAAGCGGTTGTTCGTCTGATCAAGAAAGTGAGGCCGACCGGTTTGCAGCGGATTTCTTGATACCGCGTAGAGCTTATGACAGTTATCTCAGCAGTCGACCGGCGGGCAACTTCAGCGAACGTTCTGTCCGTCACTTTGCTTCCGAACAGAACGTTCATCCGGGCATTGTTGTCGGGCGCTTGCAACACGAAGGCTTGCTGCGACACTCACACTTGAGAGAGCTGAAGATGCCGCTTAAGTGGGCCACCCCCTAATCCTCCCTCTCCCTATCCTCTCGCCATTTGGCGGAAATCCGCGCCGTGGTTGTCTCGGTGACGAAGCGAGAAAGAGACGCGAGTTGCTCGTCGGAAAGACGTCGTTTGGAATAGATTCCTTTCATGAGGGCAGTGGCATCGACCGTCAGATAGTCATCGAGCCCCAACTCCCGCACGACATGATTCAAGTCCGCAAACGCAGCGGCATCCTTGGTTTTGGTGATGAACTTCTCCGTCGTCGTTAACTTTATCGTCACGTCTCCTTTGGTTCCGGCGATCCTGTCGTAACCATGAGTTGAAGCAGCCTCTTTGAGTTCAGACTTGAGCGTCTCGAGTTCGGCTTTCAGTGCCTTGAACTCATCGTTGCGCTCCAAGAACATGTCCGCCAGATTACGAAGCCGTTCGGTCTCGGTACGATCATCATCATCGTCAGCCTCGAGCTTGCGAGCGTGACGCTTCGCCGGACAGACGGTGACAAAGTCGCAGTAGTCGCACATGCGGCTCTCTTTGGTCGGGAAGCTGTCCAGACGGATCGCATTCTCGATCTCCTGCACTTGTGTCCGGAGCCGTTCGGTTAACTCATCGAGCTGATCCTCGCGCAACTCACACGAGACAACTTCATCCTGCCGCAAAAACAGCTGGGCCAGTTCGATCTTCTCGAATTGCGGATAACTTGCCTGCACCGCCAGCTGATAAAGTCCCATCTGCGAAACGAAGCGCGCATCCCCCGGGGAGGGCAGGTTCTTGCCAGTCTTGTAGTCAGTGATTTCGATAGTACCGTCGTCGCGACGCCAGAGTTTGTCGACAATCGCCAGAAACTTGATCGGTGTGCCGGGTAACTCGAAGCGCAGACGCAACTCGGAACCCAGAAGCTGCCCCTGATTGAAAGGCTGGTACTTTTCGTAGTGCCGCTTGAGCATCGTTTCGCCCAGTCGGATGTAATCATCGACCGTGTAGTGCTCGGAGAGAACAACCATGCGCGATAGATTTCCTCGCGACCAGTATCGGTGATACTCTTTTGTTGCCTCCTCAAGCGGTACTAGAACGCTATCGTCGCCAGCTTTGTAGAGGGTCTGCAGAACACTATGCACCGCTCGACCAAGATAGGTATCCGGCGTTTCGCGTCTCGGCACGTCCGGCTTTTCGACATACTTGAATTTGTATTGCTGCGGGCAGGTTTCGAAACAACCGACTCGGCTATGGCTGTACGTTGTACTCATCCTGAATGAACCTCCCAATAATGAGTGAAGGCGTCACTGTCGCTGTGACGGACGCAGTCACTAGCATTGTCACAGCAAATTGAGATCAAAGCTGGGCGGTCCCGGTTCTTTCTTCTTGGGTCCGTAGTGATCCCAGGCTCCAAACAAGAACCCACATCCCAGACCGAAATGAACCATCGGAAAAATCAGCGGTCCTACCAGTATGCAACTCAGGCTGCTTTCCCGCTGCGCCAGGTAGGCGCTGAAACCAACGATCACCAAAATATATAGTCCGATCAGAGTCCGAAAATACGACCAGGCGGTGTGAGATATTGGCGAAAGCAGTAATAACAGCGCCAGACCGGCGACCGCGATAGCGGCCAGCAGTTGCAACGGCGATACGTCGCGATGTTTGCGAAACATATTGAAGCGCCCGCGCCCATAACGCATCATCTGCTTGAATAATCCGCCCAGGGTCGAGCGGGGATAGTAACATACTTTGAGCTTGGGGGAGATGAGGGCCATGAGGCCCGCCTTATGGACCCGGAAATTGAAATCTACGTCCTCGCAGGCATCGAATTCCTCATCGAAATACCCGACCGTATCAAACACGGAGCGCCGATACATCGCTCCGCTCGAAGTCGGGTCGACCTGTCCTTCGAAGTCGGAGAAGATATCGGATCCGGGATTGTGGCCGAGTCGTGAGCCGCGACAGATGGCCACGGTCTTTTCGAATTCGCCGATATCGGGCG
>CAZHDS010000053.1:0-17439 GCA_964531495.1 uncultured Ignavibacteriales bacterium
TCTGCGGTGTCACCGGGACCAACGGCAAGACAACCACCAGCCATCTAATTCGCACCATCCTGGAGGCACGAGGCAAACGGGTTGGTCTGATCAGTTCGACTGTCTACGACACCTGTGGCGAGACGTTTAAGGCTGAGCGAACCACGCCTGAATCCCTGGAGATCCAGCAGCTTCTGTTTTTGATGAAAAAGAATCAATGCACCAGCGCTGTGGTCGAAGTAAGCTCCCACGCCCTGGTGCTTCATCGTGTTGACGACATTCCTTTCCATGTGGCCGTCTTCACAAACCTGACTCGCGATCATCTGGATTTTCACGGGACTATGGAGGACTACCTCGCCGCGAAGACGCTGTTGATGAAGAAGCTCGAGGGAGCTTTCAGCTATGCCGTGATCAATCATGACGTGCCCGAATTTCGATCCCTCATCGGTGAGTTTGGCACCTCTTACCTGGTCTATTCCCTTGGTGATAAAGAAGCCGATGTTTATTGCTCCGACTATCAATTTAGCACTACCGGGACAGCTTTTGAGCTCGTGACTCCGATGGGCACTCGGTCGGTCAGATTCCCACTGGTGGGGCGCTTCAACCTGATGAACGCGATTGCGGCCGCTGCAGCCGGTCTGGCCAGCGGCGTTGATCTCGACTGCGTCATCCGTGGCCTGGAGCAGGCCCGGCCGGTTCCCGGTCGCCTGGAGGCAGTGGATTGCGGTCAGCCCTTTAGTGTGCTGCTTGACTTCGCGCACACGCCCGATGCCCTTGAGCGCCTCTGTGAATCAGCCCGCGAGATCACCCACGGCAAGATGTTCCTGCTCTTCGGATGTGGCGGCGATCGTGATCGCGGCAAGCGGCCTCTCATGGGCACAGCCGCTTCGTCAGGTGCTGATTACGTTGTGATCACCTCCGACAATCCGCGGAGCGAGGAGCCTGATGCGATCACAAAGGAAATCATACCGGGTATGAAGTCCGATCAATTTCAGGTCGTGCCAGATCGTCGAGAGGCGATCAAGGCCATCCTGGAAATGGCCCACGAGGGGGATGTAGTTCTGCTGGCCGGCAAAGGCTCAGAAGCATATCAGGAGATCAAGGGGGTCCGGCACCCGTTTAGCGACCGTAAAGAAGCGGAAAAGAACCTGGCCCGTTTGGGCCACATCATGACGACGGTGGACGAGGGGAATTGATAACTTTGCAATTCGATAGATTGGCGGCCGAAACAGCCGGAACGCTTTACAATAGCGACAAAGCATCGCACTCCTTCCGTGGTGTTACTATCGATAGCCGATCGATTTCGGCCGGAGAGCTGTTTGTCGCCATCCGAGGCGAACGGTACGATGGCCATGACTTCATTCCAGTCGCCGTCAAGAGTGGCGCCGCCGGTGTCATCGCGCGTCTGGACTACCCAGGGCTGATGCACCTGCCCGGAACGGTCGGTGTGATAGCGGTCGACGATCCACATCAGGCCATGCTTACTATGGCTCGCCACCACCGCCAACGTCTTAGCAGCTTCTTCGTCGGGATAACTGGCTCCAACGGCAAGACAACTACCAAGGAACTGACCTTCCGCCTGCTCGCCGCAATATCGGACAAGGTCTTTTGCTCGCCCGGAAATCTCAATAATCTATACGGCGTGCCGCTCGCCATATTCCGCATTCCAGAAGATACTGAATATTCTGTGCTGGAAATAGGTATCTCCACCACATCGGAGATGCCAATCCTAGCGGATGTCGTCGATCCGGACGTCGTGGTCATCACCAACGTTGGTGCGACCCACCTCGAGAACCTGGGCAGCGTGACCGGCGTCGCCCGGGCCAAGCTCGAGCTGGTTCGTCGGGCGCGGGCAGGAGTTCCCGTCATCCTGAACGGCGATGATGATATCCTTATGTCGGAAGCGCGCCAGATTAAGAACGAGTTCGTGACCTTTGCGATTAACAACGATGCCAGCTATCGGCCAACTGATATTGCTACCGACAGCGCTGGTGTGACTCAGGTGACTATTGAAGGCCACCGGTTTATCTTGTCTCTGCCGGGTCACTATCAAGTCTACAACTTGTTGGCGGCCTATGCAGTAGTGCGGTCCCTGGGACTAGGTTTTGATGGCATCGATACGGCCGCCATCAGCCTTGAGACGGCTCCCATGCGAGGCCAGGTCCACGCTATCAATGACATTCACTTCGTGGCAGACTGCTACAACGCCAATCCAGAGTCGATGCGGGTGGGTCTTGAAGCTTTCTTCACTGGCCCGGATACGGAACGTCGCATTGCGGTTCTGGGTGATATGTTGGAGTTGGGTACGGGCGCGGAGAACTATCACTATCAGGTCGGTCGCCAGCTTGCCGGATACGACTTCACTGTGGCCCTGCTTGTTGGACCAATGGCACGACACATCCTGACCGGTGCTTGCGAAGCCGGGGCTAAAGCCTCAAGTATGATCACCTATGACGATGCCGAACAGGCAGCGGAAGGACTGGTTGATATTCTCCGGTCCGGTGATCGCGTATATCTGAAGGCCTCTCGAGGGATCGGACTGGAACGAGTCCTGGAGCGCTTTCGGCAAGCAGGGGAGAAGCCCTGATGTTATATCACTTGCTATATCCTTTGTCTGATCACGTGTCCGGTCTCAATATTTTTCGCTATATCACATTCCGCACCGCCGGTGCCACTGTCACGGCCATTTTCATCTGTCTCATTTTGGGTCCGTGGTTCATCCGCTTGCTTAAGCGCCATCAGGTCGCCGAGAAGATCCGTGAAGAAGGACCAGCGAGCCACAAAGTCAAGGAAGGTACGCCCACTATGGGCGGCTTGATTATCCTGGCCGGTATCATCATCCCTACTCTGTTGTGGGCGGACTTGACCAACATGTACACCCTCATGGTGCTCCTTGTAACGGTCTGGATGGGTGGGCTCGGTTTCCTCGATGATTACCTCAAGGCGATCAAGAACCGACCCAAAGGTCTGGTCGCCCGGCGGAAGATGGTCGGTCAGATAGTGCTTGGTCTGGTGTTTTCGGCTGGACTCTTCTATCTGATGCCGGCGGATACTTACGATGGCACAACGAGTATTCCGTTCCTGAAGAACTATGTCCTGGTGCTGAGCGTGTTCTACGCTCCGTTCATCGTGGTTGTCATCACCGGCGCTTCCAACGCCGTCAATTTGACCGATGGTCTCGATGGCCTGGCGATCGGCCTTTGCGGTATTGCGTTCTTCACTTTTGCTGGGATAGCCTACGTCAGCGGCCGCGTTGACTTCTCAAATTACCTCCAGATCGAATACCTGCCGGGATCATCGGAGCTGGCTATCTACTGCGGTGCGGCGGTCGGTTCGGCCCTGGGTTTCCTCTGGTTCAACGCTCATCCGGCCTCAGTCTTCATGGGGGATACCGGGTCACTCGCCTTGGGCGGTGCCTTGGGTGGTATCGCCATTCTGCTCAAAAAGGAACTCCTGTTGGTTATTGTCGGCGGCGTTTTTGTAATGGTCGCCCTGTCTGTGATCATACAGGTTCTCTCCTATCGCTATCGAGGCGGAAAACGGGTGTTCAAGATGGCTCCCATACATCATCATTTCGAATTGTGCGGCTGGGCGGAGCCGAAGATAGTTGTTCGATTTTGGATCCTGGGCGCATTGTGCGCGTTGGTAACCCTGGCAACCCTGAAAGTACGATGACATCACAGCAGAGAATTGAAGGACGTCAGATCGGTATCGTCGGCATGGCCCGCTCAGGGTTGGCCGCCGCTTGCCTGGCCCAGAAACTGGGGGGGCATCCTTTCGTCTCAGACGCCAAGGCGACCAGCGAACTTAGCGAGGCCACCGCTTTGCTGGCCCGCAATCGCATCCCGTTCGAGACAGCGGGTCACTCCAAGCGGCTCTTGGAGTGCGATTATCTGGTGCTGTCGCCGGGGGTTCCACCAACCGTAGAGATCCTGCGTCGTGCCGGCGAGCGTGGCCTTCCTATGTTTTCTGAGATCGAGTTCGCCTCGTGGGTCTGTCGTGGTACTATCGTTGCCGTGACGGGCAGCAATGGCAAGACGACCACGACCACGCTGTTGGGTGAGATCTTCAAGGCCGCCGGTCGGAATACTTTCGTATGCGGGAACATCGGCCAGCCTTTTGCCGAAGTCGCGGCGGACGTCCCGATGGATGGTATCGCGGTAGTCGAAGTGTCAACCTTCCAGCTGGAACGGATTGCCGACCTCAAGCCTGATGTAGCCATGATCCTAAATCTGGCTCCCGATCATCTCGATAGGCATGGTACCTACGGAGCCTACAAGCGGCTCAAGTACCGGATCACCGAAAACCAAACCAGTGACGACGTCTTGATCCTGAATGAGCATGACAACGACAGCATGACTGATCCGATAGAGAGCAAGGCGCAGCGCGTACTCTTCAGTGCCGAGGCTTCAGACAAAGCCGGGGCCTACGTGCAGGGTGGTTTCCTGCGTAGTCGCCATGGATCCGATGATGATCAGGTTATTGCCGAGAAGGAAATCGGAATTCCTGGTCCCCACAATCTGCAAAACGCCGCTGCTGCGACATGTGCTGCCAGGATCTTGGACGTAGAACCTGAAGTTATTGGTCAGACTCTGGCGCAATTTAAGGGCGTGGAGCACCGCCTGGAGATGGTTGACCGGGTTGCCGGAATCAGTTTCGTCAACGATTCCAAGGCCACCAACGTTGATTCGGTCACTTATGCTTTGCGTTCGATAAAGAATCCCATTCATCTGATCGCCGGAGGCCGGGGAAAAGGTGCCCCTTACGCTCCGATTGCCAAGTATGGTCGTGATCGGATCAAGCAGCTTGTGCTGATTGGAGAAGCCCGGGAGACGATGTTCGACGAGCTTGGCAAGGCCTTTCCAACGCAGTTCGCGAACTCGCTGGAAGAGGCGGTGAAGATCTGTTTCGAGTCCGCCCTCCCAGGCGAGACGGTATTGCTCTCGCCCGCCTGCGCCAGCTTTGACATGTTCGAAACCTATGAACACCGTGGTCGCGTTTTCAAACATGCGGTCGCGGCTCTGAGGAATGATACGAAAGATGCTACGGTCGAAAACTAACGGAGACGCTGACGAGCGCCTGATGTACGCCTATCTGGCGTTGCTGGTGGTCGGGATCGTGATGATCTACTCGACCTCCTCCATCCTGGCGGCCAGTCGCTTCGGTTCGCATCTGTTCTTCTTCTGGCGACAGCTGCTCTGGGCTGGCATGTCGCTGGGACTCATCGTGCTCATCAAGCGGCTCGATCTGCAGCGTCTCGCGGTCTATTCTGTACCGGCCTTGGTGATATCGATCTTTCTCCTCGGAGTGGTGTTTTTCATGCCGGCTCGAAACGAAGCACATCGCTGGATCTATCTCGGACCGTTCACCGTGCAGCCTTCAGAGATTTTCAAGTTTATGGTGATATTCTTTCTCGCCTTCTCGTTCTCCAGCCCCAAGAAAGACATCACCGATCTCAAACAACTGTTTATGCCAGCCGTGCCGCTGATCGGCGTCGGTCTGTTCCTGATTCTGTTAGAGCCTGATCTGGGCAGCGTGATAGTGATTTTCATGACTGTGTTGGGCATCATGTTTCTGGCCGGGGGACGGCTCTGGCACCTGTTCGGTGGTTTCATTCCGCTGGCGGGAGTGGCGAGTTTCGTAGTCTTTGTGCTGGGCTACAAGAAGGCCCGCATATTGGACTACGTCGCGGCCATGGCCGATCCTCTGCAAGGCAGTTACCAGGCCAAACAGGCTGCGCTCACGCTCGGTGCCGGTGGACTGATGGGCACCGGTCTTGGCGAGGGAAGGCAGAAGCTCTTTTTCCTGCCCTACCCGCACACCGATTTCATTTTTGCCGCAACCGGTGAAGAAGTGGGACTATTCGGCCTCCTGATAATCATGGCCTTGCTCTTTTATGTACTCAGAAGAGGGCTCAAGATTGCCGCCGCTCAACCGGACCGTTTCGGATATCTGTTGGCCTCTGGTATGACCCTTTCGCTCTTCATCAATATCGCGATCAATATCGGGGTGGTGACGTCGCTGCTTCCCGTGACCGGCCTGCCGCTGCCGTTCATCTCCTATGGCGGAAGCTCACTGCTTGTGTCCAGTGCTGCTGTGGGCGTGCTGCTGAATCTATCGCAGCGGAGGGTAGCCGCATGACCCTGCCGACGACGAAAATCGTGCTCGCCGGGGGCGGCACCGGAGGTCATCTCTATCCCGCCATCGCTATTGCCGATCGCCTGCGGGAGTTGCTAACCGGCGTGGCAAAAACCGAGATCATCATGGTGGGCACCAAGCGTGGCATCGAGTATCGCCTGCGCGATCAGCTGGGTTATCCTCTGCACTTGATCAACATGCGCGGGATCGTGCGGGCCTTGTCGTTGAAGAACCTGACGCTGCCCTTTGTGGTTCTGGGGGCTCTGGCCAAGGCGCGGGCGCTGTTGCGATCATTCCAGCCGGACATCGTGATTGGAACCGGCGGCTACGTAGCCTGGCCGATCCTGCGGATGGCTATCGCGCGAGGTATCCCGTGTGTCATGCAGGAGCAGAATTCGTATCCGGGTATCGTCACTCGTCAACTGGCACCGCGGTCCCAGATGACCTACCTCGGTTTCAGTCGGGCCGCTGACTATTTGCGCTCCGGCACGCCAACCATGGTAACCGGCAATCCCGTGCGGAAGGAAATCTCGACCGGAAACAGGGCAGCGGCTCTGCGAGAATTCAAACTGGAGGCAGGCAAGAAGACGATCCTCGTCATGGGGGGATCGCAAGGCGCGCGGGCAATCAATCAGGCGGTGTTGAAGAGCATTCTATCGCACGGACTAGACAACGATATTCAACTTCTTTGGCAAACGGGCAAGGGGGACTACAAGGATGTTACCAGCCAGCTGGGCAATAGGGCCTCAGGTTGCACCCTCTTCCCGTTCGCCGAAAACATGTCAACTGTCTACGCTGCGGCTGACCTGGCCATAGCGCGGTCGGGTGCCCTGACCCTGGCCGAACTGCAGGTTTGCGGAATCCCGTCATTGCTGATTCCGTTTCCATATGCGGCCGAGGATCATCAGCGCCGGAACGCTGAGGTGTTGGTTGATGCGGGACAAGCTCGGATGATCATTGAAAGTGATCTCGACAATCACGATCTGCTCCGCGAGGCTACGGACTTGATCAACTCACGCGAGTACGGTGCCATGCGGCACAGCCTGTCGGCCGATGTCGAAAAGACGAAACCATCCGTGGATATTATTGCGGAGCACATAATAGGCCTGATTCAGGCAAAACAGGAAGGGACGGCCTGACAACTTGACCACCCAAGGACTGCTGAAAGACGGCAGGCTCGAGTTTGCCAACCGAGAATTGATGTTTGGAAAGATCAAAAAGCTATACTTCGTAGGCATCGGCGGCGCCGGCATGTCGGGGATCGCGGAAATCCTGCACAACCTCGGTTTTGAGATCCGTGGCTCCGATATCTCCACCAGCGAAATTACCGACTATCTCGCGGAGCTCGGAATCACTATCCACGAAGGCCACCGAGCGGCCAACCTTGGCGACACTGAGGTACTAGTGATTTCATCGGCAGTTGGGGAAGACAACGCTGAAGTTGTCGAAGCCCGCAGGCAGGGAATCCCGGTTATCAAACGGGCTGAGATGCTGGGTGAGTTGATGCGCCTGAAATTTTCGATTGGAATTGCAGGCACGCACGGCAAGACCACTACGACTTCGATGATCGGTCGCGTCATGCAGCAGGCCGAACTCGAACCGACTATCATCGTCGGCGGCGTTGTGACCGGACTTGGCACTGGGGCCGCGCTGGGCAGCGGGGAATACCTGGTCGCTGAGGCGGACGAGTACGATCGTTCCTTCCTGGCGATGTTCCCGTCGATGGCCGTCATTACCAATCTCGAACCAGACCATCTTGATTGTTATGCCGACATGGACGATCTGGCGAATTCCTTTCTGACCTACATGAACCGAGTCCCGTTTTATGGATCGGTCATCATTCCGGCGGACGATGAGAATATCGTCAGGATCCGTCATCAGATTGCTCGGCCGTACTGTACTTTTGGTTTCGACCCCGGCGCAGACTATCGAGCTGTGAGTCTGGACATGAAACCCGGGCGGTCAGTGTTTTCTGTCTATCATTGCGGCGATCTCCTTGGTGAGATAATTCTACACGTGTCCGGTCGTCACAACGTTGCCAACGCCTTGGCGGCGGTGGCCGCGTGCCACCATTTGGGAGTTCCGTTTGTGCGAATAGCTGATGGTTTGTTGTCGTTCCAAGGCGTGGGACGGCGATTTGAGATTATCGGTGAGGCCAATGACATCGTGCTTGTCGATGACTATGCCCACCACCCGACCGAGATTGAAGCTACCTTGCGAACGGCAAAAGAAGTATATGGCCGACGTGTTGTGGTAGTGTTTCAGCCCCATCTCTATAGTCGAACCCGTGATTTTGCCGAAGACTTTGCCGAGGCCCTGGGGCTGGCGGACGTCTGCCTCCTGACCGATATCTATCCAGCTCGAGAAAAACCGATGGATGGCGTAACCTCGGAGCTGATCGCGCAGGCTGCTGCCAAGCGCGGTTTGGCGCCGATGACCTGTGTTGGTGCCAAAGAAAACGCAATTGCGGCCGTGGCTGGAGTTGTCCGTGCCGGAGACATAGTTCTCACCATGGGAGCCGGGTCCATCACGCTGATCAAGAACGACGTTATGAAGGCAATTGAGGGGAGACGGTAGATTTGACCAGGCGCACCAAAATCGGACTGACGATCGCTACTGTTATCGGTGCTACAATTGTTGGTCTCGTGAACTTCACTGAAATGTGTCAGCTGGAAGCGGTAACGCTGAACGGGCAGCCGGTGGAGCAGTGGTCGGAACAATACCAGGTTCTGAAGCCTCGGTCCATCGCGCGCCAATCTCTTGATAGTCTGGCTCGAGCAATCCTGGCCGAGGACGACGTGTTTCGGGTTGATGTCGACTACTCCGGGATTCACTCGCTGTCGGTTCGAACCAACGTGTTCACGCCCGAGTGTTTTCTTCTGGATGAGAAGTCGGGCGAGATCTTTGGCCTTGACGACCGAGCGCGAGTTCTTCCGCTGAACAATGCCACGCCTGATTGGGAGCGGCCAATCCTCACCGGCCTGAGAGCTGGTGCCATGTTCCAGCCCTGTCGCGAGGCGGGCGTACGAACCGTTCTGGAGGGGCTCCGCGAGCTGCGCGACTCCGACGAAGATGTCTATCGCTTGATCGAAGAGATTCGCTTCGAGTCTGATGGCTCCCTGACGGCTCAGATTGCCGGGTTGCCGTACCGTCTGCGTTTGACGCCAGAGAGATTTCAACAAGGTATCAACCAGTATCTGACATTTGTCACGAGATTTGAATCGGATCTCGAGGGCGTGGTGCTCCTGGATGTGCGCTTTGACAATATGGTGGTAACCCGGGGAGGCAATTAGGATGGAAGAGACCCGCATCGTTGCAGCTCTGGACATCGGTACGACCAAAGTAGTCGCCCTCGTGGGCGAGTTCGACAAGAACCACGACCTGTATGTCATTGGCCATGGTCAGTCTCCGGCCGACGGCCTCCGTCGGGGAGTCGTGGTCAACATGGACAAGACCGTGAAGTCGATCAGGCGGGCCATTGAAGACGCCCAAATGACCTCTGGCACCATCATTGATCGGGTGACGGTCGGTATTGCCGGCGAGCACATACGCTCAATCAACAGCCATGGGGTGGTAGCGGTATCACGGAGCGACCAGGAGATATCGGCGGCCGACGTCAAGCGTGGGATCGATGCCGCGCGAGCTATTGCGATACCGCTCGACCGGGAAATAATCCATGTGATTCCGCAAGCCTTCACGGTCGATGATCAGACTGGCATCAAGGATCCCGTCGGCATGTCCGGGGTGCGTCTCGAGGTGCAGGCTCACATCGTAACGGCCTCGGTCACGACCGCCAAAAATGTCTACCGGGCGCTCGAACGATGCGATCTTGGCGTTGATCATATGGTGCTGGAATCGCTAGCCATAGCCGACGCTTGTCTCAACGAGAGCGAGATGGAGTCCGGAGTCGTTGCTATTGATATAGGTGGCGATTTGACCAATATCTCGGTCTTTTTTGACGGTGCGATTCAGCATACTTCGGTCATCTCGTTGGGTGGTCGGAGCGTCACTAGTGATATCGCCATCGGATTGCGCACCTCACTCGATCAGGCCGAAGACCTCAAGCTGTCCCACGGTGCGGCTCTCGCCTCGCTCGTCGATGCCGAGGAGATCCTGGCTGTACCGGGTGTGGCTGGTCGCTCAACGCGCGAGATTTCGGCGCACGTGCTGGCGTCCATCATTGAGCCCCGTATGGAGGAGATCCTGTCGTTAGTGCATCGCGAGGTAAATCGGGCTGGCGCGGGGGATGTTCTCACGGCTGGCATGGTGCTGACAGGCGGTGGCTCCATGCTGAAGGGCACGACCGAGTTGGCCGAGCAAATTTTCGACGCGCCGATAAGAATGGGGCATTTGGATCAGGTGGCCTCGACGCCAGAAGACCTGAATAACAATCGCTACGCCACCGCGCATGGGCTTCTGGCCTATGGCTACGCTAATGAGCCATCCTCAGGCGGGCGCCGCGGCGGCATGAAGAATTGGCTAAGCCGATTTGAAGATTGGGTTCAAAAACAGTTTTGACTTTGAGATAGACAGTAGTTCATGGAGGAACTATCGATGACAGATTCCAAACACATGTTCAATTTTGCCGAAGACTTCATTGGCTATGCCAATATCAAAGTCGTCGGCGTCGGGGGTGGTGGCGGCAACGCCATCAATCGCATGATACAATCGGGCCTGAAGGGGGTCGAGTTCATTGCCGTCAATACTGATGCGCAAGTCCTCGACCAAAACCTGGCCGACACCAAGGTTCAGATCGGTCTGGAGATCACCGGAGGTCTGGGTGCCGGAGCTGATCCTGTCGTTGGCCAGAAGGCGATCGAAGAAAGTCGCCAGCAGATAATTGAGGCCCTGGGACAACCCAACATGGTGTTCATCACGGCTGGCATGGGCGGCGGAACCGGCACCGGGGCGGCCCCGGTCCTGGCCCAGATCGCTCGTAGCATCGGAGCCTTGACGGTGGCCGTCGTCACCAAGCCGTTCCGGTTCGAGGGCAAGAAGCGCGTTGAACGGGCTCAGAAGGGACTGGAAGAACTGAAGGCGTGCGTGGATACGCTGATCACTATTCCCAACGAACGTCTGCTTCAGATCGTTGACAAGCGCACCACTCTTACGGCCGCTTTTGGTGTTGCCGATGATGTCTTGCATCAAGCCACCAAGGGCATTTCCGACCTCATCACTATCCCCGGCTTGATCAACTGTGACTTCGCCGACGTGCGAACCGTCATGCTCGAAATGGGCGATGCCTTGATGGGAACCGGCTTTGGCAGTGGCGATGACAAGGCCACCGACGCAGCCGTTCAGGCGATTTCGTCGCCGCTACTCGAGGACGTATCCATCGGTGGTGCCAAGGGCATCCTGATCAACGTTACGGGCGGAGAAGACATGACGCTGTTCGATGTCAACAATGCCACCACGGCTATCTACGATGAGGCCGGTAGTGATGCCAATATCATCTTTGGCGCCGTGATCGATCCTACGATGAATGACCAGATCCGCGTAACCGTAATTGCGACCGGTCTGGGTGAGAAGCAAGCAGTGAGCAAGAGGGTGGCCGAGCAGATCGCGACTACCACGCCGGGTGGCACGATTTCGATGTTCCCGGACGAACCGAAACCGGTTGTCGCCAAGTCGGTCGAGCCATTGCCCATTGGATATGCCGCCGAGCATCCGGAGCGCTTCGGGTATCCCCCGAAAAGCGATGAGAAGCCACGCGAAGCGGAAACCGTGCCGCAGGCTCGAGTACCCTTGTTCTCGCAGACAGACTCGAATGTCCCGGCTTATCTGAGGAGGCTGGAAGACAAGTAATAGACCTAAGGAAAGTATGGTTCGCCCGATAACGGGCGAGCCCAGCGTCGGAGAAATCGGGATCCACATGGATCCTGGCTGATAGCTGGTTCCTCCAACACCGTGCCGCCGGCCCTACCCTGCCGGCGGCATTCTTTTTCGTCTCGGCTTCCTATGAGATTGCGGAGCCACGTCCTTTGTCCTCAATCAGTAGGCCGATCCCCACGCTTTGGCGGTTGGTCCCCTACTATGAAGACTCCCGGTCGCCTGTATCGTTAAGCGCTGCAACGGAGTAACATGGGTATGCACTCCGGCACGAATAGTGCTCACTCTAGTTTGACACATTAATGCCCAAAGGGGAAATGGGCTTGGAGGATTTCATGGGGCTGTCAATCAAGACGAATTCGATGGGAACCGGTTTGGCGGCGAATATCAACGCCAATACCCGGAGTTTTTTTGCTTCAATGGCCAAGTTGTCTTCTGGTTTTCGGATCAACAGCGCTGCCGATGATCCGGCTGGGTTGGTTGTTTCGGAGCAACTCAGGGCTCGCATCGGTTCTCTGAATCAGGAAATCAGGAACACCTCCAATCTGATCCGCAAGTACGAAACAGCCTCCTCAACGGTCGCTGAGATGCGGAGCGAATTGACGGAGTTGCGATCTATGGCGATTGGTGCCGTCAACGAGGGTGGCAACAGTGAGTCCTCTCAAGATGCTTATGCCCTGGTTGGCGAGCACATGGTCCAACAGTTCAACCGGACTGCTGAGCTGGCATCCTACAACGGTGCCAATCTGCTCGATGGCGCCGAAGGCTCGGTGGCGACGGTCAGTCAACTGCAGGACGTAGATCTTTCTTCCCCCGAGGCGGCCGAGGCCTCTCTGGCCGTGATCAATGAGGCCATGGCCGAGCTCGATGGTGTCCAGGGCGAGTTGGGGGCGACGCAGAAGAACGAACTCGAGTCGCGCCGCCGGACTCTACAAAACACGGCTCAGAATCTGCAGGCGGCGGAGTCGATGGTGCGTGATACTGATTATGCCCACGAGTATACCAACATGGTCTCCGCCATGATTCGACTGAAAGCGAACACGGCTATTGCCGCGCACGCCTTGGTCAACGCTGCTACGGTCATGACCCTTATGAATGGGACCGATTCATAGGGGCCCGTCGTTCTACCGGGCTAAAACACATCCGAAATGCAGAAAGCCGCCGGGCTCATGATAGTCCGGCGGTCTTTTGTTTGTCTCAGCTTGATTATTCAGAAGTCGTGCGGTCCGGAAGCTACTTGACGTAGTACTCCTCCAGCTCATAGTACTTCACATGGTCCACATAACCGGAGGAGCCATCGGGTTCGGCTGTACCGTACCATTCCAACCGGTTAGCTCGCGAGTAGTGTGCCACTAGGCCGATGTCGGCCACGTAATCGATCATTTCGATCCTATTTGGATCGCCACCAAATTGATACAGCCAGCGAATTTCCCAGCACTCAAAAACTCCAGCCGGTACTTCAATTGTGGTTCGCCCGACAATGACTTTCTCAACCAGGGAGTGAAGCGAATTAACGTAGAACCACTGTTTGCCAGCTTCGACCGGATAGGCGATTTCTTTTCGGGGAGGATCCAACAGGTGGTAACTGTCAATAGGATCCAATTCTGTGAGCGGTAGGCCTTCTCTGCTGGGAGCCATTGTTGGCCAGAGAGTCTCCGGCCTGTGAGGTTGCGGCCCGTATCCAAAAGGACCCGATGCAATCAGATACTGACCATCGGCCTCGTCGCGAAACCATCCATACTCCTCATAAGTATAATGTCCCCGTGAGGGCTGCTCCAGCTCGTCCGTCGAAGTGATACGGTAAGCCTCAACACCGTTCATCAGAGTGTCTAGGCTGACGATTTCCGAAACCCTATGTATGGCAAGCGTATCCAAGTTCATGCCTTCGGGGATGATATCCATCGTCGGATTGCAGTAGTAGTATCCCCCGCCATAGGACCAGCGGTTGCCGATAGTCGAAGGAAAAATGAAATCACCCTCCCTAACGGTCGTTTGAAACGTCCACAACGGTGAGCTGATAGAATTGCCATCGGGATCCCGGGCCACTACGCGCCAGAAGTATGTTTCGTCGGCCTGCAAGACGTCGGTAGTGAAGCTATTGTTAGTCAGGCCTGCGGCCACCAGCTCCGGCAGGCGCGTCGTGCCCAAATAGACATCATATACGACCGGATCACCATCCGGGTCACCGCCACTCCATGCGAGGGGCATGATCAGAGATTCGGAGTCGATACCGCTAGTTGGTGTTGGATCGGCGGGGATGAAAGGCTGATGGGGATCTGATGAGACCGGACCAGAATCATCGCAACCGGATGCGATCAACATCACCAACATCAGCATCGACAGCACAGTCGTTGGCTTGCTACCGTGACTCATACTAAAACCTCCCAGAGCTTGGATCCAAAAACTAGTGCAATTCGAATTCAGTCAACTTGTAGTGAGCAATGGTCTCTACTGTCAGGCCATCGTTGCCGGGTTCTCCGTTTGGTGATCGGGCTCGAACGATGCGTTCAATAAGGCCTTCTCGAGCCACATAGTCGACCCAATCGAGGGCTTCAAGAGTACTATCCTGCGCGGTGACATGAATAAACCAGCGCACTTCAAAACATTGGAAAGTGCCAGCCGGAACGGTGCGGCTTACCAGCCCCATAACCTCTTTATCGTTGCGCCATCGGTTGTCAGGATCAGAATAGACGGTCCAGCGGGAGCTGACTTCCAGCGGATACGCCAGACTCACAGCCGATCCGGGTGGAGCCATGGCCAGCCGCAAGTCATCTTTCGGCAGGAGCGGTCCCGCTATCGTCTCTGCTGCGAAGTACTCATCGATGTCAAATCCCTCATGCCTCGGAATCAGGCCAAAATCGTGAGCGCCCCAATTTTGGTAGATAATCAGCCCTTCCGGCTCATTTCCGCAAACCTGGCTACGCCTGTAAACGCGTCCGCCGGTTGCGAGATCGATATCTATCCGAAAGGCCGTGTCCACCGATGGGATCGTGAAGTCGAGAGCGGAAATCGAAATCGTCGCCGACCCCGGAATCAAGTCGGTGGGTTGAGTAACAACACTATCCCACCGAGACATGGATATGCTGCTTTCCATGACGTAGTCCCAGCGATTGCCCAGCGCCAGCGGGAAAACGTAGTCGGTCTCATGTTGGTTTGTTTCGAAGCTCCAGAGCGGCGAACTAACCGAGTTCCCTTCTGGATCAAACGCGACCACGCGCCAGTGGTAGGTCTGGGGCTGGCTCAGGGATCCAACGTAGTGGCCGCCTGAGTCAAGGTTCAAAGCTACTAGCACTGGTGTTCGGGTGGTTCCAAAATAGACATCGTAGGTGAGAGGATCGCCATCGGGATCGGCTCCCGACCAGCTGAGCGATACCGCTGACGGCAACTCGTTAGACCCGTTTCCCGGAGTTGGATCAGAGGGTATGAAGGGTGCATGCGGATCGGTGCCGACAATGTCATCATCATCGCAGCCGCCGACTACCAACAAGCCCAGGGCAAAAATCACCCCACACATCCTGGCTGTTCCGTGGCCCATAAGCATGATTGTTCTCTCTATCGTATGTCTCCGCGTCCTTGCGGATCCAACTGGCGTTGTTCCCTAACTACTTGAATATAACGTAGTTTCAACGCTTTTGTCAAGCGACAGCCGAGGTTTTGGCGCACGAGAAAACCGCCCGAATCGGGCGGTTCAAACTCAAGAACAAATGCGCAGGTGAGCTATCTCAGCTCAGGCGACGCTACCAGCTTCGCTGGCGGCCGGCTTGCTGGCGCGAACGTTCTTGGTAACTTTGCCGGACCGCAAACAGGACGTGCAAACGGAGAGGCGTTTCGGCTTACCTTCTACCAGAGCTCGGACCTTCTGAAGGTTGGGCAACCAACGCCGTCGCGTCGTGTTGTGGGCGTGCGAGACGTTGTTTCCGAACGACGGTTTCTTCCCGCATATTTCACACATCTTGGCCATATTTGTCTCAGCTCCTTTTCACAAAAGTCTCTCAATTTATTGATAATCTCGGAAAAGGCAAGCATTATCTCAGCCAGTTACTTCCCACAAGATTCCTTCGGTTTGCACCACAGGCAGCCGGGTTGCCAGCTCCCGGGTTGGGGGGGGAGTAGATCCGGTACCGCCCGAATGTAGCTCATAACGGGGGGCCGGCCTCCCTGAGATCTCTCAAGGACACGGCGAAATGCACGTGTCGCAACTATGAAGCAGGCGACGTCAGTTGACATACGGCCGAATTCACGTATATTAGAAACTACTGTAAGGCAATGTCACGCAAGGAGGAATCAAGTGCGTTTGGGATCAACCCTATTGATGACTGGTGCAGTCCTGCTGCTGTCGATTTCTGTGCTGATGGCCGCCGATGCCGATCGTGACGGCATTGACGACACAATTGACAACTGTCCATACTACTACAATCCCGGGCAACTTGACTTCGATGAAGACGGAATAGGCAACGTGTGCGATTCCTGTTCCGACCTTGACGGTGATGGTTACGGACATCCTGCCTATTCACTCGCCGACTGTTTACCCGACAACTGCCCTTGCTTCTACAATCCCGACCAGGCCGACAGCAATTCGGACGGCATCGGTGACGCCTGCGATGGTTGGCTGTGTGGGGATGCAGATAACGATGGATCCGCCGATTCGGATGACATCTTCTGGTCGATTCGCTTCTTCAATGCAACCGAGAGCGTTCCGTGCATACTCGCCACCCTCGATATAGATGGTTGCATCGGAATCGACATGAATGACATGGCAGCAAACACCTGCCTCATACATACTTTGTGTGGACCAGAGGAACCGCAGTGTCCCACAGAGGTTTGCACGACCTACGTGGATAGCGGACAGATCTCAGTGGACGAGATCGAAGGTCTTTGGTCCCCTGACACCGTGTTGGCGGGCGATTCTCTGATATTTCATATCAGGTTCAGCACCCAGACCGTCATCGCAGCGATCTTCAACAGCTTCAGGGTTTATGGTTCCACCGGTGTCCAGTGGACCTGGTTGCACGATAGCCTGACCCTGGTGGATCCTTATCATCACTTTGATGTCGGTAGTGATCCTTACGGTAAGAGTCTTAGTGGCGATGGCTCAGATACTTTGGTTATCTTTGGCGGAGTGGTTACGGGCAACGGATTCCTGCCCGGATTCGATGAGCGCGTTCTGTCTATCGCTACCGGACCAATTACGTGTGACTCCGGTTCTGGCCAGATCTGCCTCGATTCGTGTTCTTTCCCTCCGCACGGACGATGGTTGTGGACGAGGTGGGATTACAACACGCCTGATGCTCCAGTCATTCCGACCTGGTCCGGACCGCACTGTTTCACGATCCTCAATTGCTGCCAGATTCGGGGCGACATCGATAACAATGGCTCCGAACCCGACATCGCCGATCTCATTTACATGGTGACCTACATGTTCCAGGAGGGCCCGGATCTGCCTTGTCCACCTGCGGCTGACATAAATGGTGATAGACTACGGGAACCTGACAT
>CAZHDS010000054.1:0-16682 GCA_964531495.1 uncultured Ignavibacteriales bacterium
CACGGTCAACTGGAATTCGCGAGCCCCGTCGTTCCCCAGACCCCGGAAGCCTTCATCCTATATTTCTGCGATGAGATTGACAGCAAGATGGGTGCGCTGGAGCGTATCCGGAGCCGCCAGAACGGGGCCGGTTGGTCTGATTTTGTCAAACTGCTGAGCCGGCATATCTACTTCGGGGAGAAGGTTGAGGAATGAGCGGATGAGTCAGCCGGTCCCACTACTCTGTCTCACCGATCTAAGCCGCACTGTCCGGGTCGATGGCCAGGACAAGGTCATCGTTGATCACTTCAGCTACGAATTCTGCTCCAGCGTGATCTACAATGTCATGGGCCCCTCGGGAGCTGGCAAGAGCTCCCTTTTGCGGCTGCTCAATCGTCTGGACGAACCCACCACAGGGGAGGTTGTCTTCGATGGCAAGGACTATCGGGAGTTCAGCCCGTGTGACCTGCGGCGTCGAATCGGCTACCTGTTTCAGGTACCCTACATGTTTTCAGGGACAGTGGCCGAGAATATTCGCTACGGGAGTCCGGATCTTTCCGAAGACGAACTTCTTGAGCTAGTCGGTCGAGTCCAGCTTGCTACCGAGATGCTCCACCAGCCGACCGATAATCTGTCGATAGGCGAACAGCAGCGGGTGGCTCTGGCTAGACTGTTGGCCACCAACCCGGCCGTGGTTCTTCTTGATGAGCCCACTGCTGCCCTGGATCCCACGCGCACCCGGTCGATCGAGAACCTCATCGGCACTATCGCCGCTCAAAACGGCGTCGCCGTCATTATGGTCAGCCATAATCCTCGTCAGGCAGTGCGCATGGGGGGAGAGGGACTGCTTATGGTAGCGGGAGGACTGGTCGAGCACGGCCCGGTTCAGCAACTGGTCGAAACGCCGGCCACCGAGTGGGGTCGCCGGTATCGCGATCGGGAGCTTACATGAACTCTCCTGGATACACGGAAGTCGCACTCGGTCTGGTGCTGGTCGGTATCGCGTTAGCGGTCGCGCGATGGTGGAAACTGCCGGTGACAAAGGACATCGCCATTGGCACGGTGCGTTCGTTTGTTCAGCTGATCGCTGTTGGTTATGCTCTTCACTATCTATTTGACCTGCAGTCTCTGTGGATGATTCTCGCGGCGATTCTGATCATGGTACTGGTCGGTGCTCACGCTGCCGCCGGTGGGCGGGTCAAGAAAGTCAAGGGATCCTTTGGCGTGGCTCTGATCGCTATTCTGGCGGGGTCGTTCATAACCCTGGCGACCATGTTGGCACTCGGGATAGTCACTACCGAGGCGAGATACGTCATACCTCTGGCGGGCATGATCGTCGGCAATTCCGTTACAGCCGCTGCCCTGTCTATTGATCGTCTCGGATCAGATTTGAGGAGCAACCGACACGCTATCGAAACCGCTCTGGCTCTGGGAACGTCATGGCGGGAGGCATCAGCCACCTATCGTCGCGAGGCCGCGCACACTGGCATGATCTCGATCCTCAACTTCATGAAGACAGTTGGTCTGGTTGCACTTCCGGGGGCCATGACCGGCATGATTCTGGCTGGTGCCGAGCCGCTTCAGGCTGTTCTGCTTCAACTAATCGTCGCCTACATGTTGCTCTCGGCGACCACCATCACGTCCGTTGTGGCGGCGGAGTTGACTGTGCGCCGTTTCTTCACTATCGCCCATCAATTGCGCAGTGGGATCTGATGGGGTTCGTTGCGGACTCTGCTCTCCGGTTCCACCGGGGAGGAATGACACTCCTCGGCTGGCAAGGTCGGCAGAGGGGCATCATCGACTACGTTCACTAAGTACATTCGGAATTCGCCTTGCGTCTATCCACCAGCGAAATCACGAGCTCCCTGAATGATCGCAAGCTGCAAGGTTCACCACAGACGTCCAACTCATCGAGATGGACGCACTCGCCCCCGCATTTTGAACCGTCGTTGGGTTGATTGGCTACTGTACTCAGTCCGAGTACGTCCTTGAAGTCACTCGAGTGGACCACAAAGGACGTATTGCACCCAGACGCGCGATGCACAAAATGCAAATGGCAGTGATCGTCGTCTCGCCGGTCAGCCATCATGCCGGTCGGTTGAATGTCCGGACTATCGTACATGTCGTCCAGTGACAGCCACTGAGCACACCCTGGGCACTTCTTGAATTGCGCGAAAGACAAACTGCACCTCCCTAAATTGGTTTGAATCCCTCCATGTCATTGTCGGCAATTCGGTGTCGGACCCAACCGACTATTGCGCCCCACGGTTGTTGGTGGTCGCGAAAGAGAGGGGGATATCCCCTCATCTGCGCTCGAGAGTGCAGCTGAAGAGGCTCGCAGCGGGAATTCTCGCCTGTCAGGGGAGTTCAGTGGCGGTGAAACGACAGAACTATTATTCCCCTTGTCTTTTTGGCATTTGGGTGTAAATTGACAGGCTACAAGTCCAGCCTTGCGGCTGGGCGACCCCAATGTGCCGGAGAGGTGTCCGAGTGGTCGAAGGAGCACGCCTGGAAAGTGTGTGTAGGTAACCCCTACCCAGGGTTCGAATCCCTGCCTCTCCGCTTATATCAACAACTTACACCATCACGCGAAATTCGCCAACTCGTCACGATCACGCAGTGTTGCCGTCAAGAGTCGCCAACTTTGTGTCATATCGTAGCATCATGACGCTTTCCTTGGCCCATTTGGGCCAACATAGGCCAAAGTCTATATCGCAAGTCCCTGCTGCGCCACCGTGTTTCGCATTGTTGTCCTCAAGGTCTGAATTCGAAACTCAGCCACCACTGTGCAATGCGGAAATCGTTCTCAAAGTCTGGATTTACCATCAATCGCACCGAGAATTCGGGAGATACCTCTACTTCAATGCTGGAGATCATTTCGGTATAATCCTCAGTCTTCTTGTCATCGGGTTGCGTGTAACGCTCGCCAAAGTCAACTTCCGGGTCACTACCAGATGTCTCTCGAACGGTGAAATAGGCTGTTGTCTGATCCTTGGTGTTCCAGCTCTCCAAGATGCGGTTGACGCCCAAAGTCGCTTTGAGGTAGTCATTCAGATTCAAGCGCAGAAAGATTGGTATCTGTACGGTCCAGTAGACAGACTCCATGTCCCACACCAGTGTTTTTTTCTCGTAAGTACGTCGGTAGTTGTTGTATGATGCGGTGTCGTTGATCTCGCGCTGGTAGTCAGACCACCTCTCCGCAATCACTGGTTCGCGGCTCGATAGCTCAGTCCTCTGGCGGGAGAAGTAAAGACCCGCATAGATCTGGCTCTCACGATCAAGATCCCACTGCATGCTCACCATACCCTGGTGCGTGAAGCGCTTCCGTTCGCCAGTACCTGTTCGATTATCGATAGTCTGGGATACACTCAAGTATCGATATATGTTGCCGTCATACGTGTACTGCGAGGAGTGGTTGGAAGTGTCTCTAATAGTTGAATGATTGGTGAGATCGATTCTGTTCCGGCTGTATCGATAGTGGGCTCTTAGAATCCGATCTCGCTTGAACTTCCGTTCTAATTGAATCCCTCCGTACCACGTGCGACCATCACGGCTCCACGATTGGTTGGTACGTGAGCGCCCGAGGCTGCGGCTCCAACGACTATCCTGCCCCTCGGTACCGTAGCGATAGGACGATGAATCCATGACCAGGTAATCCTGGTTAGCTTCGCCCGAAAGGCAGCCGAGTGTGAGTCCACCTGAGGAGTTGCTGCTGAAGTTACGTTTCAGCCCCGCCATCATGTCATAGTGGTCATACTGCTGGTTCCGACCTTTCTCACGGTAGTAACCATAGTCGCGATCGTCTGTGTTGCCATATTGGTCGGCTCGTAAGTTGATATAGCCGCCATCGCGGGAGTGGGTCGTACGGTTGATAGCAAGCCCCAGGGCCGTGCGATCGGAGATCGACCAACCTCCCATAACAGTTACGATGTGGGCCTGCGTGAGAAGCTCGTCCTTTCCGGAATACCGGTCCTGGATAGGAACATCAATGGCTACGCCATCACTTTCGCCGAAGGCATCATAGCCAAAACGGTAATTGTATACCATGGACGGCGGCGTATAGAATTTTTCCTGCCGATGGATCACTTGGTAAGTACAACCAATGAACAGATTGTCAGCCTTAGGACCGAATGGGTAGCCGAGGAATCCAATGGAGAGTAGAGGCAGCGGCTCCTCTCGGGTGGTGCTATACCAGCGAGGAGTGGGTAGGTATCCGAAATGGTCGTACGGCACGGCGTAGTACTGATCAATCACATCCTCTTCCTCTCGGTCACCGCGGAAGTCAAGATAGAGCAGATTGTCACCGGGCTGTATCAGTGGCAGGTTGGCCGGGTTAAGTTGCAGAGCAAGGAAGGGATCGTCGATCAAACCCACGGCGGCGTCGCCAAAGCGATGCAGACCATATGGGTTTAGGAATTGGCTTTCGAAATACATAGCGGAGCTCTCAAAGCTCTTTTCAGTTGCTCTTTCTCCCCAATACTGACCAAAACAAAGAGATGGGAGCAGAACGAAGATGGTGATGTAGAGTTTCATGGCTCAGTCCTCCGGTTCGTGTTGTACTCAGTTGTTCTGCCACAAGTGCCCTGACAGAATTGTAGCGAACGTAGCCCGCACAAAGTGGCAGACCCACCCTGCGTCTCCGAGGGCATGGTCGCTGAAAGGGGCGCCATGCGATGCTGACTAACGATGGCACCGCGGTTTCCCGCGGTGCCGCAACAATAGGGGCTGTAGGAGCGAGTCACCGCCACGACTATTGTCCCCCCAATAGACGGTCACACCCTTCAACGAGCTCGACGAACTCGCCACGATACCCCCCCTCGTCGCTGCCTATAGACGACTTGGCCAGTTCGAGCACACTACTTACCGATGACTCACCCATATGCTCGGAGTTCCGCAAGAGAAGTCCAAACTGAGCCACGGCGGCAGAGAAACGGTAGTTATCCGATGTTTGGTCAAGTGGGAAACCTTTGCCGGTAACTGATGATTCAAAGACCTGGCTGGTAGACATGTCAGGATCCTTGTAGCGGAGACTGATTTTGATCAGACTTGGGTCTGTCGCATCTGTGTCAGGTACCGGGACTATCTCGTATAGGGCGGTCACCGAATGCCCCGAACCCATCTCGCCGGCATCGGCCGCATCGTCATCAAAATCGTCATCATCCAGTAAGCGATTCTCGTATCCGATGAGTCGGTAAGAGGCGATCCGATCGGAATTGAACTCAACCTGTATCTTGACATCTTTGGCAATGGTTACCAGTGTTCCCACGAGCTCATGTACGAATACCTTCTCGGCCTCCGCTAAGTTGTCGATGTAGTTGTAGGTTCCGTTGCCATGATTTGCCAGCTTTTCCATCTTAGAGTCTTTTAGGTTACCGGTTCCGAATCCGAGCACGGTCAGAAACACACCGAGGTCCCGCTTTGATTCGATTAGTTGAACCAGCGCCGCATCGTTGCTGATACCGACATTGAAGTCTCCGTCGGTGGCCAGAATGACCCTATTGTTGCCTTCCTCGGCGAAGTTCTCCAGGACCTGTTCATATGCTAACTCGATTCCAGCGGCACCGGCGGTAGAACCGCCAGCTTCGAGTCGATCAAGTACACCCAACAGCTCCTCTTGTTCGCTTCCTGAAGTGGAGGGAAGGGCCAGTCCGGGCGACCCGGCATAAGTAACCATGGCGATTCGATCTTCCGCCCTAAGCTGTGGCACAAGCAGTCTGAAGGCCTGTTTTAGGAGGGGTAGTTTGTTCGAGGCTCGCATGGAGCCTGATACGTCGATCAAGAATACCAGGTTGCTCGGAGGAATGTCGTCAGTCTCCAGGCTCTCTCCTTGAAGCCCGATGTGTATCAACTGATGAGATAAGTCCCAGGGACAATCGGATACCTCGGTTGTAACTGAAAACGGATGCTGGCCGCTGGGCTGCGGATAATCATATGAGAAGTAATTGATCATCTCCTCGATTCTGACAGCATCCCGCGGTGGCCGTCGCCCCTCGTTCAAAAACCGCCTGACGTTGCTATATGAGGCGCCGTCGACATCGATGGAGAAGGTAGACAAGGGGTCTTCGATGGCATCAAGGAACGGATTCTCATCAAATGCGCCGTACTCCTCCGAACCATAATTGTACTCAATCGGCGGTTCAATGGGCGGCCAATCCGATTCGTTTGCATCGTATGGGGTGGATTCCAAGATCGTCGAATCATCCTGAGTGCATCCCCCCAGCAGTGTTAAGGCAGCTATGACTATCAGTAAGTGTTTCATCGAAAAACCCTCCGTATCGGCGTTAAACAATCATTGATATTCCGCATTGTCCCAATAGCTGTGACTGCGTCACCGGGTCTCCATCCAGCACCTGCTGCCGGCCATCGCGAGAGTCCCGCCAGACACGGTTGCTCTTCCTTTACATCTCATGTTGATTCCTCCCCTGACTTGTTACCCTGATTCTTGGTTTTTCTTGCCGACTTTCGACAAAGCCGAGCCGCGGGACAATTCAATTTGACCCCAAGAGACTCAACATCTATTATGAGCAATCCTATCTACTATGTGAAGATCAGAATGGAAAGCTACGACGCACAGAAGATTATCGACTCGTTCTTGGACGGTGGTCCACCGGGCTACCAGCTAGTTGAGACATGGGTGGAGCGGGTAGTTCGTGCCAGGGGTTGGGGGCGCGTATCAAGGGAAGACGTGGCCCAGGAATCCCTTGCCATCTTGGTAACTAATTTTCGAAACAACAAGTACCGCGGTGAGGGCTCATTACAGGGCTACGTTCAACGAATCGCGTATATACAGTGTGCTTTGTCGGTGAGGGAGATCAAACGCGGACCTTTGGTCCCGGAGGATGCTATAGGCCGCTCGGCCGGAGCGATGAGACCAACGCCGGAAGCCGACGCACTCGGTCAGGAAGAGTTGGCCATATTTGTTGAAGTGTGGATGCGTTTGCCCGAGCGTTGCCGACGAGTGCTTTCCGGCAGATTTCTTGAGGAACTCTCATACAAGGAATTGGCCCCCAGGCTGGGATACTCGGTGGGCTACTGTCGGAGATTGAAGCTCGAATGTCTCCGCACAGCTCAGAAGCTGGCTCAGGAGAAATTCGATGGGTAACAAATCACGCAGGTTGACAACATCAGCTATAGGAAGGCATTCTCGCGGGCCCAAGGCCCAGTTAGCTGTGGTGAATTATGAACTGTACCGATGAAGCCATAAATGAGCTGATTCCAGACTTCTTGGCTGGAGAACTATCGGCTGAGGAGGCTGAGACTGTTCAGCAGCACTTGGACCAGTGCCAATTCTGCACGGAATTCGCCGATTATGTCCGCAGTTTCGAGGGCAGTCTCAGACATCTTGCTGCTCGAGAAGGCGAGTTGCATCCCGATATTGAGTCTCTGGTCGACTTCGCTCGTGCACCTGATTTGGTGGCCGAGCAAGCCCAGGAAAGCATTGCTACCCACCTGTCAGTCTGTCGGGCCTGTCAATCTGTAGCCGATAGTGTCCAAGCTGTGCAGGCTCAAACCGCCCTTGGAGAAACCATATTCCTCTCATCAGTGATGCCAGACGAAATAGGTCCGCCCGATTATCGATTGGCGGCCGACGGTTGCGACGAATTCACGCCCACAGTGAAGTGTTTGGCGACCTTCTATTCCGAGAGCCCAGAAGTTGTTCTTCGTGTCATAATGGATGCTGGGCGGGATCAAGCTTATCTGGAAGTCATGGCCTCAGACCCCCAGGACCTGGCCTTCGCCATCATAAGATGTCCGGAGCTTGATCACGAATATGTTACTGACTCCGTTGGGCGAGCTGCAATTGACCTGACCGGGGTCACCGATGTATCCAGTCTGTCCTGGCAAGTGCAAGCCGCACAGGCGGCCTTCCAGCTCAATCTGTTAGAATGCGATCCGGACAAGATTGAGTACGCTGACGCCATGGTTCTGGAGACAGATCGAGGGGACACGATTGAAGTCAGCTTTGTTGGTAAGGCTATCGGAAAGACGATCTCTCTCAAGGTCTTGCGGTTGGATGGCCGGTCCGACTACGAGCGGCTTAAGGTGACGCTGGTGCACGAGCATGGATCCTGTTTCGGTATGGCTGAACCGGGTCAGACAATTCAACTCGGTCCCGTGGATTGTGATAGCGACATCAAGATCCACTTGTATTAGTCGAAGACGTCGTTGGTGAGGTTAGATCGAGTCGATGGACGAGTCTCTCAAAGCTGGTGACGAAGGACTGGCAACAATGGGCTGCCGGAACCGGCGCCCCGAAGGTAGTGGTCTCTAATATGGATCTTTCGCCGATTGAATTCACGAAGGAGTTCTGCAGACTAAGGGAGTGCTTGCTCAGCACTGAAGTCCCTGATCAGCAGCTCGGCCTTCTCACTGATTTTTGGCCAAGCCTTCAATCAATGTCGGCGCGTGTTGGAAGTGGTGGCTTCTTTGAGGAGTACGCCGATCTCATCCACCCGCTGCTGA
This sequence comes from uncultured Ignavibacteriales bacterium, assembly GCA_964531495.1. Lineage (GTDB taxonomy): Bacteria > Zixibacteria > MSB-5A5 > GN15 > FEB-12 > DAOSXA01. The sequence continues at coordinate 8,443 of CAZHDS010000054.1, forward strand.
CAGAACAGATACTGCTCGATTATCGTCCTGACGAACTTAGACGTATCCTCAAGGTGATCGACGACCTTTCTCGAACCTGCCGACACGAGGTCCTGATGAAGAAGGTCCTCGTTGGTCGAAAACAGGTTATCAGGCGTCTTGGTGTGATTCTACTATACGTCGGTGATCTCAAGAATGCCTTGAGCGTGCTCTCAGACTTGGTAGACGAGAAGCCGGATATCGATCTGGGCGGTACCGATCTGAATCAACTGGAGCCTCATCAGGCTCTAAGAAGAATCATAAACGAGAAGCTCGTCCGGTCCGTCGACTTCGAGAAGATCCTGCAGGATATTCTGATCGGATGGACTGCCAAGCTCGAGAGCTTCCAACTTGACCGAGTCACATGCCTATTTGTTGAGAAGAGCAGCGCCGGCTCGATCGGTCGCGGACGCCTCAGAACATTGCATGGATCGATAGATCTGTGCCACAACACCAATGCGTCGGGCAGTTTCAATGATGAAATTACAATTGACAACAACTTCACGCGGCCCAATGATCCCTTTGTTGGTGTTGGGTATGATTCACTTGCGGCCGTCCGGAGTTTGTTGTTCACGCTCAAGATCTCCACGAGGTCTGTGGATAGCTCGTATAGAGCATTCTACTCAATCCTGAACGCTCCCTCCTACAAATTCACCGGTGACTCGATCGGCTTGGCCATGGCCCTGCTCACCTACGCCCGTCTCCACAATCACCTGGCGCTGAGCTCACGACGATTCATTCCTTCACGATTGGCTGTCACCGGCGGCGTCGATGCCGACGGAAACGTTCTGCCGGTGAACACAGGATCGCTCCGCCTGAAGATCGAGCGTGCATTCTACTCGTCAATTGACCGAATCGTAGCCCCAGAAGAGTGTCTCGCCGAGGCCTGTAGTTACCGGGACGAGTTACAGAGGGAGTATCCCAGACGTCAACTGGAAATAGTTGGCCACGCTAACTTGAGCAGCCTAATACTCGACCGGAGAGTATCAGTAGTCAGAAAAGAACCATGGTGGTTCGTCGCCTATTCGGTCGTGAAACCGTATATTGGCAATCGTCTGGTCCTTGCCGCCGCCGCCCTGTTGTGTTTCGCGATCTTGTGTTTGTCCCTTGCCCCGGGACAAGATGGCTCGATTGCTATTTTCCCCCAAACGGTGCTCGAGGGTTGTATGACTGATGAACATCAAGACCCGATTCGCGGGGCTACGGTGACAATTGATGGGTACAACGTCGAGGGAATAACCAAAGCGGATGGGTGCTTCCGAGTCACGCTACGGGATGTTGCTGATAAGGAGATAATAACAGTACGAGTGTACCACCCGGAGTACGTGTCCTTTAGTACTGACGTAATTGGTGCGGAAGAGATCGAGATGATCGAACTTTCGCTCAGGAGTCGATAGGCGAAATATGACAAGAAGTCTGAGCATCGTCCCAATCGCCATGGTTATCGCGCTATGCGTACTTTTGCCCACGGATTCATGGGCCCTGGATGAGGTCTTTGTTCAGGGTAGCGTCATTTGCCATGAAGACAGCACCTTGGAGCTTGAGAAGCCGGCATCGCATGTTTGGGTCAAGTCGAATGGAGTCGCGGGCGATCCGGTTCAGACCTACGACAATGGGTACTACCGGCTGTCCAGGCCGCTGAGCCGCCTGCTGGACAGAACGTTGACCTTACTTTGCGTCGACAGTGGCAGAGTTGTCGGCCACCGCAAGAAATTTGTGGCTCACGAAGATATCAAGATGGTTGATGGCCAACAATTTCTTCAGTTCCCGACGGTGATTCTCGATTGGGCCTGCGACTCACTAACAGCTTATGATGCTTGGTTAGATGTGGTATTGCCCTGGGAGACTGACAGCCTTGATGTACAGCGTCGTGACCGTCGCGGCAGTGGCGCCGGCGTCATCGGCGGGGCGATTGGCGTTTTGGTCGGTGGCGCCGCTCTATTGATAAGTGCCATACGACCAGGAGATGATGCTACCATGATTGAATCCCCGTCAGATCCGCCTGATACAATCTCTGTCAATCAAATGGGAGCCGCTGATGTCTTGGCGGTGGTGCGCAAAGGACTACTCCCCGAGGAGGTATTCCTTCACCGACTTGGTTACCTCTCTGGCGGCATGGGTTTCTCCGCCTCTCCAACTCGTAACCGCGAGGTGGTCACCGTCGCCAATCCTTCCGCAGGGGCGCATACAACGGGCTGGAATGCTGATGTTTGCAGTGACTTGAGTGGATATAGTGCCGGTCAGCTTCATGGGAGCTTCGAACAGGGGAGGGCTGTCGGTGCGCGTTTTTCATCGTATTCATTTGAGACCGACTTCGAGGTTGTGACGAGTATTGGCAGAGCTCATTCGAGGGAGGAGCGAAACAGGAGCACTCGTTTTGACCTGTGGGGATCAGGCTGTCTCGGCCATGGTGTTTCTGTGGGGGCGTCGGTCAGCTGGAATTCAGTCAAATACAGCACACTAGATCAAGCCGTCATCGTGAGAACATACGACTCTCGCCTCGATCTGACCGACACCAGCGCGGCATTGCAGTTCTCCGATAAATCGGCCAGGGAATTGGGCATCGACATCTTTGGCACATGGGAGCTGACCAACCAGATTCAACTAGGGGCGGCGGTGTTGAACGGTGCCGGAAGTATGGTCAGCGGCGAGGCAACTGCCAAGTCGCCACGAGTTGGTGTGGTAGGCGGGCTGCTGAGACTGAGTCGCTGGAACGTGGGGATAGACGCTTTCTACTCGGAGGCTTCCGGAACAGATGTCGCGTTAGGATTGAATGTGGTTCCCGCAGATCACGCACGGTTAGCCATTGGCTACAATTCCATGTACGAGCGAGTATCATATGAGCTGCACTACCGGTTTCTGAGTTACAGTCTCATAGGGAGTATCGATGGTGATAGCGACTTGGCGACCCATCTGATCGGAATACACATTGCTCGGCATTAAGTTGCGATGCTTCCGCTGTGCCTCCTGATGGCCTAAACAAGTACAAGGAGACGCGACTAGGCACAAACGAACAAGGATGCACAAACCAATCCGGTTCAGATCGTTATACCAAGTCCCCCGCATATATCAACGACTTACGCGATCCGCGAAAATCCGTCACTTGATCAAGGGCTAGCCGATTAACTCTCCGAAGTCAATGCCATGGTATCATTCCGAAGCATCCTGATGCCTTCTGCGGCGGATTTTGGCCTAGCTAGGCCAAAGTTCTAAGGGTCACTCCGCCTGTGAAGTGGGGGAGGTTACTGTGGTTCGACGACGAGGCGGTGACGGAGTGGATTGGCCGAAGAAGCACTCCCGGTCAGACTGCGCGAGAAGCTGATCCAGATCGCTATGCAGGCAGGCATTCCTGGTCTGGCGAAGATTCACACTCTACGTCACACCTTCGCCTCTCACCTGGTGATGTCGGGCGTCGGCCTATCGACCGTGAAGAAACTGATGGGGCACTCAGACATCCAAACGACCATGATCTACGCTCACCTGGCACCGGATCACCTGGCCGAGGCAGTGGACAGGTTGTCGTTCCAGTAGCACCGTCCTTCCCGAGCCCTCATATCTGCCAATCCAAAACAGCCACCTCCGTTGGGAGGTGGCTGTAATCGCACAGACTAATTGATCGGCGATCTACTTGAGAAGCATCATTTTGCGGGTAACCGTGGTGCTGCTAGTAGAAAGACGATAGAAGTACACACCTGATGAAAGCTGAGCACCGCCCTGGTCGTCGCCGTTCCACGAAATCGTGTGATTGCCGGCGTCCAGGAAATCATCCGTAAGCGTATTCACAACCCGTCCCAAGATATTGAACACTTCTAGCTTTACACGCTGACCGTGATCAATAGTAAATTGAATCTCGGTGGAGGGGTTGAACGGGTTCGGGAAGTTGTTCGTCGCTTCCAACGGTGTGACCTCAAGCAGCGTCCCATCAGCCACCGCCAGACCGTTCTTGGCCCGAATCAATACACAATCTCCACCAAAGAATGGCATATGACCATCGGTCATGCCGGTGATCAAGAGCTGAATGACCTCCCCGTTGATTACTGGACCAAGAGTTTCGATGATCTCGGACCTGCTGAACTTCAGGGTCAGATCCGGGAAGCCATCGCGACCATCATTCGTACAGCCACAGTATTCATCGGTATTCGCCGGCGTAGCCACGTCTTCCCGATCCCAACGGATTGGCGCCACACCGTTGATTGTGATCGTTTCGGTAAGGAGTGTCGTCACGTCAAAGTCGGCCGTGCCGAGAATCGCCACCGGGAGAACGCCCATCGGTTTGCGGTCCAGGTCATAACTCAAATCCGTGTCCGAGGCAGCCAGGCCCTGGTTATCCTTAGTGTCAACCGTATACGGCTTGACATTGAGCGGGTTGGGACAAGAAGTCGGCTTGATGTCGAGGTAAACCAACTCGAATGAGAAGTCACAGGTGTCAGCATTGCCGGAGAAGTCGGTCGCAATGCAGACAACCCGGTTGGTGCCAACGTCAAAGATACTTCCCGGAGGCGGATAGTAGTCAATGGTCGGATCATCATCGCAGTTGTCGGTGGCCGTCGCTTCAAACTCAACCACGGCCTGGGACGGATTGATGAACATCACCTCAAAGTCGTCCGGACATACGATGACCGGGTTCTGAGTATCGATCACCGTGACATCGAAGTTGCAGGCTCCGGTGTTCCCAGCGGCGTCCGTAGCATACACAATGACTTCCGTCACTCCTACATCGAAAGTGGAGCCCGGGGCCGGTACGGCAACGGCCGACGCGCCAGGACAGTTATCCGTGACACTAAAGATGAAATCGACCACCGCGCTACACATGTCGGGCTCATTATCGACTGAGAAACTCGCCGGGCAGATTGGTTCTGGCGGTTGGACGTCCTGCACAGTGACAGTGAACGAGCATTCATCGGTGTTTCCGGAGCCGTCAGTAGCAGTCACATGAACCGTGGTAGTGCCCAGGTTGAAGGTAGAGCCCGAGGGTGGATTCGCTAACACTGTGGCCCCGCTGCAGTTGTCGGTAACGCCAACAGTGAAGTCAACTACGGCACTGCACATGTCCCAATCGTTGCCGACGATCATATCTCCGGGACATTGAGCGACCGGCGGAGTATTGTCGATCACAGTAACGTCAGCCTCGCATTCATCAACGAGTCCCTGGGGATCCGCCACTCTCAGCGTGACGTGGGTAACGCCCAGCGGGTACGGTCCATCCGGTATCTGATAATAACGCAGCGCCTGACCGTCGGGATCGTAAGATCCATTGTCAATTGAAGCTTCAGTGTAACAATCGGCGTCGGCATATACGGTGACATCTTGGCATATCGCCACGGGCGGAGCGCTATTGGGTCGAATACCTCGCACGAGGTATTCATTGTTAAAATCACAGCCTTCCCAAGGGCAATGAAGGTTGTCAACAATGTACCAGGTGTTATGGCCGCTCGCCCAGCCGTAGTTCATATGGATTTCGTCATCACCCTGGTCATCCTTCCAACCGTCACATACGATCGAGTGACCTTTGATCTTGTATTGTATCGGCTGACCTAAGTTAATATCGGTCTTTATGACATCGAACCAGGTGGCGGGCGTATGATCGTCCCGGTTCTCTCGATCAGTCGTATTCTGGTATCTGAAGTAGGTAGGAAAGACGGTCACGGCGTTAAAAGTACTGGCGCCCGATCCACAACGTCCGAAATTCATATTGAAAGCTACGGCTACTTCGTAGCAGAGCTCAGAGACGGCGTCATCCTCAGCGCCGGTGGAACCACCACCGTAGTCATCAAGCATGTTGGCCCAGTCGTAGGCGTCCGAGAATGTCGCGGACAGAGTTCCGCCGCCGACGTCACCTTCACAGGATTGGTCACCATCCCAACTGTAGGAGTGACTGCCCGTTCCGGACGGTGGCCAGCTCCAATGGTGCATGATCATTGAAGTTGCTGTAGCCACACAACCTACCACGCTGCGTCCGCCATCACCCATCGGGCAGAGCTCATTGTACGGATCGCCCTGGTGCCAGTTCTCAGTCAGCATCGGTCCGATTGTGGTTGCCTTGGCAAACCTGCCGTCCACGAGCTGCTTCTGTAAGTCAGCCTCGCTCTGCAGCAACTGGGTCCACCGCTCAGCGTGCTCGCGACCGAGAAGCACCTCGCCAGTCGCCGGCTGAGGAGCATCTACACTGCCATACAGTTCCTCATATAGCTGGATGCGGTGCAGCAGAACATCCTTGAGAAGTCCGGCCATACCCTGCGCTTCACTCATGTCCGGCTGATCCGTCTCGGAGTAAGCCTTGATGGCCGGTAACTCCTTCAGGATCGGGACCACAATGTAGCCAGAGGGTTCGACCAGGAAATAGTAGCCAACGAGAACCCCTTCGTGGTAAATTGGTTCGCCATCATTGACCCGGGGCATCATACTATCGGCCCAGGATCCGTTTTGGTAAATCTGATAAGTTAGCCAGTTGCGGCTCACCTGATTGGCCTCTTCCTTAGTGACCACGGTCGCCATCGCGGATGATACTAGCAACACCGATAAGACTGCCAAGAGCAGTGACACCCGCAGGGATCCTCTTGTACGTTTGTGTTTTGTGTTCATCTCCTTCTCTTTCTCCCACTGCACTCGCGTGTGGCGGTGTCTGTCAGTGAGGTTTGCTGTTATTGAATAAATCGAACAACGAGTAATGCTGTCGGAAACAACAGGGGGGAGACACCCGGCTGGGCGACCTACGCTTTGACACAACCAATAGCACATAACCGGCTCTCCCAATCAATAAGCTCCGTCTAGGTCATCAATGCTGACGGGTACGCTCCATATGTGCTTGCTACAGGTTGCTGTGAGACGCAGATGTTCGCACAAGATACGCTCGGTTTCCCGATGAGCATCACGTACCATTGCTTTCGTCTTCGTATGCTACTGCTGAACAGACTTTTCCCTCAGGTCGGGACAATCCAAATATATGCAGACGTGAATCAGGCGTCAAGCGAGAAACGTACCTGAACTCGCATAAACACCCGCCACAAGCGGTAATGCGATCTTCTCTTGGACGGGAATGCTAGTCCCTGAGCAGCTGCCTCATTCCGTCTCCCGACAAAATGACGGTCGGAACCTGGCCGACTCCATCAATACCGACGAGAACACCATGCCGTATGAATGTATGACAGGAAGATCAAGGCACCGGTACCTTGTTCGTAGGCAACATTGACTCTATATTCTTCAATGCGGCGGGACCGCCTTCCCGTCGCTCTTTGTTTCATCGATTCACCAAGCCGAAGAGAAGCTAGACCAAAGTTTTCGCGTTTACGTCTCCGTAAGTCGTTGCTATCACTATATAATATTGCGGATTGCTAATCCGTTATAGGGGTATAACCCCTATCCAGGGTTCGAATCCCTGCCTCTCCGCATATATCAACAACTTGCGCGATCCGCGAAAATCCACCAACAAATCGATACTGCATGCAATATGCACCTGATCACGTTGGCAACGTATCTCTCGGTAGCATTGTGGCGCATTTGGCGGCGGTTATGGACCACCGAGGACCAAGGTCTTATTAGCTTGAAACAGAGTTGTGAAAGTTGGTCCTGTGACCAGATCGCTCTCGATTTTCGAAGTGACAAGGGGGACTCAACAGCCTATATTCCTGTTGTGCAGAACAATCCCATCTTTTGAGTTAGCAACTTCGAATTTATGATCATTTAGAGTCTTGTCATGGTTGTGAAGAAGTATGCGTGGTTCATGATAGTTCTGGTCGTAGTTGGTGGCAGTGCTTGCGGTGCCAGTAACAACCAAAACGGACAAGTAGATAAAGACTTCACGAGTATTTCTTTATCGTATCCTCAGAGTACCAAGTCACTATCAACAGCTCGCCGCATTTCCACCTGGAGTACGCTGGCACCGCTTGGTATTGGCGGAGCCGGTATCCTGTCAGGCCAGCAAACGGCAACGGCCGGCGGCATCGTACTCGGAGGGCCGGGACTGATATATGGTCCTTCAACCGGTCATGTTTACGCCGGCAATACAGGGCGAGTTTTCTCCGGTAGCAGCCTACGGATTCTGTCAATTGTGGGAGGACTATCGGGGCTCTGCATGATGGCCGCGGCGACGATACCTGATTATCCTGTCGAACGATGGCTGGAGCCAGGTTTATCGTTCCGCTTGCGACCTGATTATTCCCCAAACAAGGATACACTGGGGTTGGTTCTGAGTCTTTGATTCTGAGGACGGCAACATGAATCTA
>CAZHDS010000055.1:0-16295 GCA_964531495.1 uncultured Ignavibacteriales bacterium
AAGATCAATGCCACGGGATCATTCCCAATGAACGATTCCCCGAGCAGAAGGGCTTGGGCGATTCCGGCTGGCTTTTCTTGCACGACGTACGAGATTTTGAGTCCCAGTGCGTGGCCATCGCCGAGCAAACGCTCGAAGCGCGGCGTATCGTCCGGCGTCGATATCAAGAGGATCTCGGATATGCCGAGCAGCATGAGCGTTGACAATGGATAATAGACCATCGGCTTGTCATAGATTGGCAACATCTGTTTGCAGGCCACTCGCGTGGCCGGGTGGAGGCGCGTGCCACTGCCACCGGCGAGGATTATGCCTTTGCGTAGCGATTGCATCATGTTCACTCGCCCCTATTCGCTGTCGTACATTTGTTCATAATAGGTCCGATAGGCTCCGCTGGTGCACTGATCCAGCCAGTCCCCGTGCGACAAGTACCAATCGATCGTCTTCTTTATCCCACGCTCAAAATCGTATTGCGGCTGCCAGCCAAGCTGCTGAGCGATGTGCCCGGCGTCCATGGCGTAGCGTCGATCATGGCCGGGACGATCAGTCACGAATTTGATCAACTCCTCGCGGGGACCTTGTCCCAATCGCTCGTCGAGCAAACGACAGACCAGACGGACCAGTTCGATATTAGCGATCTCGTTGTGCCCGCCGATATTGTATGTCTCCCCCGCCGTACCTTGATGAAACACGAGATCCAGGGCCTGGCAGTGATCTTCGACGTAGAGCCAATCTCGGACATGCAGACCATCGCCATAGACCGGCAGGGGTCGCTCCTGGCAGGCATTGTTGATAATCAGCGGAATCAGTTTCTCGGGAAACTGGTACGGGCCGTAGTTATTCGAGCAGTTGGTCGTCACGACGTCTAAGCCATAGGTATGGTAATAGGCTCTAACAAGGTGGTCGCTGGAGGCCTTTGAGGCCGAGTAGGGAGAGTTAGGCGCATACGGGGTCTGTTCCGTGAAATAGCCCTGATCACCGAGGGAGCCAAAGACTTCATCGGTTGAAACGTGCAGAAAACGGCCGTTCCCCGATGCTCCCCACCGATCGAGCGCCAACTGAAGCAGATGAAATGTCCCTACGATGTTAGTTTGGATAAACTGCGCCGGACCGGTGATCGAACGATCAACGTGTGACTCGGCTGCCAGATGGATAACACCATCGATTTCATATTTCGCGAAGCAGTCCGAGAGCCGGTCATACTCACAGATGTCGATGCGTTCAAAAACGTAGTTGTCGCGCTTGTCAATCTCGGCCAGGTTGGTCAGGTTGCCCGCATAAGTAAGAGCATCGACATTGACAAACAGATAGTCCGGGTATTTCGGTACCATGTGCAACAACAGATTGCTGCCGATAAATCCGGCCCCGCCCGTCACCATGATCCGTCGCTGGTATTCTGAGACTTGCTTCATACGTGTCGTATCCCTCGCTGATTACGACCATGAAACGTCACGCCAGACGTGGGCACAACTATAAAGTTGCAGGACACGAACATGAGCCTTCGACCGGGCGGTGGAAAAACCTTGTTCCCACGAGGGAAGCGGATGATCTTGTCCAAACGGTGATGGCGGCAAACGTAATTCGGAAGAGCCTGACCAATGGCCCACCAGACTGACATTCTCGGCATTTCAGCATTCTATCACGACAGTGCCGCCTGCTTGATCCGAGATGGCCAGATCGTGGCGGCGGCGCAGGAGGAACGTTTTTCTCGCCGCAAACACGACCCCGGCTTCCCTGTTCAGGCGATCCAATACTGCCTAGCGGAAGGTCATACCGAGGGCAGTCGCCTCGACCACATCGCCTTCTATGACAAGCCCTTTATCAAATTCGGGCGCATCCTGGAAACCTACCTCGCCTACGCTCCCCGAGGACTTCGCTCATTCCTGAAGGCCATGCCGCTCTGGATGAAACAGAAGCTGTGGATCCGGGAGATCATTCGCCGCGAGACCGGCTTTGAGGGTACGGTGCTATTTCCGGAGCATCACTTTTCTCACGCCGCGTCGGCATTCTATCCCTCGCATTTCGAAGATGCCGCGATACTCACGATTGACGGTGTCGGCGAGTGGGCCACCGCCTGCTACGGAACGGGTCGAGGACATAACCTGGAATTGCTGGCCGAGCTTCGTTTCCCGCATTCCCTGGGCCTGCTCTACTCAGCGTTCACGTACTTCTGTGGTTTTCGGGTCAACTCCGGCGAGTACAAGCTCATGGGCCTGGCACCGTATGGCGAGCCGGTGTATCGCGATCTAATCATGGAGAAGCTGGTTGACCTCAAGCCCGATGGCTCTCTTCGTTTGAACATGGAATTCTTCGGTTTTGGGTCCGGCTTGAGGATGACCAATGATCATTTTGCGGAGCTCTTCGGCGGGCCGCCCCGCACACCAGAAGGACCACTGAGCCAACGTGATTTTGATCTGGCCCGATCGGTCCAGGCTGTGACGGAAGAGGTTGTGCTCCGGATGGCTCATCATGTCCATCGCGAAACCGGGCAGCGGAACCTCTGTCTGGCGGGTGGAGTAGCACTCAACTGCGTGGCCAATGGTCGTCTACTGCGCGAAGGACCGTTTGACGATCTGTGGATCCAACCGGCTGCAGGTGACGCCGGTGGCGCTCTCGGCGCGGCGTTTGCCGTGTGGCATGATTATCTCGATCAAGACCGCCAGGTCGTGACGGGCTCGGACTCACAACAAGGCTCTTACCTGGGACCGCAGTTTGACGACGACAGCGTGAAGTCGTTCTTATCCGAGCGAGAGATTGCACACGAATCGCTGCCTGACGATGAGTTGTTCGACAGAGTCGCGGATTTGATTGCGGATGGGCAGGTTGTGGGATGGTTCCAGGGCCGGATGGAGTTTGGACCACGGGCACTGGGCAATCGTTCTATCCTGGGGGATGCCCGGGCGCCGGATATGCAGAGTCGGCTCAATCAGAAAATAAAGTTCAGGGAGAGTTTCCGTCCCTTCGCCCCTGCGGTCACAGTTGAACGGGCGCAAGACTATTTCTGCCTGGACCGACCCAGCCCATACATGTTGATAGTCGCGCCGATCCAAGATAAGCAGCGGCGAGAAGTTCGCGACGATGGGAAAACAGGCCTTGCGCGTTTGCAGCAGGTTCGTTCGGAGATTCCGGCTGTGACGCATGTCGATTATTCGGCCCGTATTCAGACCGTAGACCGGAAAACGAATCCCCGCTTCCATCGCTTGTTGACGACCCTTAACCAGCTCCATGGCTGCGCCGTGGTCGCCAATACGTCGTTCAATGTTCGCGGCGAACCGATTGTATGTACTCCGCAAGAGGCCTACGAGTGCTTCATGGGGACAGAGATGGACTATCTTGTAATTGGGAATGTTCTGATTGAGAAGACGACCCAGGAACCTCAATCGAACTCAGAAACGTCACAGTTCGAACCGGATTGAGAGCCGTATGGCATTTGTTGATGACATCAAGAGTGTGGGGTGCGGCAGTCGTCGCCTGAAGAGCTTCGGCTTGACCATGGCCGCCCTTGGAATCGCAGTCGCCTCCTGGATGTGGTGGCAAGACAGCGCGACATGGCCCTGGCTGGCGACGGCGTCATTGGTGCTGGCCGGGGTGGGGCTGGCGGCACCGTCAGTATTACGACCACTCTACCGGATCTGGATGACGTTCGCTATCATCCTGGGCTGGATCATGACGCGAGTATTGCTGACGATCGTCTTCTACCTCGGGCTGACCCCCACCGCGCTACTTGCCAGGTTGGTCGGAAAGAAGTTTCTGGACCTGGGGCCAGATCCTAATCGTGATAGCTATTGGGTTGCCACCGAACAATCAAAACGTGATCGCCGTGATCGCTATGAACAGCAGTTCTGAATTTGGTGTCCGGTTAGAGTGATTTGATCGTCTTCAGGACGGTTTTCACATCCCGGACCACAAAGAAGTGAATACACTTGACACCGTTTTCGAGCAGCTCTCGCCCCTGCTTGATCGCCCAATTGCGGCCGATTCCCCTCACGTGTTCAGGAGCGGCGGTGATCTCTCCGACAAGGTCGCCTGGCAAGTTGATATGGAAGAATTCCGGCAGGCTGGTCAGCTGATTAACGTTGTTGATGACCTTGAGACCGGGAATGATCGGAACGTCAATGCCAGCTTGCCGACACCGTTCAACAAAAGCAAAAAACTTGGCATTGTCGAAAAACATCTGGGTTACGATGTAGTCGGCCCCCGCCTCGACCTTTCGCTTTAGAGCGGCAATATCGGCGTTCGTTCCATCGGCCTCGACATGTGTCTCGGGATAACCGGCAACGCCCACGCACATATCAATCGGCTCGGTGTCAGCCAAATCTTCCAGGTACTGGCCGTTTCGAAGACCGTGCAATTGCTCGATCAATTCGTTGGCATATTCGTTGACGGTCCTCCCCCCGTCGAGTGGCTTCTGATAGTTGGTCTCATCCCCCCTGATCGCCAGGGCATTGTGAATACCAAGAAAACTCAGCTCGATCATGGCATTCTCAGTTTCCTCGCGCGTAAATCCACGACAGAGCAAGTGCGGGACGGTATCGATGTTATATCGATTCTGAATTATGCCGCAGATACTGATGCTTCCCGGGCGCTTGCACGTAACCCGTCGAACTACCTGACCATCCGGTTGTTGTTCGTACTTGGCCATCGCCCCATGGGCGGTGACATCGATGAACGGTGGTTGGAGCGGCACCAACCGTTCTACTATATCCAAAATGTCGCGAGCACTCCGGCCTCGGGGAGGCGGGATGATCTCGTAGCTGAACAAGGGGTTGGTCGCTCGGTCAAGATGCTCGGTTACATGCATAGTGATAGATCTTTCATTGCTGTCGCGGATAAGCCAGATTGGCCTGCAACCACTTTTCGGCCTCGTACAAGGCTATTCCTTTGCGTCGGGCATAATCCTCGACCTGATCGCGGCCAATCTTACCGACCGACAAATAGCGCGACTCCGGATGTGAGAAGTACCACCCACTCACCGATGCAGCCGGCCACATGGCGCACGACTCCGTCAGTTTCATGCCAATGCGGTCTTCTACATCCAACAATTGCCACAGCGAGCGCTTTTCGGAATGCTCGGGACAGGCCGGGTAGCCGGGCGCGGGACGAATGCCGTCGTACTCTTCACCAATCAGCTGATCGTTGGATAGACTTTCGTTAGGGGCGTATCCCCAGAACTCGGCACGCACGCGCTGATGCATTCGCTCTGCCAGGGCTTCGGCCAGGCGGTCCGCCAATGCTTCAGCCATGATTTTGTTGTAGTCGTCCTGCTCACTGGTGAAGACATCGCCCAACTGGTCGGAACCAAAGCCGGTCGAAACCGCGAAGGCACCAACATAGTCCTGGCGACCGCTACTCTTCGATGCCACAAAATCACTCAGACAGGGACACTCTGCTTTTTGCGCAGCATCCTTCTGGCGACGAAGATGATACAACGTCATGATGATTTCGGAACGCCTGTCATCATGGTATACTTCAATGTCATCGCCAACCGTATTGGCCGGAAAGAGACCGATCACAGCCCGGGCTGTCAGGAGTCTCTCGTCAGCAATACGCCCCAGCATCTGTTCGGCCTGTGTCAGGAGTTCCCGGGCCTGATCGCCCACCTCGGGTGTGTCCAGCAGTTCTGGATAGCGGCCAGGGAGCTGCCACACCTTGAAGAATGGTGCCCAGTCGATCAGCGGTATTAGCTCTGCCAAAGGATAGTTGTCGAATATCTTCACGCCCTGGAACTGTGGCCGGGGTGGCGCGTAGTCCGACCAATCGATGGTGATCCGCCGCTTGCGAGCCTCCTCAAGTGGCAAGACCTTCTTCGCGGCCTGTCGGCTTTCGTGGTTCTTTCGCACTTCGTCGTACTGCTGACTGATCTCACCAAGATACTCACCGCGCCTATCCGGGTTCATCAATTTGCCGGCTACTCCCACGGCGCGCGAAGCGTCGGACACGTGAATCACCGGGCCATGATAGACCGGAGCGATCTTGACCGCCGTGTGAGCCCGCGAAGTCGTAGCACCGCCGATCAACAAGGGCAAGTCCAAGCCCTGGCGCTCCATTTCGGCAGCCACGTGAACCATCTCATCCAGAGATGGGGTGATCAAGCCGGACAAACCAATGATGTCTACCTCGTGTTCTCGAACAGCCTCGATGATCTTCTCGGCCGGTACCATCACGCCCAGATCGATAATGTCATAAGTATTGCAGGCCAGAACAACGCCGACAATATTCTTGCCGATATCATGCACGTCCCCCTTGACGGTCGCCAGGAGAATTCGGCCGTTGCCGGACGCCATCGTGGCCAGTTTCTCAGCCTCGATGTATGGCGTAAGGACCTTGACCGCCTTCTTCATCACCCTGGCGCTCTTGACGACCTGGGGGAGAAACATCTTGCCAGCCCCAAAGAGATCGCCGACCTGGTTCATGCCGTTCATCAAGGGGCCTTCGATGACATCAATCGGACGATTCGCGCCCAGGCGGGCCTCTTCCGTATCGTCCTCAATGAAGTCGCCGAGACCGTGCACCAAAGCGTGAGTCAATCGCTCCTCGACAGAACTCTCGCGCCAGGATAGATCCTCGGTTCGGGTTTTCGCCGTACCCTTGGTGGCCGCGGCCATCTCCGTCAGGCGCGCTGTGGCGTCGGAACGGCGATTCAGGACCGCATCCTCGCACGCCTCCAGGAGGTCGGCTGGCAATTCGTCGTAGACCGCCAATTGACCGGGGTTGACGATGGCCATATCAAGCCCGGCCTTAATTGCGTGGTACAGAAAGACCGAGTGCATGGCCTCGCGGATAAAATCGTTCCCTCGGAACGAAAAGGACAGGTTCGAGATACCACCGCTCACGAGAGCCAGCGGCAGGGTGCGTTTGATGTCCGCGCAGGCAGCAATGAAGGAAACGGCGTAATCATTGTGCTCGTCGATGCCGGTCGCAATGGTCAGAATATTGGGATCAAAGATGATGTCTTGCGGCGGGAAGCCAACTTCGTTGACCAAGACGCGATATGATCGGGCGCATACTTCGAGGCGTCGCTCGCAGCTGGTCGCCTGGCCTGCTTCATCGAAAGCCATAACGACCGCAGCCGCACCATACTTGCGCACCAGACGGGCCCGGCGGACGAACTCCTCGTCCCCGTCCTTGAGGCTTATCGAGTTCACGACGCCCTTGCCCTGAAGACACTTCAGCCCCGCTTCGATAACATCGAAATTGGATGAATCGAGCATGACCGGTACCCGTGATATGTCCGGCTCGGAGGCTATTAGATTCAGGAAGCGGGTCATGCTGGCGGTCGAATCGAGCATGGCCTCGTCCATATTGATGTCGATTATTTGGGCACCATTCTTGACTTGAAGGCGGGCAATCTTGAGCGCCCCTTCAAACTCCTCGTCCCTGATCAGCCGCGCGAATTTCCGAGACCCGGCGACGTTGGTTCGTTCGCCAACGTTGACCAGTAGCGAGTCGGGCGTGATTACCAGGGGCTCGAGTCCACTCAGGCGGCAGTACGGCTCGATGACAGGAATCCGTCTTGGAGCCAGACCTCTCACGGCGTCGGCGATGGCCTTGATGTGATCCGGGCCGGATCCGCAGCAGCCGCCAACCACGTTGACGAGACCATCGACGGCAAAACCCCGCAAGGTTGCGGCCATTT
Source organism: uncultured Ignavibacteriales bacterium (assembly GCA_964531495.1). GTDB lineage: Bacteria > Zixibacteria > MSB-5A5 > GN15 > FEB-12 > DAOSXA01. The sequence goes on from CAZHDS010000055.1 coordinate 7,634, forward strand.
CTTCGGGAGTATCATCGTAACCGCCAAATTCATTCGGCATCCCGGCATTGGGGTGGGTCGAGACAAACGTGTCGGCCACACGGGCCAGCTCCTTCACGTACGGCCGGAGAGCCGCACCGCCCAGGGCGCAGTTGAGACCGACGATAAGCGGTTGGGCATGGGCGATTGATATCCAGAAGGCCTCAGTCGTCTGGCCAGACAGGGTTCGACCACTGGCGTCGGTAATTGTGCCAGAGACCCAGATCGGAAGCTCGATCTGGCGCTCATCCAGGACGGTGCGAATCGCAAACAACGCCGCCCGGGCATTGAGCGTATCGAATACCGTCTCCACCAACAAGATGTCCACGCCACCCGCGACCATGGCTCGCACTTGTTCGGCGTATGAGGCGGCCATGCCGTCAAAATCGACATCGCGATGACCGGGGTCGTTCACATCGCTTGAGATCGAACAGGTCCGATTGGTGGGACCCAGTGAACCTGCCACAAAGCAGGTTCGGCGAGGATGTTCGGCCATGAACTGATCAACCGCTTGTCGCGCCAATCGCGTCGCGGCCAGATTCATCTCGGCGACATAAATCTCGGTACCGTAGTCGGCTTGCGAAATCGACGAGGCGGTGAACGTGTTCGTTTCTATTATGTCCGCGCCAGCATCAAGGTAACGTCGATGCATCTCGGTTACGAGTTCGGGACGCGTCAGACACAGGATGTCGTTATTGCCCTGAAGGTCCTGCGGATGATCTTTCAGTAGTTCCCCGCGAAACCCAGCTTCGACCAGATGGAAGGACTGCACCAAAGTGCCAGCCGCGCCGTCCAATACCAGGATGCGCTCGCTGAGCGACTGCTTCAATTTCTGTGTGCTGTCAGTCTTCACAAACTGAGTCCTACTTTTTGAATCTGAGAGTACAAAGCTACTCAGGCCCCGGCGAGCAGAGCATCGCGGCACTTTCTGATTCGTACCCAGCCGTCCTCAGGGATCGATGCTCCACTGATCTGACACACCTCGTAGCCGCAGGCGGATCCCAGAGCACCGCAAGCGGCCATAGGAAGACCATGCACGAGACCGTACAGGAATCCCGAAGCCCACAAATCCCCGGCGCCGGTCGTATCTACGGCCGAACCATCACCAATGGGCGCCACCGAGATAACTTCGCCACCATGAGCCACCAGACTGCCCCGTTTGCCGATCTTCAGTACCGCGTACTCGGACCGCTCGGCAAGTGCCTGAAGCGCCTTGCTTTCGTCATCAAGGCCGGTAAAGGCCCGGGCCTCATCTTCGTTGGCCAACAGAATATCCACGTACTGATCGACCAATTCGCCGAGGTACTCCTGCGATGCCTCCACCACGGTGAAACTGGCCAAATCCAGAGAGATCATCGCGCCAGCGGCCGTGGCCTGCTCCATCACCGTCTTGATCAAATCGTGATTGAACAGCAAGTAACCTTCCACGTGTACAATGCCGGCCCCGTCAAACTGTTCCGGCGTGATCTCTTCTCGCGTCATTTCGGCGGAGGCCCCGAGATAAGTGAACATAGTACGCTCGGCATCGGGTGTGACGATAGAAAGCACCTGTCCCGTCGATGTGCCCGAGGTGGTTAGACAGGGTTCGACATTGGCCGCTTGCAATCCCTTCCGGAAGAACTCACCCGGCTCGTCCTCACCGAGCTTGCCCACCAAGCGGCAGTCGCCGCCCAGTTGGCCGACTCCTACGATTGTATTGCAGGCCGAACCGCCCGGCACAAATACGGGGCGAGAATTCGCCCGGGCCAGCGCATCGCGGATGAAGGCTGGCTCAACCAGGGTCATCCCACCTTTGACTCCGGCCAGCCGACTGACAAAGAGATCATCTTCGTGCAGAAGTACATCCACGAGGGCCGACCCCACGCCGACGATTCGACTCTTTTCGCTCACTACTACCTCCGTAAGGTTTCGGGCCCGACCGACCTGTCTGCCATGGAGAATCGGACGATCGCCTTCTAAAATGGTCCCCCAAATGGCCCGGCACAACAGTAAACTGCCCCGGAAGCGAAGTGGCTGTAAATGGCTGCGATGGCTTGACCGCACCGGCGCATGGTGTTATAATGGTTCTACATAGATACAAACAGTGGCGCAGCAGCGCAGGGTTAATCGAAGGGAAATCTTATGAATCACACGTTCGTACGAGCAATCTTACTCGTGCTATTGCTGTCCGGGTTTGCTCAGGCCCAGGATTCCGACAACGAAGTAGTGGCGGAGAATGCCGTCATGACCATCAGACCCAACTATCTGCCCCCCTCGCAGGTTATGGACATGTTAGGTGTGCGCTCCAAGGCTGAAGGTAGCTTTGGCGTGTGGAAGGCCCGAGGCAACTCAGGATATGTCGAAGTGCGACACAACGACGCGGCCAACATGCTGATTCTGAACGGCAGCTCATCCGATCTGGCGCACCTGGCTGACATGATCCGGCAGGCCGATGTTCCTCCTCGGCAGATCGAAATCGAGGTCCTGATTGTTGAAATCGATCGGTCCAAGGCCCGCGATGTAGGCCTGGACTGGGATCGCATGATCCAGAACTCCAATACCAGATTGGGCTGGAATTATTCCACCGACCAACAAGAGGCCCGTCAATCGGCCCTCAGCTTTCCCGGGGCTAATCACTCCAGCCGCGACTCGTACAGCTATTCGGAGCGCGAGGGTCTGAGTCTATCATCCTCCCCCAGACTCTCTGATATGCTGCACACGCTTGACGAGACAGGCGCCGGTGAGGTGCGAAGCGCGCCACGCATTCTGACGCTGAACAACCGCCCGGCCTCGATCCTGGACGGTCAACGCGTCACCTACATCACGCGCTATTCCAGTTACACAAATCTTTTTGAGACCGACTCTGTCGACGCTGGTTTGACTCTGAAGGTCCTGCCATCACTCGGCGAATCCGGCTACATCACGATGCGCATCAACGCCGAGTTGACCTCTCTGAGCAGCAGCATGTCGGGCAGTCCGATCAAAGACGGCCAGATGCTGGAAAACACTGTCATTGTCCGGGACGGCGAGTCGGTTCTTCTGGGGGGACTGAGGCGATCGATGGAGAGTCACGATGTGAAGCGCTTCCCGATTCTGGGCCACGTGCTGCCATTCCTCTTTTCCCGAGAAACGACTTCCTATCGGGAAATCGATTCCTATATCATTCTTACGCCAAGAGTTGTCGATCTTGACCCAGGCTTGAGCGAGGAAGCTCGTTCCGTCCTTGATGGCCAATAGCCTACCAGCCCCCGGTCGAAGAAACGATCGGGGGCCTCACTTCCGGTAACAGATACACCGATCCCACGCTCAGACAAGCCGATCAACGGCGCTCAAATCGCTTGTCAGGCAGACGAATCTGCATTAGATTCGGGTTTCGGCGCGAAATGCGATTTCGGCTTCAAACAGATGACCGAGGCTGAGCGTCGAATGACTGAATGGCAAGAGATTAACCAGTAATGGGTTCTGGGAATGAAATCAAAAATAACGCTGCTGCTTCCGATCATGCTCGCAATCGTTCTTCCGCTAACGGCCGCGAGCCGAGCCCGCCTCGATGGTCCTGAGGACAAGGACAACGGTCCATCGCTAGCCAAATTCACTCCGGCCTTCTGCCTGGTTGGCCATCGGGTAGGCCAGCTATCGCTGGCAATCAACAACAACGGTACCTTTGGAAACGGGTTCGCCTCCGGTAGCACCGCTGACTGCCTGACCGGGTTGGTGGCTCCCTCCTGCGAATACCCCAAAGGTTCGAATTCCACGTACCTCTTTGCCGGGGCTTTCTGGATCGGCGCGATAGTTGGGCGCGATACTACCGTATCGCTGGCCGCGGACGGTTGGTCATTCGTGCGGGAGTTTTTCCCCGATGAGTCTCCTTTTGGGGATATTATCTATAGATCGATCAAGGATCCGGCCCAGCCTGAGTTCGAGGGGGCCATATCTGAGGAAGACTACATCTGCGTATACACGGATACGATTACGGACGGCGTGGGGACGGATTATTTCGGCCGCCCTCATCAGCCTCTCTATGTTGAGGCAACGCAAAACACTTATGCCTGGTCGTATTCCTATGCCGAAGATTTCATACTGTTTGACTACAAGGTGAAGAACATCGGCGTTGACATCCTGGAAGATGTTTACATGGGTATTTACGTCGATGCCGATGTCTGGGGTACCGGCGGCGGCCAGGACGGCGCGCAGGATGATCTATGTGGCTTTCTCCTGTCATATCCGGATTCGTGCAACAACTGCGAGCGCAGGGATACCGTATTTACGGCCTGGATCGCTGACAACGACGGCGAGATGTCCCAACCATCGGAAGCGGCTCACGTTCCCCATGTGACTGCCACTCGAATAATCCGTACGCCTCAAGACTCCCTCAATGTATCCTTCAACTGGTGGATCAGCGACACCCCCTCCCGAGATTTTGGTCCCCGGCACCGGGACAATTTCCGCGATTATGGATCGGGCGGTCTGGGTACGCCTGAGGGTGATCGAAACAAGTACTATATCATGAGCAACCGCGAGTTCGACTACGACCAGGCCTATGTCGCAGCGATTCAGGCAACGGACTCACTGTGGCTGTACCCTGACCAGAATCTCGCTCCCGGATTCGCCGATGGCGAAGACACGCGCTATCTCCTATCGTTTGGACCGTTCACGATTCGGCCGGGTCAGACGCTGCCGATCTCATTCGCGTATGTAGCCGGATCGGATTTCCATGGACCATCGGCCGTCGCCAATCTGGCCAACCTTCCTGATGATCCGGATGAATTCTACTCCAACTTGAACTTCACGGATTTGGCTGAAAACTCGAAGTGGGCTTCCTGGATTTATGACAATCCGGGGGTCGATACTGACGGCGACGGCTACTTTGGAGAAGCGTCATATTGCCCCGATGATTCCGCTCTTGTTCGCATAGACACGGTGGTCATAGACCCCGATACGCTATACGACACTATCTGGGACTACACCGCAATCGAGACCTGTTGGGTCGAAGGGGACGGGGTTCCGGATTTTCTGGGCGCCTCCCCGCCACCTGCTCCTGACTTCTCGGTCGCCAATCCAGCAACGCAAGTGACTTCATCGAACGGCAGCCTACGGGTCCGTTTCAATGGCCTGCGCTCCGAGACGACCGTAGATGCTTTCTCGCGGCACGTCGACTTTGAGGGTTATCGCGTGTACATGGCCAGAGACACGAGACAGTCATCATTCACAATGATCGCTTCATATGACTTGCAGGACTTCAACAAGATGGTATCTGTGAATCGCGAATGTGTGCTAAACGACGTGCCTTTCACTGAGAATGAACTGAAGTCACAGTACGCATTCGGAGATGGCAACTACGATCCGCTCGACTATACGCGGGATGCGCCCTACCACCACCCGGATTTCCCAGACTCGACCTTCTACTTCTATGCGCAAGACTACAACGTTTCGCGGCTCGGGATAGATACGCCAATACGGAAGATCTACCCCAATCAGCCCTATCCCAGCTCGATCATCCCCGATTCAGCCGACGCCGATGAGAAGACGGATGATGGCTACCTGAAGTACTTCGAGTACGAAATAGTCATCAATGATCTGCTACCCTCCGTCCCGTGGTACGTCAACGTCACCGCTTTCGACTACGGCTCTCCGCAATCGGGACTGGAATCACTGGAGTCATCTCGCACCGCAGGCGCCATATACGCTTATCCTCTCAAAACGGCCGATGAGGTCGCTGCAACCGGGGCCAAAGTATACGCTTACCCCAATCCGTATCGCATCGACGCGGAGTATGGTGCCAACGGCTTTGAGGGACGCGCCACGGTGCGCGAGATGCCGGCCGACCGAGTGCGACGAATACACTTTGCCAATTTGCCATCGAAGTGCTTCCTCAGGATCTTTTCCCTCGACGGCGATCTGATCAGAGAGTACCGCCACGATGTGGATGATCCGCCGGTGGATCGAGGTGACTGCTTCAGTGCCACCACCGATTGCTGGAATCTGATCACCCGCAATACCCAGTTGGCTGTCAGCGGCATGTACTACTACTCGGTCGAATCCGACAATGGTGAGACGCAAATTGGCAAGATAGTCCTCATAATGTAGGTTATCATCGGTGTTCCTTTTTCAATTCTCAAGCCACCGCACCCTGACAGTTACCGGTGCGCTTCGGCTATTCGTTCTGATCGCCCTGGTGCTGGGGTTTGCAGGACTCGCTAATTCCCGCACGGTTGAAAACCCGAAGATAGGTATCAACAAGAACGGATCCGACCCGGAGTTGGCGACAGCAGTCACGCCGATAGTCGCATACACGGCTCACAATCGCGGCAACATCCAGCTGGCGATTGCCAATAACGGCACTTTCGGAACGTTGGGACGATCGATCCAGGATCCGTTCACAGGCGAACCAATACCCTCCTGCATCTATCCCAAGAATAGCGACCTGGTATACCTGTGGGTCTCCTCGATCTGGATTGGAGCCGTCGTCGGCCGCGATACTCTGGTTTCGGTGGGCGATGAGGATTTCTATGAAACGCGCGAACTCTGGCCCGACATTCCCCCGTTTGGCGACTTTGAGTACAAATCTATCGACCCGAGCAGTCCTTTTTACGATCCGGATGCCTACTCCGAGGAAGACATCATCTGCGAGTATACTGACACCATTGTCGATCCGAACATTGTGCGACCCGACCCCTTTGATCAGAAGGCCCATCGGCCGCTGGGAATCAAGGTCACGCAGAGATCGATGGCCTGGTCCTATTCCTATGCCGACGATTTTATCCTGTTCGATTACCGCGTGAAGAATATCAGTCCCACGATTCTCACGAATGTCTACCTCGGCATCTGGGTTGATGGCGATGTTTGGCACACTTCCAACCAGGGTCCGGACGGTTGGAATGATGACGCCGTCGGTTATTATCGCAGTCATCCGTCGAATTGTCGCGACTGCGAATACGATGACTCGATCCGCGTCGCCTATCATGCTGACAATGATGGTGATCCGGATGGAGGCGCCTGGAATTATCAGTCTACACCGCATGCGGTGGGAGTTCGAGTCGTAAGAACGCCCGCCGACTCGCTGGATTATTCCTTTAACTGGTGGATCATCGACTACGGTAACGATTCCCGTGATTTCGGACCCCGCCAGGCCGGTACCCCCGAAGATCCCTTCCGATCATTCGGGTCGCGCCTGGGAACGCCGGAAGGGGATCGCAACAAGTACTACATCATGCGCCACCAGGAGTTCGACTATGATCTACTGTATACGGCGGTGAATCACTCCCTGGAAGGTTGGCTGGCTCCACCTCAGGATGCGGAATTGATGGCGGCCGGATACGATTGTCGGTATCTGCTGTCTTTCGGGCCATTCGATATCTTCCCTGGGCAGAGCTTGCCGATTTCTTTTGCCTGGGTAGGTGGTGAGGACTACCATGCGAGTCCCGCTAACTACGAGACGTATTTTGACCCCTCGAACCCGGACGCCCTTCACTCCACTTTTGACTTCTCGGGTTTGGCCACCAATTCTCGCTGGGCCTCCTGGGTATATGACAATCCGGGGGTGGACACCGACGGTGACGGGTACAGGGGAAGGGCGGTTTACTGTCCGCTCGATTCCGTCCTGGTGGCGAGAGATACGGTCATTGATGGCCAGGATACGACCGTTTTCGATGTCGACTACACGGCCATCGAAACTTGCTGGGTGGAAGGCGATAACGTACCTGACTTTGTTGGTGCTGGCCCCCCGCCAGCTCCAGAGTTCTGGGTCACGCCAGATGTCGGGACCCTTCGGATTCGCTTCAACGGCTTGCTCTCGGAGACCACGCGCGATATCTTCTCGAATATCATCGATTTCGAGGGCTATCGCGTCTATCTGGGTCGCGATGATCGTCCGCAGAGTTTCGCTCTGCAGGCCTCATACGATATCGAGGATTACAACCGTCTGGTGCTGATCGACGGCGAGTTTGCTCTCACCGACATACCATTCACACCTGCTCAACTTCAGGCAACCTACGGTGATTTGATCGACGATCCGCATTTTGATCCGGCGGGTTACTCTCGAAGTGCCCCATATGTACATCCAAATGCACCTGAATCTCTGTTTATTTTTGAGCGACAAGACTACAATACCAGCCGCTTTGGAATCGATACCCCGATCCGTAAGAGATTCCCGAATCAGCCCTACCCAGGCAATCTTCTACCCCAACTGGCCGAAGCCTCCGAACTAACCGACGATGGCTACTTGAAGTACTTCGAGTACGAGATTGTCATTCAGGATCTGCTGCCCTCGGTGCCCTATTGGATCAATGTCACTACTTTCGATTTCGGATCGCCGGTCGCCGGGCTACCATCGTTGGAGACTTCGTACCTCAACGGTCTAAAAGAAGCCTACGCCCTCAATCGGGCCGAAGAGGTGGAGCAAGAGAACCTCGAGGTCTATGTCTATCCCAATCCGTATCGAATCGATGGTAATTACAACACCGCTGGCTTTGAGGACCGCAAAGACGTCAGGCCTAATGACAAGGCTCGGCTGCTGCATTTTGCCAATCTCCCCTACCAATGTAAGATCAGTATCTTCTCGATCGATGGCGATCTGGTCCAGGAAATCGAGCATTCAGCCGTCGCGGGCGACGCCACTGCTTCGCACGAGAGTTGGGATCTGATTACTCGCAACCGCCAGTCGCTG